>JANNKK010000004.1:0-17289 GCA_031396245.1 Gemmatimonadaceae bacterium
GGATTTGTTCGCGCGTACCTTTGGCTGGGTGGGCTGCGAGGGTGGGGGGCGCTACGTTATGTTGCTGGGGGTTGGCGCTGACTTTTCGTACGCGTGTGCAACCTACCGCGGGGCGTCGTCGCGCGAGGACGAGCCACCGGAAAGCGATGTCGACACCGATCGGATGACCGCCTCGCTCGGCAACGGCAGCGAGCAAACCACCGGTCCCGCAGCCGATGTCGAGCAGCGTGCTGTCAGCCCGGAAGCGATCCTTCGACGCTTCGACATCAAGCCAATCGTTCGCGCGCTCTTCCGCGGCGATCGCCCGCTCGGTGAAGCGCTCCGCCCACTCGCGAGGCGTACCCTCGGTCATCGCCCAGTAAGCACGCACGGTGGCCGCGAAGTCGAGTCCCGACGTGGACGCCTCGAGGCGGATCCCCTTCTCCCGGTCCTCAACCAGCCCGATCCAGGGATCAGGAAAGAGCCGAAAGTCGGCGATGCCGAGCACGATCGGATACGCTCGTGCGCAGGCTTCACAGCGATATGCGTCCTTCCCGTGCAACAGCGGACCGCGACACTTCGGGCAGACGAAGGATGGTGGTTCCCCACCGACGGAGGCCCCAGCCATCAGCAGACTCTCGAGAGCGAATCGCCCGGGCCAAGCGCCGATCCCACCACCTCGCCCCAGGCCCACGACACGACGAAGAGCGCCTGCAGTGGGAGCGAGAGGAAGAGCTCCTTGCGGTGCCGACCCTTCTTGAGGATGCGAGAGACCGTCCGGTAGAAGAGCACCGGCGGAAGGGCGAACGACGCCACGGCGAACGCGAGCCGCCTGGCCAGAGGCGCGCCGGCGAGCCGTGCCCCGGCATACGACCGCGCGTACAGGTAGCGCTGCGAGAGATATTCGCCGACGGTGTAGTGCTTCTTGTGTCCCACGACGATCTCTGGCCGGCAGGTCATCGGCACGCCGGCGCGCAGAAGCGCGTCGTGGAGATGATTCTCCCATCGGCCGTTCCCGAGCGCGTCGGCGTGACGCTCGAGGAGGACGCGCGGATAGATGACGTTGTTTCCTGTCACACTGGTCGTTGGTCCCGCCGGGATCGGCGGAAGGCAGTGGCTGTACTCACAGAGGAATGCGGCCCAATCCACGAGCTGTTCGGTCGCGGCGTTCTCCACCGCGCCGCCGACGACGCCTCCGACCGCGCGCTGGGCGTCGAGCAGGGCACGGGCCCACCCGGGCGGAACGATCACGTGATCCTCGATCACCGCGACGAACTCGCCCGTCGCCGCCGCGAATGCGCGTTGACGAAGGTCGGGGATCGTCGTGCCCGGCGGAGCCTCGAGCACGCGCACGCTCGGGTACCGCGCCCTGACATCGCGTCGCAACGGCTCCCCGCAGCGGTCAGCGACCAGTACCTCAATTCCCACATCACGCTGCGCGAGGAGGGCGTCGAGGCAATCGATGAGGTCACCGAGTCCGTTCACGGAGGGTACGACGACGGTGATTTCCGGACTGGTCATTGGGACTCCTGCGGTGCCGGTCCGGCGAGGTAGCCCGCAGCCTCGCCGAGCGACCACGCGCCAAGGAAGATGAGCGTCGCCGGCAGGGCGCGCAGGAATGTCATCACGCGTCCGCGGGCTGCGGCGACGCCAACACGCCACGCGAGTAGGAACGGAAGCACCGGGGTCGCGACGAAGCGCGTCCAGCGCCCGGCGGTGCCTTCCAGTGCGAGACGCGTCCGGGCATAGTCGAGGCCGTGTTCGAAGCGGTCCACACAGAAGGCGGCAAGCTCGTACGAACGATTCTGCAGGATCACCGCGCGCGGCTCGAATCGGAAGGTGTGCCCCCGCGCCGCGAGTCGCTGGTGGGCGACATTCTCCCAGTCGCCGGCGCGCGCCCACGCCGCGACCTCCTCAGCGACCGCCGGCCCGTACGCGACGTTCGCGCCGGTGATCAATGGCGGCATCTCTCCGCCCGGATCCTGGCGCCCCGAAGCGAAGAACCCGTACTCGGAGAAGTACGCGCCCCAGTCGACCATCCGGTCGCGTCGTGCGTTGTCCATCGCGCCACCCGTCACGTCGCCCGTTGCGGCAGCGAGTAGGAGCGACAGCCAGTCAGCGGCGGCCACGCAGTGATCCTCGGTGATCACGACCACCCCGCCTGCCGATTCTTGCATCCCGAGACCGCGCAGTTCGGGGATCGTCGCCGTGGGGGGCGCGACGATCAGCTTCGCTCCGCGAGCGACGAGGCGCTCACTCTCCGCCGCCGGTAGCGATCCAGCCCGCACGACGATCAACTCGGCACCTGCCTCCGCGCATTGCGGCCCGAGCGAATCAACACACGCCAGAAGGAGGTCCACGTCGCGGTTCGATGCGACGACGACCGTTGCGCGCGGGGACGATGGTCTGCTCATGCCGCGCGCGAGGTTTCCCTTCCGGTCCCGGCGATCGCACCGATCGTTTCACCGAGCGCCCAGGCACAGGCGAGCACGAAGAGGGCCGGGATCGCGGTCAGGATCCGCATCTCCGATCGTGCACGGGGCGGAAGTCGGCGGACGTTGCGCGCGACGAGCAGGAACGGGATCGCGGGCGCGAACAGGAGCGTGGCGAACGCCGAGCGGCCGCCGGTGGACCTCCGCCACGCGCCGAAATGACGGCCGTGAGTCAGTCGCTGACGTGCCATCGCGAACAGCGAAGGCACGCCTGCGAATTCCACCACGGCCCGGCCCGAGAGGACCAAGCGCTCACCTTCGGCGCGGAGTCTGCGGTGCAGGTCGATCTCCCAGAATCCGTTGGCGATGCTTACGGCGTGCCGGACGAGCACATCACGTCGGTACATCGCGTTGTCCCCCGCGATGTCGGCGACCTCACGACTCTCCGATCCATCAGCCACGAACGCCGCATAGCGGAGAACGAACACGGCCACATCCGTGGATGTGGCATCCCGATGGAGTGCGAACCGTCCCCCCGCACCGGCGGCCCCGGCATCGAGCTCGGCGAGCAGGGCACGCGCCCACCCTGGCCGCACCTCGCACTCGGGGATCAGGAAGGCGACCGCCCGCCCGCGCGCAGCGCGCGCACCGTCGCCCCAGAGCTGAGGGACGAGGCTTCCGTCCGAGCGGATCTCGTGCGTGTCGGGCCCGTTGGCGCTGACCTGCGCGCCGCGTCGCGCCTCAGGGGAGGTGACGAGGAGGAGTTCCCCACCGATTTCTCGGAGCTCACGCTCGATCGCCGCGATGCAGCGTGTCGCACCGCCTATCCGACCGTCGGCGCAAGCGAGGACCACCGAAAGTGTTGATCCTTCCGTGATGCGGTCCATCGGTCCTGGTGAGGGGAGCGGCGACGGAGTCCGCGTGTGCGACAGGCTATACTAGCGCGGCCCGGACTTCCGAACCTATCTGTCGACGCATATCTATGGTAGGCTGCCGACATAGCTTGCACGCCTCCACTCTTCAGCCCGAATCGAATTGCGCATCGCCCTCGTGGGTCTCGGAAATGCCGGCTATACGCTCCACTTGCCGGCGCTTGAGGGGATGGCCGATCGTCATCAGGTGGTGGGAGCGATGGACCCTGACGAGGGGAGGCGCCAGCGCGCGGCTGACCGGTTCAAGATCCCGGTCTTCGCCGAGTTCGACGCGATGCTCGCCGCCGCGCGCCCCGAAGTCGTGATCATCGCAACGCCGCCGGGAAGCCACGCCGACTACTGCCTGCGCAGTATCGCCGCCGGCGCCCACGTGATCTGCGAGAAGCCCTTCGTCTCGAGCCTGCGTGAGGCCGACACGATCATCGCCGCGGCGCGTGCCGCGGGGCGCCGCGTCGCGCTGAATCACGAGTTCCGTGAGATGCCGATCTTCAAGTCGTTGATCGACGCGGCGCGTGCGCCCGAGAACGGCGGGCTGGTGTTCGCACAGGTGTGGCAGTTGATGGACCTGCCACCGTGGGCCGAGCCGGGCTGGCGGGGCCAGATGCTGCAACGGACGCTCTACGAAGCCGGCGTGCACCTGGTCGACTTCCTGATGGCCCTCTTCGGCGAGCGCCCGGTCCGTGTGCAAGCGACGACCTCGACCTGCGGGGTGCGTGAGGGAGAGACGGATGCCGTAGCCCTCGTGACCCTGGAGTTCTCCCGGGGCCGTCTGGCCCAGATCGTGCAGAATCGGCTCTGCAAGGGCGAGACGCAGTACTTCGAGGTCCGCGCGGATGCCGCGCGGGCGTCGCTTCGGGCGTCCTTCGGCGGCCGCGCACGAGTCAGTGCCGGCCTCTTTCGTGGAACGAAGCCACACGTGCGCATCGACTACGGCATCTCGGGGATCGCGTGGAGCGAAGTCGGGAACAAGCGGAGCCTGCTCTCGCGCAATCCAAAGGAACCGGGGATGCTCGCGACGCGCTTCGTGCTGGAGCGTTCGCTCGACGCATTCCGCGACGGTACCCAGCCCCCGGCCAGCGCCGAGGCGGGGCGCGACGTGCTCGCAGTGATCGCCGCCGCATATCGCTCGGCGGCGACCGGTGCTCGCGTGCGCGTCGACGACGCGTTGCTGGCCGAGTTGCTCGACGTCCCCCTCGGTTGAGCCGCCCAACGTGAGCGGCGTCCGCGTCGTGATCGTGGGAGCCGGGCTGATGGGTCGCTATCACGCGGCCGCGGCTCGCCGCGCCGGAGCGACCGTCGAGGCGATCGTCGACTCCGACCGCACTCGGGCCGTGAGACTCTCGGAACACGTGGGCGCGCCGCGCGCGCTTACGGAGCTGCCCGCAGCTCTTGACGGGGGCTCGGTCGACGTCGTCCACATCTGCACGCCACTGGACACGCACGTCGCATTGGCGCGCCTGGCCCTCGAGGCCGGTTGCCACGTGTTGATGGAGAAGCCCTTCGCCCCCGACCTCGCGTCGGCCGAGGCGCTCTTCACGATCGCGGATCGCCACCAGCGCCTTGTCGGCCCGGTGCATCAGTTCCTCTTCCAGCACGGAGCGCTTCGCACGGAGCGCCTCCTGCCGGAACTCGGCACCCTTCGTCATCTCGAGTGGGAGGTCGCGTCCACCGGCGCCGAGGGTAGCCGCTCGACGTTCGACGACGTGGTGCTCGAGATCCTGCCCCACGGGTTCGCCTTCGCGGCACGCTGGCTCGGGACCGGCATCGCCGAGGCCGAGTGGTCGGTGACGAGTGCGATCGCTGGGGAATGCGCGGTAAGCGCGGTCGTAGGAGGGGCGCGGATCTCGTTGCGCATCTCACTGCGCGGGCGTCCACCCTCGAACCGACTTCGTGTCGTCGCCGAGAGGGGAACCATCGAGCTCGACCTGTTCAACGGATACGCGGTGCTCGATCGATCGGCCGCGACCCGACCGATGAAGCTCTTCCGTCCGGTCCGTCAGGCTGTCGCCACCACCGCCGCGGCTACGCTCGCCGTCGCGGCGCGCGTCGTTCGGCGCGAGTTCGCGTACCCTGGACTCCGGGAGCTCGTCTCGCGATTTCACAGAGCCACGCGTGGCCAGGGCCCCCCGCCGATCCCGAACTCCGAGACCCACGCGGTGATCGCAGCCTGGAGCCTGGCGCGCCGCGCGATCTCGAGCAGCTCGGTCGTCGCCGAGTCCGCCCGTCCGGTGCTCGCCTCATGACCAGCGTCCCCGCAACCGCGAGGCCGGTCACGCCGCTCAAGCCCGGCGACCGCGTCGTCGTCATCGGAGCGGGGCCGGCCGGCCTCACCGCGGCGTATCTGCTCGCGAAGAAGGGATTCCGCGTCACCGTCCTCGAGGGGGACGACATCGTGGGCGGCATCTCGCGCACGGCGCAGTACAAGGGATACCGGTTCGACATCGGAGGCCACCGGTTCTTCACCAAGATCCGCCCGGTCGAAGATCTGTGGGTGGAGCTGCTAGCCGACGAGTTCATCTCGGTACCGCGTCTCTCGCGCATCCACTACGGCGGGAAGTACTTCGACTATCCCCTCAAGCCCTGGAACGCGCTGAGTGGGCTCGGGCTCGTGAACGCGGTCCGGATCGTGTGGAGTTACCTCGAGGCGCGACTCTACCCGACGCCGGTGGAGGAGAACTTCGAGGAGTGGGTGACCAACCGCTTCGGAAAGCGCCTCTTCGAGATCTTCTTCAAGACCTACACCGAGAAGGTGTGGGGCATCCCCTGCACCGAGATCCGGGCCGAGTGGGCGGCGCAGCGGATCCAGGGCCTCTCACTCGCTCGCGCGATCCTCACCGCCGCGTCGCTCAACAAGCGCTCCACCAAGATCAAGAGTCTCATCGACGAGTTCCGCTATCCGCGCCTCGGCCCCGGTCAGATGTGGGAGAAGTGCACCGAACGCGTGCGCGAACTGGGGAGCGAGGTGCTGATGCTGCACCACGCGGTCGCGATCACGAGCAACACCGGCGCCGACGGTGTCCGTCGCGTGGCCTCGGTGCGGGCCACGACGCCCGCTGGCGAGCGGGAATTCCCGGCCGATCACGTCAT
Organism: Gemmatimonadaceae bacterium; assembly: GCA_031396245.1. Lineage (GTDB taxonomy): Bacteria > Gemmatimonadota > Gemmatimonadetes > Gemmatimonadales > Gemmatimonadaceae > Pseudogemmatithrix. Next base: position 6,431 of record JANNKK010000004.1, read on the forward strand.
CTCGACGATGCCGGTGCGGTCGCTCGTGCGCGCGATCACCCCGACGGCCGAGCCCGCTGTGCGCGCCGCGGCCGAGGGCCTCCGGTATCGGGACTTCCTCGTCGTCGCACTCATCCTCGAGGGGGAGAACCTCTTCCCCGACAACTGGGTCTACATCCACACCCCCGGGGTGAAGGTCGGCCGGGTGCAGAACTTCAATAACTGGAGCGCGGCGATGGTGCCCGAGGCGGGGCGCACCTGCCTCGGCCTTGAGTACTTCTGCTTCAAGGGGGACGGACTCTGGGAGAGCTCCGACGAGGCTCTCATCGCGCAGGCGTCGCGGGAGATCGAGGCGCTCGGGCTCGCCAAAGCGTCGGCGGTGCGCGACGGCACCGTGATCCGGATGCCCAAGGCGTACCCGATCTATGACGCGGCGTACCGCGGGCATCTCGATGTCGTGCGCGGCTTCATCGACCCGATCCCGAACCTGCACACCGTCGGCCGGAACGGGATGCACAAGTACAACAATCAGGACCATTCGATGCTCACCGCGATGATGGCGGTGTGGAACATGCAGGGCGCGGCGCACGACATCTGGGAGGTCAACACCGACTACGAGTACCACGAGGAACAGCGGCTGGAGCCGGAGCAGGCGTCCGGCGGCGCCTCGTAGCGGGTCCGGTGCGGATCGGGGTCGACGCCACGTGCTGGGCGAACGGCCGCGGCTACGGCCGGTTCACGCGGGAGCTCGTCACCGCGATGTTCGCCGAGGCACCCAAGGACGAGTTCGTCTGTTTCCTCGACGAACGGGCACGCGCGAGCTTTGGCACCCCACCGGTGAACGTCACGCTGGTCGTGGTCGCCCAGAGCGTCTCGCCGACGCAGGCGGCCAGCGCTGATTCGGCGCGGGCGCCGTCCGATATGCTGCGTCTCTCGCGCGCCGTCGCGCGCGAACGGCTCGACGTCTTCTTCTCGCCGAGTGTCTACACGTACTTCCCGCTACCACTCGGCCTGCCCGCCGTGGTCACCGTGCACGACGCGATCGCCGAGCGATTCCCGGAACTGACTCTCCCGAGCTGGCGCGCGCGGCTCTTCTGGAACGCGAAGGTCCGGCTCGCGCTCTGGCAGTCGAGGCTGGTACTCACGGTGTCCGAGTACGCTGCCGACGAGATTGCTGCGGTGCATCACGTCCCGAGGAAGCGCCTGCGGGTCGCACTCGAGGCTCCGGCGGCCGCGTACCATCCAAGCGATTCACCGGCGGCCGTGGACGCCGTTCGCCGGAAGTGCGGTGTTCCCGACGGCATGCGCTGGTTCGTCTACGTCGGTGGGTTCAACCCACACAAGCACGTTGATATCCTGGTGCGTGCGCACGCAGCGGCGGTGGCTGGCCGCGCTGACCCCCCGATGCTGCTCCTCGTTGGTACGCTCGACGGCGACGTCTTCCACGGCGCGCAACGTGCGATCCAGGAAGCGATCCGCAGTTCGGGATCAGAGTCCCTCGTGAAGTGGACGGGATTCCTCACCGACGAGGAGTTGCGGCACCTGCTCTCGGGCGCCGTCGCGTCGGTGCTGCCGAGCGCATCGGAGGGCTTCGGCCTCCCCTCCGTCGAGGCGGCGGCGTGCGGCACGCCAGTGATCGCGACGACCGCCAGCCCACTGCCGCAGCTGCTCGAAGGGGGCGGGATCTTCGTCCACCCCGGCCTCGAACGTCCGCTGGCGGAGGCGATGGCCATGCTGCTCGATGACGAGCCTCGGCGGCGCGAACTCGGCGCGAACGCGCTCAGTCGCGCTCGAGCGCTCTCCTGGAGCGGAGGCGCGCGCTCGGCCCTCGCGGCGCTGCGTGAGGCGGTCGAGTGAGCGGACTGCGCTTCTGCTTCCTTACGACGTTCTATCCGCCGTACAACTTCGGTGGCGACGGCATCGCCGTTCAGCGGCTCGCCCGGGCGCTCGTCGGCACGGGCCACCACGTCACGGTGATCCACGATGCTGACGCCTTCCGGTCGCTTGGCGGTACACCCGCGCTGCCGACCGGCGATCCCGAACCGCCGGGTCTTCGTGTCGTGACGCTCGAGAGCACCCTCGGCCCCCTCTCGTCGGTGCTCACTCAACAGCTCGGGCACCCGGTCGTGCACGGTGGTCGCATCGCCGCGTTGCTCGACGAAGGGGACTTCGATGTCATCCACTACCACAACATCTCGTTGGTAGGGGGCCCTGGCGTGCTCGCGCTCGGTTCGGCGCTCAAGGTCTACACCGCGCACGAACACTGGCTCGTCTGCCCGACGCACGTGCTCTGGCGGCACCGGCGCGAACCGTGCGTCGGGCGCGAGTGTCTTCGGTGCCAGCTCCATCATCACCGTCCGCCGCAGGTGTGGAGGTATTCTGGCCTTCTTGAGCGCCACCTCGCGCATGTGGACCTCTTCCTCGCGATGAGCGTCTTCAGCCGTGACAAGCATCGTGAGTTCGGATTCACCCGCGAAATGGAAGTGTTGCCGGGATTCGTCGACGACACCGAGCCCGAGAATCGCTCGGCGACGCCGCCGCAGGCGCGACCCTACTTCCTCTTCGTGGGGCGGCTCGAGCCCTCGAAGGGAGTCGAGGACCTACTCCCGCACTTCCAAGGCGATGGGCCCTTCGACCTACTGATCGCCGGGGACGGCACGCTCGGCGAGGAGCTTCGCGCGAAGGCTGGCACCTCGCCACGGATCCGATTCCTCGGCCGGGTCGCGCCGGAGGCGCTCGCACCACTCTACCGGCACGCGCGCGCACTCGTCGTGCCAACGCGCGGCTTCGAGACCTTCGGCCTCGTCGTGATCGAGGCCTTCCGACACGGTGCGCCGGTGATCGCCCGGCGCATCGGCCCCTACCCGGAGATGATCGAGAGCTCCGGCGGCGGCACGCTCTTCAACACGACAGGTGAACTCGCGGACGCGATCACCGATTACAGCACCGATGCCGCGGGCGCGGCACGCCGCGGAGCGGCAGGCCGCGAGGCCTATCTAAAGCAGTGGACGTCCGCCGCCGTGACCCCGAAGTACCTCGACCTGATTCATCGGGTTGCGGCGCGTCAGGGCCGCGAACGCATCCTCGCGACGCTCGGAGGCAACTGACCGTGCGCGCGATCCTCACCTGGCATTCGATCGACGTGACGGGCTCGCCGATCTCAGTCGAACCGCCGGCATTTCGCCGACAGGTCGAGTGGCTCGCGTCCGGCCGAGTTCGCGTGGTCTCGGTCGCGGAGCTGCTCCGCTTGCCCGACGCGACTGATGCGGTCGCGCTCACCTTCGACGATGGGTTCGCGAACTTCGCCGACGAGGCCCTGCCGCTGCTCGTCGATCACGCGATGCCCGCGACGATATTCGTCGTCTCCGATCGGGTCGGTCTCGACAACGCCTGGCCGGGGAGCGATGACGGGGTCCCGATCCTCCCATTGATGGACTGGGCAACGCTGACGCGCGTCGCCGAGAAGGGGATGGAGATCGGAGCTCATACCCGGAGCCATCCGCACCTCCCGGCCCTCGCCACCGAACGCGTGAACGACGAGCTGGCCGGGTGCGCCGAGACGGTCACCACCAGACTCGGTCGAAGGCCGGTCGGACTCGCGTACCCGTACGGCGAAGCAGACGCCCGGGTGATGCGGTCGTCGGCGAATCACTTCTCGTGGGCCTGCTCGACGGCCTTCCGCACGCTGGCGGGATCCGACGACCCTTTCGCGCTTCCCCGGCTCGACGCCTGGTACTTCCGCGATCCGCGGCGATTCGCCGCGTGGGGCACCTCGCGCTTCCGCGCGTGTGTGTGGGCGCGAAGGAAAGCGCGCACGGTACGCGCGACGCTCCGTACACTCACGGGCCGATGACGGGGCCAGCGCCGTTCCTCTCGGTCATCGTCCCCGTCTTCAACGGGGCTTCGGTGCTGCCCGTGGTGTTGTCGGCGCTTCGAGCGAGCACGCTGCCGCGTGCGACGTGGGAACTCATCGTCGTCGATGATGGCAGCACCGACTCGAGCGCGGCCGTGGCCGCCGAGTTCGCCGATCAGGTGGTCTCGCTTCCCGGGCGACCCCGAGGCCCCGCCTACGCGCGCAATTGCGGAGTCGAGACGGCGCGCGGAGAGTGGGTCGCCTTCATTGACGCCGATGTGCGCGTGCACGCCGACACGCTCGCAACGATGCGTGCCGTGATCGAAGCGAACCCTGGTCTGGACGCCGTCTTCGGCGCGTACGACGACGCGCCACCGGCACCGGGGTTCCTCTCCCAATACCGGAACCTCCTCCACCGATATGTCCACCTCTCCAGCGCTGGCGAGGCGGATTCCTTCTGGGCCGGGTGCGGGGCGGTCCGGCGAGCCACCTTTCTCTCTGTCGGCGGCTTTGACGCCGATCGGTATCCACGACCGCAGATCGAGGACATCGACCTCGGGTACCGGATCAAGGACCGGGGGGGGCGGATCCTCCTCCGGCCGGAGATCGAGGCCGCTCACCTGAAACGCTGGACCTTCTGGCGGTCAGTGCAGGTCGACCTCTTCGACCGCGGCGTGCCGTGGGTGGGGCTGCTCCTCTCGCGCGGGCGCCTCGGCGCCAGCGCTCAGCTCAACCTGAAGCGAGGCGAGCGCCCGAAGGCGGTCGCGGTCGTCGCGGCGCTGCTCCTGTTGCCAGTCGCGTTCGTCGCTCGATCACCCTGGATCCTGACGGCGTGCCTCGGGGCACTCGGTGCTGTGGCGCTCACGAACCGGGCGCAGCTCTCCTGGTTCCGCGCCCGGAGAGGCGTCGCGTTCGCGGCCGGATCCCTACCCCTCATGTACCTCTACTATGCCCTGAGTGCAGCCTCGGTGGCGCTCGTCGTGATCGGCCGCGCGCTCGCAGGTGCGTCCGGCGCCATTTCATCCCGTCGCCGTGAGGTATAACTTGCGCGAGTGCGCGTTGCGCGCAGCGGACCTCGTCGGAGATACCGGATCATGAACCAACCAGCGACCGTCCCCCCTGAAGTGATGACCCTCGAGTTCCTCCCGCTCCACAAGGGGGCGTTCGGGATCGCGACGGGCACGGCGGCCGCCCTCCTGATCTTCGTGGCGACGTTGGTGACCGCGCTCTCGACGACTGAACCGAAGCCACCGCTCTACCTCCTGAGCCAGTACTTCGCCGGCTATCAGGTCTCGGTGGGCGGGGCTTTCATCGGCGCAGCGTGGGGAGCCTTCACCGGATTCGTCATGGGGTGGTTCCTCGCTTTCAGCCGGAACGCACTCGTGGCGATCACCGTGATCTATCTTCGCACGCGCGCCGAGTGGACGCAGACCCGCGACTTCCTCGATCACATCTGAACTGCTCACGTCGAGCGCACCAACGCTCGGGAGGATCCCTGGATGGCTGCACTGTCGAACGAGGAGCGCAAGCTGCTGCGGCGCCAGTTGTTGGTGCTCAACTCGAAGGCGTGGGGGGTGGCGACCGGGCTGCTTCTCGGCCTCACGCTCCTGCTGGCCACACTCTTCCTCGTGTTCAAGGGCGGTGACAATGTCGGCGCGCACCTCGGCCTGCTCGGCGTCTACTTCCCTGGATATCGCGTCACGACGGCGGGAGCCTTCATCGGTTTCGTCTACCTGTTCGTGCTCGGGTACGCTCTCGGACGAATCATCGGCTACGTGTATAACTGGGCGGCCGCGCCGCGCGACTGAGCGGGTGGGAGTGGTGCGATGATCGGCGACCCGCAGGGGCGTCCGCCGACCACACCGACTGGGGATCCGGTCTCGAACTGGCAGTGGCTCGCGCATGTCGTGCACCGCGAGCGCCTGCTCGTGATCTCCGATGGCGACCTCCCATTCGCGCGCGCACTTGGTGTCGGCTTCACGGAACAGACCATTGTGCCGGCGGAGCTCATGCTTGGCATCGGTCGCGGGGAACCGTTGCCCTTCGTTACCGGCACTTTCGATTGCGTAGCCGTACCGGATGCCGATGCCGTCTTCGACCTCTTCAGTTCGGAGGGGGAGGCGCGAGCGGCCTGCTCCGAGCTCCGTCGCGTGCTCCGCGATCACGACGGCCTCTACGTTGGATTCGAGCGTACGGGAGTTGCGGACGCGCGGCGTTGGAGCAGGCGCGCCCGGCGCCTGAGTCCTTCAAAGCAACGACGGATGCTGGTGCGATGCGGATTCCGCGCCCTTCGGTCCTATTACGTCGAACCCTCGCCCCAGCGGCCGTACAGCATCATCCCCGCCGCAACAGGCGCGGTGGTCGCGTGGGAGCGCCTTTCGGCGGGTGGGGCGTGGCAAAGCCGCGCCCGACGAATGGTCGCGCGGGCCGGCCTGCATCCGCTGCTGTTCGAGCATCGCGTCGTCATCGGCGGCACATGAACGTCGAGCTCCGCGAACTCCTGCGAGTGATCGACCCTGCGTTCGGCAACGATTCGCGCGCGTGGACCCGCGTGACCGTGGTCCGAAACATCGCGGCCATCGGGACGGCGGCCGCCGGTGCGAGCGAGGGGGGTGGAGGCTTCAAGCTCCTAGTCACCGACCGTCGCGGCGTGCCACAGTGGGTCGGTCGCTGCGTGGGGCTCGGCGATCCACCCGGCTGGTTGACCGGCGACCACATGATGGAGCTGAGCCACGACCCAGTCGCCAGCGCGCACGTGCCCGAGGTCCGTACGGCGGAGAGCGCCAACCTCCGCCTGATGCTCACGGCATATCTCGGCGCGACCTCGCTGCGATCGCTCGGCGAACGGATGCGTCCCGAGGCGTGGGGGCAGCACGCGCGCGCGGTCGCGGAGGTCGCCGACCGCGTGACGGCGCGCGCGGGCACCATCAACCCCACGCTGCTCGCAGCGCTGACAGTGTCCGAGCAGGAGCGACGACTCGCGCGTGACCTCTTGCTGGTCGGGGAAGCAATGCCGGAGATGCCGATAGTCGAGATCCTCCGGCCCTTCCTCGCGCGCTACGCCGAACTCCCGTTCCGGCTGCAGCACGGGGACCTCTGGTCGCAGAACGTCTTCTGGCGGAACGGTCGTTGGTGGCTGATCGACTTCGACGAGTGCGGGGAGTTCTACACGCCGTTGCACGACCGCTTCCATCTGCTCTCGGCCGCCCCCCGAGCGGCGACCGAGCGCCCTTGGTTCGCGCTGCGCGGGGACCAACGACCGGACGATTGGGGACGCGCACGCGCAGCCGTGCTCCGCGACCACGCCGCGCAACTCGGACTCGACGACGCGCTGGTCGGACTCTCTCTGGTGGCCTACCTGGTGCACCTCATCGGATTCCGGATGCGACCGCCGTTGCATGGGCTTTTCACGGCCCGCCTCATCGGAAAGCTCACCCGCGTCAGCACGTACCTGTCGGAGGGTGGAGCCATCGAGAAGCTCGTTCCGCTGCGATGAGCGCGGACTACCGCACCAGTCACCTCGCGGCCGGGCCGAGTTACGACTCGAACATCGCGGCCTCCCCCTTCGACGACTACCTCGCGAGATGGGAAGCGACGCACCTCTCGGCGATCGTGCGACGTCTCTTCCCTTCGGGGGTGCCGCGGTACCTCGATTTCGCGTGCGGCACGGGCCGGATCCTCGGAGCGATCGCCCCGATGGCGCGGGAGGCCGTCGGAATCGACATCTCCCCCAGCATGCTCGCCGAAGCCACACGGCGCGTGCCCGCAGCGCGCCTCGTGCGCGGAGATCTCACGCGCGACGCCCTCTCGCTGGGCGCATTCGATCTCGCTTCGGCGTTCCGCTTCTTCGGGAACGCTCAGCAGCAGCTGCGCGAGGACGTCCTGCGCGCAATCCGCGAGGTGCTCACGCCGCGCGGCTACCTCCTGCTCAACAACCATCGGAACCCCCGGGCGCTCAGCACATTGATTGGCCGGCTCCGCGGCGTCCCGATCACCGTCGACTTGACCAACGCGAAGTTTCGGCGAACCCTCGAGAAGACCGGGTTCGAGATCGTCGAACGGCATCCGATCGGCGTGTGGATGTTCCGCGGTGCGCTCATGGCGTCCGCCGGCAGTGACCCCGAAGGCGAGGCACGCTTGGAGCGCCTCTTCCGCGCGGCCTGGTGGTCGCCAATCGCACCCGACACCGTGATCGTCGCACGACGAGTCTAAGCTGGCCTGCGCACGACTCTTGCGGTGCTATCTTCCCTTCGCCGGGAGCCGACCCGGACGCCGCGCCGATCCCCTCGACCCCCCGAGCCCGAGCCTCGTGAATCCTCGCGACCTGATCGCTCAGACCCGCCGCATCGCCACCGAAGTCGCCGCGCCGAATGCGTCGGACGTCGACGCGAAGAGTCGCTTCCCGGCCGAAACCTTCGACGCCGCCCGCGAAGCCCGCCTGCTCTCCGCAGCGGTGCCCGTGGAGTTCGGTGGCGCCGGCGCCTCGATGACCGAACTGGCCGAGATGTGTCACATCCTCGGGCAGTCGTGCGGCTCGAGTGCGATGATCCTCGCGATGCATCACATCCAGGTCGCACTGCTCGTCCGTCACGCGCGCGGCGCTCCCTTCTTCGATGCCTATCTTCGCGAGCTCGTCGCGAAACAACTCCTGCTCGCCTCGGTGACATCCGAGGTCGGCGTCGGAGGGGACACCCGCACGAGCATCTGCGCCGTCGAGCGCGCCGCCGGACGGTTCACCCTCGTGAAGGACGCGACCACCGTCTCCTACGGCGCGCACGCGGCCGATCTCGTCCTGACCTGCCGCCGCGCACCGGACGCCGCGCCGAGCGACCAGGTCCTCGTGCTCGCGCGACAGGGCGACTACACGCTCGAGGGGAAGGGGACGTGGGACACGATGGGGATGCGGGGCACCTGCAGCCCGCCCTTCAAGGTCACCTCCAGTGGGCCCGAGGCGCAGATCCTCCCCGGCGCGTATGCCGACTCGTCCGCCGAGACGATGGTGCCCTACTCGCACATCCTCTGGTCAAGCCTCTGGACCGGGATCGCCGCCGACGCCGTCGCGCGAGCTGCCGCCTGTGTCCGCGCCGAGGCGCGCAAGAAGCCCGGCACGACACCACCGACCGCGACGCGACTCGCCGAGGCCTCGGTGATGCTGCAGTCACTCAAGAGCAACGTCTGGGCTGCCGCCGCGGACTTCGATGCGCTGGGCGACGGCCGTGAGGCGCTCTCGACGATGGGCTGGGCCCTCCGCTTCAACAACCTCAAGGTCGGTGCGTCGGAAGCGGCCCCGCAGATCGTGCACAAGGCGCTGCAGATCATCGGCATCGCCGGCTACAAGAACACGGGACCCTTCAGCGTCACGCGCCACTACCGCGACACGCTCTCCGCCGCCCTGATGGTCGGGAACGAGCGCATCCTCGCGAAGAGCGCGTCGATGCTCCTCGTCCTCAAGGACGAGTAGACGCGTCATGCCGGGGACCGACCAGAACCCGTTCTACGACGCCCTCGTCGCTGAGGGGTTGCTCATCCCGACGGGACCACTCGGCGCGTTCGGCCGCGGGAGGGTGTTCGAGGACGTGCTGGAGGCGATGGACGCCCTGATCGTGCGCGCGGCGCGCGAGGACAAGGTCGAGTCGATGACCTTCCCCCCGGTGATCGACCGCGCGATCGTCGAGCGCACCGGCTACATGGACTCCTTCCCCACGCTCTGCGGCGCGATCCACAGCTTCGTCGGCAACGAGCGCGAGGCGCGTGAGGTCTCCAAGCGGATCGCGGCGCGCGAGCCCTGGGGCGATGCGCTGTCGCAGACGGACGTCGTCCTCAACCCGGCGGCCTGCTATCCCTTCTATCCGACCTGTCGGGGCACGCTCCCGGCGGATGGCCGTCACGTCACGATGCTCGCGTGGGTGTACCGGCAGGAGCCCTCGCTCGAGCCGACGCGGCTCCGCTCTTTCCGCGTGCGCGAGTTCATCCGCGTCGGCGAACCGGCGACCGTCGTGCAGTGGCGCGACGCCTGGCTCGCGCGAGGCACCGCGCTCCTGACGGGGCTCGCCCTCCCCGCCCGCGCGGAGGTGGCGGCTGATCCCTTCTTCGGCCGGGGCGGGAAGATCCTCGCAGCAGGACAGGTCGAGCAGAAACTCAAGTTCGAAGTGCTGATCCCGGTGATCTCCGTGACCGAGCCGACCGCCTGCTGCTCGTTCAACTACCTCCAGGACAAGTTCGGCGCCGCATTCGGCATCCTCCTGCCCTCGGGGGAGACGGCGCACTCGGCCTGTCTCGGCTTCGGCCTCGAGCGCGTCGTGATGGCGCTCTTCCGCACGCACGGCCTCGACCCCCAGACGTGGCCGGCCGCGGTGCGGTCGCAGCTCTGGCCATGAGCCGCCTGCAGGTCATCCCTGGGCTGCAGGCGACCGGCTATCGCCGCCACACGCTCCACGCCGACGCGCGGCTCTGGGTCGAGAAGAACTGTTACGTCGATGTCATCATCGAGATGCTGCATGCCCTCGGGCACGAGCCGCTCGCCGCGATGGGCTTCTGCGCCGCAATCGACTTCGAGGGGGACAACTTCACCTTCTTCAAGCCGCAACACGAAGAGGTGCGTGAGTTCTTCGGCGTCGACATCCAGGAGCTGAACGTCTGGCGTCCCCTCCTCGACCACGCGATCGAGCACCTCGGCGCCGGCAAGCTCATCAGCGCGGAGGCCGACTCCTTCTGGCTACCCGACACCGCGGGAACGGATTACCGGCGCAATCACGTGAAGACGACGATCATCCTCGCCGAACTCGACGTGACGGCGGGGGAGCTGGGCTACTTCCACAACGCCGCCTACCACGAGTTGCGCGGCGAGGACTTCGATCGGCTCTTCAGTCGCGGCGCGGCTCCCGATCCGACTTTCCTGCCGCTCTTCGCAGAACTCGTGCGGATCGACCGGATGGTGCGGCGTACGCCGAGCGACCTGGCCTCCCGCGCCGCCGCCCGTCTCGCCCTGCACCTCGAGCGCCAGCCAGCCACCAGTCCGATCCTCCGC
>JANNKK010000012.1:0-6709 GCA_031396245.1 Gemmatimonadaceae bacterium
TGCTTCCCACCGAGTTCGCGGGCTACGGGCCGGTCGGTGTCGTGGGACAGATCATCCCCTGGAACTTCCCCCTGCTGATGTTGGCGTGGAAGGTCGCGCCGGCGTTGGCGGCGGGGAACACGGTGGTGCTGAAGCCGGCCGAGTTCACGCCGCTCTCGGCCCTCCTCTTCGCCGAGCTCGCGCACGAGTCGGGACTTCCCCCCGGCGTGCTCAACATCCTCACCGGCGATGGCCGCACCGGTGCCGCCCTCGTGGACCACGAGGACGTCGACAAGATCGCCTTCACCGGGTCGACCGAGGTGGGTCGCATCATCCGCAAGGCGACCGCCGGGAGCGGGAAGAAGCTCTCCCTGGAGCTTGGCGGGAAGTCGCCATTCATCGTCTACGAGGACGCCGATCTCGACGGCGTGGTCGAGGGCGTCGTCGACGCGATCTGGTTCAACCAGGGGCAGGTCTGCTGCGCCGGCTCACGGCTCCTCGTGCAGGAGGGGATCCACGACCGGTTGATCGCCAAGCTCCGCGCGCGGATGGAGAAGCTCCGCGTGGGCAACCCGCTCGACAAGGCAGTGGATATGGGCGCGATCGTCGCGCCCGAACAGCTCGAGCGGATCAAGAAGCTCGTGAAGCAGGGGCAGGACGAAGGGGCCGAGATGTGGCAGCCCTCCTGGAGTGTCCCGAAGAACGGCTGCTTCTATCCACCCACGCTCTTCACGAATGTCGAGCCAGCGAGCACGATCGCGCAGGTGGAGATCTTCGGCCCAGTGCTGGTGGCGATGACCTTTCGTACCCCCGACGAATCGGTTGCGTTGGCGAACAACACGCCCTTTGGCCTCGCGGCGAGCGTCTGGACGGAGAACATCAACCTCGCCCTCGACATCGCGCCGAAGATCAAGGCGGGGGTGGTGTGGATCAATGCGACTAATCTGTTCGATGCGGCGGCGGGATTCGGGGGGTACAGGGAATCGGGATTCGGCAGGGAGGGTGGCCGGGAGGGGATGTTCGAATACCTCAGACGGCGGACGGCGGACGGCGGACGGCGCACGGCCAATACGCGCGTGGTCACCTCACATCTCCCATCTCCCATCTCCCATCTGCCGTCCGTAGACCGCACGCCGAAACTGTTCATCGGCGGAAGACAGGCCCGTCCCGACTCTGGCTACTCCCGCGTCATCGTCGGGCCGAAGGGCCAACGCGTCGGCGAGGTCGGGGAGGGGAATCGCAAGGACCTCCGCAACGCGGTCGAGGCGGCGCACGCCGGTGCGAAGTCGTGGAGCAGATCCACGGCGCACCTCCGCGCACAGATCCTCTACTACATCGGCGAGAACCTCGATGCGCGCGGCGACGAGTTCGCCGCTCGGCTGCGCGCGATGACGGGCGCGAGCGCCGCCGAGGCGAAGCGTGAGGTGGCAGCCAGCGTCGCGCGGCTCTTCGACTACGCGGCGTGGGCCGACAAGTGGGATGGCGCGGTGCACCACGTGCCGATCCGCGGCGTCGCCCTCGCGATGAATGAACCGATCGGCGTCGTCGCGGTGGCGGCGCCCGACGAGTCACCGCTACTTGGCTTCGTTTCCACGATCGCGCCACTCCTCGCGACGGGGAACGCCGTGATCGCCATCCCGAGCGAGCCGCACCCGCTCGCCGCGACGGACCTCTACACCGTCTTCGAGAGTTCCGATGTCCCGGATGGCGCCGTCAACATCGTCACCGGCGCGAAGGATGCGCTCGCGAAGATCCTCGCCGAGCACGACGACGTCGAGGGGATCTGGTACTGGGGCTCACATGAGGGGATGAAGGCGGTCGAACTCGCCTCGGCGTCGAACATGAAGCGCACCTGGTGCCACGCCGGCGGTGAGGAGTGGGCCGAGGCCGGCGCCGAGCGGGAGTTCCTGCGTGAGGGGTGCCAGGTGAAGAACATCTGGATCCCGTACGGGGAGTGAACTGCGCGTCCTGAACTGCTCAACACAGAGGCACTGAGGACACAGAGAACGACCGCCGCATCACACGAAGGCACGAAGACACGAAGAAGAGGCACGGACCACTACAACCTCTGGGGGAACTGCGCGCCGACGGCCGCGCGCAGTTCCCCCAAGTCTTTGTCGTTGCTGTTTCTTCGTGTCTTCGTGCCTTTGTGTGAACGCCCTTGCAGTGCTCTGTGCCCGCTGTGCCTCGGTGTTGAGCAGTTCGTCGTGGTGAGCAGTGCGTTCAGGCGTGCTCGTCGCGCTTGACCTCATCCCAGATGACGTCCAGCGTCTCGAGCCCCGCCGTCCGCACCTCGATCCCCCGCGCCGTAGCGATGCGCTCCATCGCCTCGAACCGACGCTGGAACTTCGCATTGGCCCGGTCGAGCGCGAGTGCCGGATGCGTCCCCGCCTTGCGGCAGAGGTTCACCACCGCGAAGAGCAGGTCACCTAGCTCCTCCTCCAGCCTCAAGTGACGCGGGTCGCCGGTCGGGACACCGTGCGTATCGAACTCGGCGCCCCCCTCCGCGACCTGCGTCCGCACCTCGCCGAGTTCCTCGGCGACCTTCTCCATCGGCCCCGCCACATCGGGCCAATCGAATCCGACGCCGGCCGCGCGCTCTTGGAGCCGATGCGCGCGATGGAGCGCCGGCAGGCCCGTCGGTAGGCCTTCGCCGAGCGAGGAGCGAGCCTTCGCCTTCATCTGCTCCCACGGCGTGCGCTCCTTGTCCGTGCCGAAGAGCCAGGGATGCCTTCGCGTCATCTTCGCGACGAGCGATCCGGCGACCTGCCTCGGCCCGAACGCCCCGCGCTCCTCGGCGATCACCGCGTGGAAGAGCACTTGGAGCAGCACGTCGCCGAGCTCGCCGCAGATGGCGGCATCCTGCCCTTCGCGCAGGGCGTCGTCGAGCTCGTGCATCTCCTCATTCAGATAGGGGCGCAGCGACTCGTGCGTCTGAGCCCGGTCCCACGCGTCGCGCGTGCGCAGGTCGCGCATCATCGCAAGCGCATCTTCCAGCGTGGCTTCGTCTTGCATCGCTCTGACGGTCCGGTGAACTTGTGAACTCGAATGAAGAGAGAATCTAGTCCGGCAGCCGATGCGCGCGCCTGGGTCGAAGTGGACTTGGGCGCGCTCGTGCGCAATGCGCGCGCGGTGGCCGCCCATGCCGGCAAGCCGCTGATCCCGATGGTCAAGGCCGATGCCTATGGCCTCGGCGCCCTGCCGGTCGTCCGCGCGCTCGAGTCGCTCGCACCGCTAGCGTACGGCGTCTCGTCGCTGCCCGAGGCGGAGGAACTCCGTCGCGCCGGCATCACGCGGCAGATCATCCACTTCACGCCCTCGCCGCTGGATTGGACCGATGCCGAGGAGATGCTCGCGCACCGGATCACGCCGAGCCTCGCCCGTCGCGAGGACATCATCGCGTGGGGCGAGCTAGGGAGCGACCTCGGCTGGCACCTCGCGATCGACACGGGGATGCATCGGGCCGGTGCGGATCAAGCGGCCATCGCCGAGCTGCGCGACGCGCTGCTCGCGCATCCCCCCAGCGGCGCCTTCACGCACTTCCACTCGGCGGAGAGTGACGACGGTTCGATGGAAGCGCAGGAACGCCTCTTCCGCGCCGCCGTCGCCGCGCTCCCCGCGCGCCCGCAGCTCCTGCACACTGAGAACAGCGCCGCGATCGCGCGGCACTCCCCCTCGCCCTGGGACTGCGTGCGGCCGGGGATCTTCCTCTACGGCGTTGGCGGTGGGCGGACGGCGGCCCTCCAGCCCGAGCCGGTCGTTGCACTCCGCGCGAGGATCCTCGAGGTCCGCGATGTAGCTGCGGGCGAGAGCGTGAGCTATGGCGCGACGTGGCGGACGAAGGGAAAGGCCCGCATCGCGACGGTCGCTTGCGGCTACGCCGACGGACTCCGTCGGCAGGTCGGGAACGCCGGCGTCGGTCTCCTGCAGGGCCAGCGCGTGCCGATCGTCGGCGTGGTGACGATGGACATGGCGATGCTCGACGTGAGCGCGATCCCCTGCGCGGTCGGGGACGTGATCACCTTCCTCGGTCGCGATGGCGGTGAACTCCTCACCGTCGAGGCCGTCGCCGCAATGGCAGCGCTCTCGCCGTATGAACTGCTCACCGGACTCAAGCTGCGCCTGCCGCGCACATATCTCGGGATCTGGTGATGGCGCGGCGTGCATTGATCGTCGTGCTCGACGGCGTCGGGATCGGCGCTGCGCCGGACGCAGCGCACTACGGCGACGTCGGCTCGGACACGCTTGGCAACACCGCGCGCGTGGTCGGCGGACTCGACCTGCCCAATCTCGAGGCGGCCGGGCTCGGGCGGATCGTCCCCCTCGACGGGGTCGCCCCAATCCAGGAGCCGACCGGCGCGTGGGGCCTGATGGAACCGCGCTCGTCGGGAAAGGACAGCACGACGGGCCATTGGGAGATCGCTGGAGTGCACCTCGCGAGGCCATTCCCGACCTATCCGAAAGGATTCCCCGCCGAGCTCGTGACGGAGTTCGCTCGCCGCACCGGGCGCCCCGTCATCGGCAACGTCGTGGGGAGCGGGACAGCGGTCCTCGACCAGTTCGGCGCCGAACATCGCAGGACCGGGGCGTGGATCCTCTACACCTCCGCTGACTCGGTCTTCCAGTTGGCAGCGCACGAGGAGACGATCCCGCTCTCGGAGCTCTATGCGGCCTGCGATGTCGCCCGCGCACTCCTGGTGCATCCGCACGACGTCTCGCGAGTGATCGCGCGCCCCTTCGACGGGGTAGAGGGGGCGTGGAACCGGACGCCGAATCGGCGGGACGTCTCGATCGAACCGCCGGCCGAGACGCTGCTCGATGCGTTGGCGGCGGCGGGGATCTCGCGGACCGGGGTCGGGAAGGTCGACGACCTTTTCGCCAAACGGGGCCTCCAAGGAGGTCACACCCGGGACAATGCCGAGGGTGTCGCGCGGATCCTGGAGTGGATCCGGACGGGTCCCGATGGGTTGTTGTTCGGCAACCTTATAGATTTCGACCAGCTGTATGGGCACCGGAACGATGTTCCGGGGTTCTATCAGGCGCTGCGTGCGTTCGACGCGGTGCTCCCCGACATCACCGCCGCCCTCCGCGAGGACGACCTGCTGTTCATCACTGCCGACCACGGCAACGACCCGACGACGCCATCGACCGACCACGCACGCGAGTGCGTGCCGCTGCTCGCGCTCGGTGCGCGAGTGCGTCCGGTGGACCTCGGTCGCCGTTCGACCTTCTCCGACCTCGGGGCGACCGTCGCCGAGTGGCTGGGCGTGTCCTTCCGTGGACGCGGCCGCTCCTTCCTCGCGACGCTGACCGGTTGATGGGAGACACGCTGACCGCCCAGCTCCCGGCGCTCCGGGACCGGGCTCGCGCCGTGATGCACCAGGCCTACGCGCCCTACTCGCGGTTCCGCGTCGGCGCCGCACTCCTCGCCGACGACGGATCGGTCTCGGTGGGGTGCAACGTCGAGAACGCCTCGTACCCGGCCGGGACCTGCGCCGAGCGCGTGGCGCTTGGCAGTGCGGTCGCCGCCGGCCGGCAGCGCTTCTCGGCCGTGGTGATCAGCACCGAGGCCGAGACGCCCACGCCGCCGTGTGGGATCTGTCGTCAGGCCCTCGCCGAGTTCGGACTCGCACTGACCGTCGTCTCGTTCACCGCCGGAGGGAGCGAGGAACGTTGGACCCTCGCCGAGCTCCTACCGCACCACTTCTCGCCCTCTTCGCTCCACTCCCGATGACCCGGCGCCGACTCCGCGGCCTGTTGGTGCTCTCGCTGCCCGTCGCGCTCCTCGTCGGCGCCTGCAGCGAGCGCCTCGAGACCGCGGCCTCCTGTCCGCTCCTCTGTCCGGGACAGCAGCTCGACGTGCTCGACGCGATGATCGATCCGGCGGTCGAGTTGGATACGACGCTCGGGGCCTTCCCCTACATCGGCAACGAGATCCCGCTGGTGCTCGCTTCCCGCGGCGACACGCTCGACCTGCGCGTCGCCGTCCGATTCGACACGCTGGTGCGGGACTTCACACCAGTCGGGGACACGCTGCAAGCGATCCTGATGGTCGACTCGGCGTATCTCGACATCCAGTTGGTGAAGACCGCGGTGCCGCTGCCCGCCAACTTCTCGATCGAAGCGTACGATGTCACCGACACCACGCTCACCGACTCCCTGCCGAACCTGCTCCTCCCGATGTTCGTCCCGGGTCAGCTGCTCGGGACGCTGAGCATCGACAGTGCCGATTTCGTCGACACCGGCGTCGTCTCGATCCCGATCGACTCGGCCAAGCTCCGCGCGGTCATCGGTGACCCGTCGCGCGGGATGCGGATCGGGCTGCGCATCGTCAGCGCCGACCCGGTGGAACTCCTGATGGCGACGGTCTCGCAGGGGCCCACGGGTCCCTTCCTCCGATTCAAGCCGAGCATCGCGACGGACACGCGCGAGATCGCGCTCCTGCCCTCGTCGAAGACGCCGACGTTCCCGCCCTTCCTCAGTTCCGCGTTCATCGACTACCAGATCATCGCCGATGCGCCCGACATCAGCGCCGCGGACCGATTCGAGGTCGGGGGGCTCCCCGGGAGACGGACCTATCTCCGCTTCAACCTGCCGCGCTGGCTCACCGACTCGGTCTACGTGCTCCGCGCCCGCCTCGAACTGACGCAGGATCCCGTGTACGGGATCGACGAAAGCGATACGGTGAAGGTGCGGGCTCACATGGCTCTGGGAGGGCACGCCCTCACTG
>JANNKK010000072.1:0-3733 GCA_031396245.1 Gemmatimonadaceae bacterium
CGATCGAGAACGCCCGTCGCCTGAATCGCGATATCCGCGGGTCCGAGCTCGTGGTGATACCGGGAACCGGTCACGTGCCACACGAGGAACTGCCCGAGCTGACCGCGAACGCGATGCTCGCGTTCTTGCGACGGCTGTGAGCTGACATGCGGGGATTGCTGGAGCTCGCCGCGTCATCGCTCCTCGTCCTGATCGACACCGCGCTCGGCGTCTTGCGTGACGCCGTCCGGATCGCCCTCGCGCCTCGGAGCTTCCGGGCGATCGCACGCGAGATCCGCTTCGTGCCGTTCGAACATCGCGCGTGGTTCACCGCGCTCCCACTCAGTCTCCAGTTCTACACCCGCGTGCAGCGCCGCAAGTCGAACTTCCACCGCGCCGCCGTTCCGCCACTCCATTGGAAAGGCGTCGCCTGCCTCAAGGATCCGTTCGATCTCGCGCTGTATCCACTGCTGCTCTGGGAGCTGAAGCCGCTCTCCATCATCGAGATCGGCTCCTTCGCGGGCGGGAGCGCGGTGTGGATGGCCGATCTGCTGGTCGCGATGGGCGTGGAGGGGCGGGTCCATTCCTTCGACGTGGATCCGGGACGCGTCGTCGCACGCCACGAGCGTGTCACCTTCGCCTATGCCGATTCACACGACATCCGGACCTTCCCGGCCGCCCTGAAGGAGCTGCCTCATCCCTGGCTCGTTGTCGAGGACGCACACCAGAATGTGCACGGTCTGCTCCGGTTCTTCGACGGACTCCTCGAGCCGGGCGACTACGTCGTCGTCGAGGACCTCTTCAAGCCCTCGCTGCACGACCAAGTCAGACGATTCGTGCGCGAGACCCCAGGACGGTACGTCGTCGATACCCTCTATACGGATATGTTCGGCTACAACGCGACCTGGAACGTCAACGGATACCTCAAGCGCGTCTGACCCTTCTCCCCACGGCGGCGACATGCACCTTCCCGTGATCCAGGCCACTGCGATCGGCGTCGGCTCGAAGGAGGAGTTCATCGCGTGGATCCGCGAACAGCGCGAGACCCTGCGTGCCGACGTCGTGCGCGCCGGCGCCGTGCTCGTCCGCGGCTTGCCGAAGCTGGATGGTCCTGAATCGTTCGGGCAGATCACCCGCGAGTTTGCTCCGGCGTTGCGCAACTACATCGAGGGGCAGTCACGACGGGATGAACTCGCGCCGCAGATCTACAACTCGACGCACCATCCCGCGACCGAACGGATCACGCTGCACCACGAGCTTTCCTACACCCCGGAGCCGCCGCGCTGGATCTTCTTCGGGTGCGCCATCGCCGCGGCCTCAGGCGGCGCGACCCCACTGCTGGACGGCCGTCGATTCGTCGAGACGCTCCCGCCGAGGATCCGCCAGGCGTTCGAAGGGCGTGGGATCCGGTACGCGAAGACGATGCCAGGTACGCGCGGGATCGGCAAGTCGTGGCAACAACACTACGAGACGGAGGACAGGGCGACGGTGGAGGCGTATCTCCGGCGCACCGACACCGACTTCGAGTGGACGGAGCGCGGTGCGCTTCGCATCGAGCGCACGATGCCGGCCATCGCGCCGCACCCGGAGACCGGTGACCTCGTCTGGTTCAACCAGGCGAACCTCTGGCACATCACGAATCTCGGCGAGGTCGGGCGCGCGCTGAAGGAGCTGGTCGGCGAACGGGACCTCCCCACGCACGCGCTCTGGGAGAACGGGGAGTCGATCCCCGACGACCTGATCAACGAGGTGCGGCAGTTGATGTGGGACGGTGCCAGCGCGTTCCCCTGGCAAGTGGGGGACGTGCTCTTCATCGATAACCGTTCCGTCCTCCACGGGCGTCAACCGTATACCGGCGAGCGGCTGTTGTACGTGGCGATGGCGTGACGACGGGATTACTCGCGGCGCAGCCGCCCCACGGATTCTGGTCCGAGGCGCCCATTCAGGGAGCGGTGTGGGAGCGCGGGCAGGCGCATCGGTACTCGCAGGTGTGGGCGCGCGGTGATGCGTTGGTCGAGGCCGCCGGGCTCCCGGCGCGATCGTTGGCGTTCCTGTTCGTGGACAACTCGGTCGAGAGCATCAGCGCGTATCTCGGCTTCCTGCGCGCGGGTCACGTCGTGCTCCTCGGCGACCATCGACTGCCGCTCGAGTTCAGGAAGGGGCTCGTCGACCGGTATCGTCCGGGAGTGGTCTGGTCGGCACCGGGCGAACCGTCGACCCTCCTCCGAACGGCCGCGGCTGTTCCGCCGGCCCTGCATCCCGATCTGGCGCTGCTACTGTCGACCTCGGGAACGACCGGAAGTCCGAAACTCGTCCGCCTGTCGTATTCCGCGCTCCAGTCCAACGCGGCGGCCATCTGCCGCGCGTTGGGGATCGGTGAGGGCGAGACTGCGATCACATCGCTGCAGATGTCCTACGCCTACGGCCTGTCGATCATCAACTCGCACCTCTTCGCCGGGGCCTCCCTCGTCTGCACGAACCAGGGCGTGCAGGAGACCACCTTCTGGGACGACGTCGCGCGACACGAGTGCACCTCGTTCGCCGGCGTCCCCTTCCAGTACGCGATCCTTCGTGAGATGGACTACTGGGCCGCGCCGCAGCCCTCGATCCGGACGTACACACAGGCCGGCGGTGGTCTCTCCGCTGCGGCACAGCGCAGTCACCTCGACGGTGCCGAGGCCGCCGACGCGCGCTTGGTGGTGATGTACGGACAGACCGAGGCGACGGCGCGGATGTCCTACGTACCACCGGAGCGACTGCGCGATCACCTCGGCACGATCGGCTGCGCGATCCCCGGCGGGAAGCTGACGATCGCCGATCCCGACC
Source organism: Gemmatimonadaceae bacterium (assembly GCA_031396245.1). Lineage (GTDB taxonomy): Bacteria > Gemmatimonadota > Gemmatimonadetes > Gemmatimonadales > Gemmatimonadaceae > Pseudogemmatithrix. Next base: position 2,806 of record JANNKK010000072.1, read on the forward strand.
CGGTCTCCGGTGAGGGCGAGCTGGTGTACGAAGGACCGAACGTCATGCTGGGCTACGCCGATGGACGGGACTCTCTCGCCCTGGGAGACGAATGCCGTGGACGGCTTCGGACCGGGGACATCGCGAGGCACGATGGCAACGGGTTCTTCCGGATCGTTGGGCGACGCAGCCGGATCGTCAAGCCGTTCGGAGTGCGCATCTCACTCGATCATCTCGAGCAGTGCGTGGCGGAGGATCTGGGGGTGGCGGCTGCCGCCGTGGGCGATGATACGTCGATCGCGGTCTTCGCGCCGACGGGATCGGAGCAGCGAGCGACGTTGACGGCGCGCCTCGTCGCCCGCACAAGACTGCCGGCCCACTGCTTCCGCGTCGTTGAGGTCGAATCCCTACCGATGACGCCATCGGGAAAGCCCGACTACGAACGCCTCCGGGAGATCGCCGAACGCGACGGTGCCACGCACCCAGTGCCGTCGGATCAGGGACGCGCCGCGGATGTCGCGCAGCTGTGTCAGGTGTGGAGTCGCGTCCTGGCCGTGGCGGTGGTGGCGCCGGGAACGAACGTCTTCCTCGATCTCGGCGCGGATTCGCTCAATGCCGTCACGTTCCTCGCCGAGCTTGAGAGCCGATTCGGTGTGCGATGGACGCTGGCGGACCTGTTGCGCAACCCCACCGTCGACGCACAAGCCGACGCCATCACCGATCGAAGCGCCCGCGAACTTCCGCGCTCGTCTCCCGCGAGTCCCTTTCGCCAACTGTCGACTGCCTCGTCGCCGGACATCCTGTTCTTCGCGACCCCGAGTGGTCACGAGTCGGCCTATCTGCACTTGGCCAAGTTGATGCCACCATCGCGCGGATTCCACGTCATGCGAGACTGGCGACTCGACGCCGGCAAGTTCGTCCCGCAGAGCGTCCAGGAGCTCGCCGACCG
>JANNKK010000092.1:0-8865 GCA_031396245.1 Gemmatimonadaceae bacterium
CGTGACGGGACTCGAGACCGGTGGCGGCGGAACCCAGTACACCTTCGCGCTCATCGGCCAGCAGCGATTCGCTCCGCGCACTGACACCGTGCGCGCGACCATCCCGCCGAATACCACCGCCGACGCGCGCCGACGCGAGATCGCGCGCGTGATCAAGCTCGGGCTCGTACCGTACGTCTTGCAGACGGGGATCGCGGCGCGCTTCGCCCTCGAGTACGAGGCGCCCGAGGACGAAGCCGTCGGGACCGCCGGCCTCAATGACCGCTGGAACTTCTGGACCTATCGGATCTCGACCAGCGGGAGTGGCGAGGCCGAGAGCCGCTACCGGGAGTACAGCATCGACGGCTCCCTCGAAGCGAACCGCGTGACCGAGAAGTGGAAGGTCAACATCGAGGCGCAGTACGAGTACGAGTCGGGGAAGTTCGAGGAGGACAGCGTGGTCGAGAAGTTCCTGCTCCGCGAAGCGAGTCTTGAGGCGGGCGTGATCCGCTCCCTCACCGACCACTGGTCCGTCGGGGCAGGCACTGAGGTCTCGACGACCGAGTTCCGCAACGAGCGGCTCGCCTTCGGGCTCGACGTCGGCGCCGAGTTCAACTTCTTCCCCTGGAAGGAGGCGACACGACGGCAGCTCATCGCGCGGGCGGCGGTCGGTGCGCGCTACTTCGACTATCGGGACAGCACGATCTATGGGGAGGTCTCCGAGCTGCGGCCGATCGTTCGCGCCGAGATCGCGATGGAAGCGAGCCAGCCTTGGGGTTCCGTGTTCGCGGGCCTCGAGCACTCCCGCTATCTGCACGACACGGACTTCTACAGCATCGGCCTCGACGGTAACATCAACGTCAGGATCAGCCGCGGCTTCTCGGTGAACTTCGGCGTGAACGCCGAGAAGGTGAACGACCAGATCGGCCTTCCCGCCGGAGGCGCGACACCGGCACAGATCCTCCTTCGGCAGCGCGAGCTGGCGACGGCCTACCGCATCGGGGGCCACGCCGGGATCACCTTCCGATTCGGCTCGATCTTCAACACGATCGTGAACCCGCGCTTCGACGGCTTCTAGGCGTTCAGGCGGGCTGGGCGAAGGTCACCGAATTGCCGCCCGGCTCGCGTACGCCGATCTCGTCCATCCCATAGAAGGTCTTCCGCCGTTCGAAGACGACCGGGGCACCCTTCACCGCCTTCGCGACGGCGTTGAGGTCGCTCACTTCGATGAAGAGGAAGGTCCCGCCTGTCGGAGTCCCGGCGATCGAAGGCACGTCCTTCCTCACGCTCGCGACGGTCTGGTACATCACCTCCGCGCCGTCCTTCACGAGGATCACGAAACCGAGCTTGTCCCCCTCGGGGACCTCGACGGTCTTCTCGAACCCGAGCGCCGTCCAGAAAGCGAGGCAGGGTTCGATCGCATCGACGAGCAGCACCGGCGTCACTTTCGTCACCGACTTCGCCGGCTTCGGCTTCCTCACTGCCGCCTTCTTCTTGGCAACCTTCTTCTTCGCCGCCATCGTTGACTCCTCTTGCGGTGACGCCGCGACCACAACGGCCTTTGGATAACTTATCCGCGATGCCCTCAGCCTACGACTCCGCCCCTCGCGACGGCCTCCTCGGCCTCACTTACCGCCAGCTCATCGCGACGATCGCGCTCATCAACGCCCTCGTCGCGACCTACCTGCATCTCTGGAAGCTCGGCCTCGCCGGCGAACTCGCCTGCGGCGGAGGTGGCGGCTGCGCTGCCGTCCAGTTCAGCCGCTGGAGCTGGTTCCTGGGCGTGGATGTCGCGCTCATCGGCGCCGTCGGATACGCGTGCATCGTCGTAGTCGCGATCTTCGGCGCAATGGAGAAGCGCGTCGACGCTCGCGGCCCGGCGCTCGCCCTCGCCGCGCTCGTCTATCCAGCGTTCCTCTTCACTCTCCGCCTCAAGTACGCCGAGTTCATCATCCTCAAGACCTTTTGCCCCTGGTGCGCGATCTCGGCTGTGTCGATCTCCCTGCTCTCGGTGATCGTCGCGATCGAGCTCCGGCGCACACGGATCCTGAGGAAGACTGCGTGAGTGCGCCAGTGCTGCTCAAAATGACGCACTTCGCCGGCGGGAAGCGGCTCGCCGCACACTCCGCGCGAACCTCGCCGGTCTATGATCCCTCGACTGGCGCCGTGGCCGCGACGCTCCCGCTCGCCGACGCCGCTGACATCCGCCGCGTGCTCGATGACGCGGCGCAGGCCGCGCCAGCCTGGGGCGCACGCTCAGCATCGGACCGCGCGAACGTGCTCTTCACGTTCCGCGAACTCTGCCTCGCCAACCGCGACCGCATCGCGCGCGTCATCTCCTCCGAGCACGGAAAGGTCTTCGCCGATGCGAAGGGCGAGCTCCAGCGCGGCCTCGAGGTCGTCGAGTTTGCCTGCGGCATCCCGCACCTGATGAAGGGAGAGTTCTCCGACGGCGTCTCTGCCGGCATCGACATGCACTCGCTTAGGCAGCCGCTCGGTGTCGTCGCCGCGATCACGCCCTTCAACTTCCCCGCGATGGTGCCGCTCTGGATGATCGCGCCGGCGCTGGCTTGCGGGAACGCCGTGGTCCTCAAGCCTTCGGAGCGCGATCCGTCGTGCGGGCTCCTGCTCGCCGAGCTCTGGGCCGAGGCCGGGGGACCGCCGGGCACTTTCAATGTGCTCAACGGCGACAAAGAGGCTGTTGATGCGCTCCTGACCGATCCGGTGATCCAGGCGGTGAGCTTCGTCGGCTCCACGCCGGTCGCCAAGCACGTCTATGCGACCGCTGCCGCGCAGGGTAAGCGCGTCCAAGCCATGGGAGGCGCGAAGAACCATCTCGTCGTCCTTCCCGACGCCGACCTCGCGCAGGTGACCGATGCGTTGATGGGCTCCGCCTACGGCTCAGCGGGCGAACGCTGCATGGCGATCTCGGTCGCGGTCGTCGTCGGTGACGAGACCGCTGACGCGCTCGTGCCCAGGCTCGCCGAGCGCGTGAAGGCGCTGCGCATCGCCGCCCCGGATTCTGATGGCGACCCCGAGATGGGTCCGCTCGTCACCGCGGCGCACCGCGACCGCGTGCGCGGCTACCTCGATGCCGGAGTCGCCGAGGGTGCGTCCCTCGTGGTGGACGGCCGCTCGCACGCCGTCACGAAGCAGCCGGGCTTTTACTTGGGCGGCTCCCTCTTCGACCGCGTCACGAGCTCGATGCGGATCTACCGCGAGGAGATCTTCGGTCCGGTGCTCTGCGTCGTTCGCGTCGCCTCAGCCGACGAGGCCCTCGATCTCTGCGACGCGCACCAGTTCGGCAACGGCGTCGCGATCTTCACCCGCTCCGGTGGCGCCGCCCGAGAGTTCGCGCACCGCGTACGCTGCGGCATGGTCGGCGTGAATGTCGCGATCCCGGTGCCGCTCGCCTTCTACTCCTTCGGTGGCTGGAAGGACTCGGCGTTCGGTGACCAGAATCAGCACGGTATGGACGGCGTGCGCTTCTGGACTCGGGTGAAGACCGTGACGTCCCGCTGGCCGAAGGGCGTTGAGGGCACGTCGTTCTCGATGCCGGTGCTACGGTAGCCGGCCGTACTTCCTCATCGCGCCGACCACGCGGTCGGCCGGCAGCCCGAAGACCCGATTGTAGTTGATCCCCGTCATCGTCGGCGCCGCGAGCATCGCGTTCACGATCGCCTCCTCCGTCGCCTGCATCGTCGCTTCGAAGAGCGGTGAGATGCGTGCGTTGGAGAGCATCCTGAGCGAGGTCGAGTCCTCCGACATCGCAGTGTTCGGGTTCGCGGTCGAGAAGGCGATGAAGATGTCCCCCGAGCCGTTCGAGGCGTAGCCACCCACGCGCGCGATGCCGAGCGAAACGCGGGTCGCGATCCGCTTGAGCTGATGTGGCAGGAGCGGTGCGTCGGTCGCGACCACCGCGATGATCGAGCCGAGCTCGCGCTCCTCGCCGATCTCCGCGTCACCAGGGGGAGCGCCTCCGCACCGCCGCGCGATCTTCTCACCCGGTGTGCTTGCCGGCACCTCGGCCGCTGAGCAGGAGAAGAGATCGGCGAGTTCACGCCCCACCGGCACGCCCGCGATCATCAAGTTGCGTTGCAGGCCGAAGTTGCACTGCACGAGCACGCCGACCGTGTAGCCACCCTGTGCGGGTGTGAGTCTGCGCGATGCGCTGCCGATCCCGCCCTTGAAGCCCAGGCAGACCATCCCGGTCCCGCCGCCAACTGCGCCCTCGAGTACAGCACCACCGCGTGCGCCATCGAGCGCCGCGCGCACGTGCTCGCCCTTCACGTGGAATCCGTTGATGTCGTTCAGCACACCATCCCACGTCTCGGCCGCGACCGGGAGTCCCCACGGCTGCAGCCCCGGTGTCCCCACCTGCCACTCGAGGATCCCGTCGCGCACGACACCGACGCTGTTGGTGTTCGTGATCCCGATCGGCCCTTCGAGTATGCCACCCTCCTCGAGCCACGTGGTGCCGGTCATCTCGCCATTGCCGTTCAGCGTGAACCAGGCGCCGAACACCGCGTCGTTGCTCTGCCGTCCGCGCGGGTGGACGATCGTGACTCCGGTGCGTACCGGCCCCGTCCCCACTCGCAACGGCCCCGCCTCCCCCCGGATGATCGTGCTCTGCCCGACCTCGACGCCCTTCACGTCGGTGATCGCATCGAGCGCCCCCGTCGTTCCGCCGATCAGCGCCGCGATGCCGAGTTCGCGTGCACGGGGTTGCTGGGCCAGCAGCGGCGTGGCAACGACGAAGAGCAGCGCAATCCTTCTCATGAGCTGACCTCGAACGAAGGAGACGAACCCGATCGTACTCCGGCGCGCCGAGCAGTCGTCGGCGCGCCCCTTCCACCTTCCACCTTTCTCCTGCAGTTCAACTGACTCGTGCAACGGCCCTTCGCACTCCCTCGACCAGTTCCTCGATCTGCCCCTCAGAGATGATCAGCGGTGGCGACAGCGCGATCGTATCCCCCGTCACCCTGATCAACACATTCTCCCCGTAGAAACAGTCCATGAACACGTCGAACGCCCTCGCCCCCGGCGCTCCCGCGCGCGGCTCAAGCTCGATCCCCGCGACGAGTCCGATGTTCCTGACGTCGATCACGTGAGGCGCACCCTTGAGCGCGTGCACCGCCTGCTCCCACGCCGGCGCGAGCGACGCCGCGCGCTCGATCAGCCCCTCATCCGAGTAGAGCTTCAGCGTCGCGAGTCCGGCCGCGCACGCCAACGGATGCCCGCTGTACGTGTAGCCGTGGAAGAACTCGATCCCCCGTTCGGTCGCATTCACCACCGCGTCGTAGATCGAGCCGCGCACGGCGGTCGCTCCCATCGGCACCGCCGCGTTCGTGATCCCCTTCGCCATCGTGATCATGTCGGGGGTCACGCCGAAGTGCTGCGCCGCGAATGGCGACCCGAGTCGCCCGAACCCGGTGATCACCTCGTCGAAGATGAGCAGGATCCCGTGCTTGTCGCAGATCGTACGGAGCCGCTCGAGGTAGCCCTTGGGTGGCACGAGCACGCCGGTCGATCCCGCGACCGGTTCGACGATCACGGCGGCGATCGTCTCCGCGCCGCGCTCCTTCACCAACACTTCGAGCGCATCCGCGAACTCCGCGCCGAACGCCGGCTGCCCGCGCGAGTACGCGTTCCGCGCCGGGCTGTGCGTGTGCGGCAGGTGATCCACCTGCGGTAGGAGCTGAGATGCGAAGACCTGCCGATTCGGCTGGATCCCACCGACCGAGATCCCGCCGAACCCGACCCCGTGGTAGCCCCGCTGCCGCCCGATCAATCGCACGCGCTTGGGTTCGCCGCGCGCGACGTGATACGCCAGCGCGATCTTGAGCGCGCTGTCCACCGCCTCCGACCCCGAGTTGGAGAAGAAGACGTGGTCGATCCCCTGCGGCAGGAAGCGCACGAGCTCGGTCGCGAGTTCGAAGCTCGCCGGATGCCCCATCTGGAACCCGGGCGCGAAATCGAGCGTCTTCGCGGCACTGGCGATCGCATCGATGATCGGCTGCCGCCCGTGTCCCGCATTCACGCACCACAGCCCCGCCGTGCCATCGAGTATCCGCCGTCCGCCGTCCGCCGTCGTGTAATGCATCCCTTCGGCCGCGACGAGCAGGCGCGGCCGAGCCTTGAACGCGCGGTTTGCCGTGAATGGCATCCAGAGCGCTTCGAGCGCCGGATCGTGTCCCAAGAAAGAACTGGTCGTCATTCGGCTGAGAATGCGGCCGGCGACCGATTTTGGGGAGTGGCCAGGGGCGGAATCGAACCGCCGACACGCGGATTTTCAGTCCGCTGCTCTACCATCTGAGCTACCTGGCCAGGAGTCTCGAAACGTAGCGACCCCCCGAGGTGCACTCAAGCGGGTCCTTACACTCCGCTGACCTCGTATCCTTAGGTCCGGTGGCACTTTCCGCCCCCTCCCGCCGTACCATTCCGGGCAACCCGGGAGGCCTGGCCGCTGTCTCATTCCGGCGTCCCGGACCGCCCCCGTCCTTCACCGTTCCTGAGGTCTTGATGCGACTCGCTCGCAAGCTCCCCTTCGCGCTCCTGCTCCTTCCCTTCGCTCTCGCCGCCCAGCAGCGCGGCGCGCCCCCGATGTCGCCGGCCGCCCTCCGCCTGCGGCTCGAGCGCTACGCCGACGACTCGATGCGCGGCCGGCTCACCGGATCTCCCGACAACGTGAAGGCCACGAGGTACATCGCCGACGAACTCCGCGCGATGGGACTTCGTCCCGCCGGCGACAGCGGCGGCTTCCTCCAGCGCGTCCCACTGGCCCGGTTGGCGCTCGACACCGCGACCAGTGCCGTGACCCTGGGCAACACCGTGCTTCGTCCGTACGTGGACTACCTCCCGCGATTCCAGGGTCCGAACGCGCGTCCTTTCGACAACGTGCCGGTCATCTACGCCGGCGTCTGGGGCGACACTGCCCGGCTTCTCAGCGGCGAGGCGGTGCGCGGCAAGGTCGTCCTCCTCGCGACGCCGGCGAGCGACTTCTCAGTCGTGAAGCTCCAAGCGCAGTCGCGGTTCGCTGCCGCCAACGCGATCGTGATCGCCAACTTCGACCTGACACCGCTCGAGCTTCGCGCGCAGATGGCGGCGACGCAGCTGCTTCCGACCGAGGTGTTCGCGCAGCTCCCGATGATGCCGGTGATCCCGGCCTACCTGCACATCCGGATGGCCGACGGCCTGCGCCTGCTCGGCGTGAGCTCCTTCGCCGAAGCCGCACCGGGCCGCGAGGCGCCACCGCTGCGGGGGACGATCTCCTTCGGTCCCATCCCGGCCGAGGCCTACAACGTCGTCGCCATCCTTCCCGGTTCCGATCCCGTCCTCAAGGATGAGTACGTCGCCGTCGGCGCCCACAACGACCACGTTGGCATCGGTCCGGCGCTCGACAAGGACTCGGTGATCGCCTTCACGCACGCACTCCGCGCGAAGCAGCTCGCCGCCGGCACGCCCGTCACCCCGGAGATGGCGAACTCGATCGCCGTGAACATGGATTCGATCCGCCGCGCCCAGCCAACACCGCGCCTCGACTCGATCTTCAACGGCGCCGATGACGACGGCTCGGGCTCGATGGGTGTGCTAGAGGTCGCGCGGGCCTTCGCCGCCCAGCGCGAGAAGCCGAAGCGGTCGATCGTCTTTGTCTGGCACACCGGCGAGGAGTTGGGCCTCTTCGGTTCGCAGTACTTCACCGACCACCCCACGGTGCCGCGCGAGCAGATCGTCGCCCAGCTCAACCTCGATATGGTCGGCCGCGGGAAGCCGGGGGACGAGAAGGATGGCGGACCCAACTACATCCAGCTCATCGGCTCGCGTCGCCTCTCCACCCAACTCGGCGACCTCGTGGAGAAGGTGAGCGTCGACGGCAAGTTCAACTGGGCCTTCGATTACCAGTACGACGCGACTGGTCACCCGGAGCAGTACTACTGCCGCTCCGACCATTACATGTACGCCCGCTACGGCATCCCGATCGTCTTCATGAGCACCGGCGGCCACGCCGAGTACCACGAAGTGACCGACGAGGTCTCGACGCTCGACTTTGACAAGCTCTCGAAGGTCGCCCGCTACACTCACGCCCTCGCGACAGCGGTGGCGAATGGGCCGCGGCCGGTGGTCGACAAGCCGAAGCCGGACCCCCTCGGACGGTGCGTTCAATAACTGCAGGTGGAAGGAGGAAGGTGGAAGGGGCGCGGCAGGAACTTCGCCTCGCCTGAGACCTTACTCACGCCGGCGCGCCGAGCGGTTATCGGCGCGCCCCTTCCCCCTTCCTCCTTCCACCTGTAGTTCGTGGTACTTTCACCTGAACCGTCAGGTAGCCTGATGCCCCGTGCGCTCCACTCGCTCGTCGTAGGTGGTCTCTTCGTCGCCGCACAAGCGGCGGCGCAGGGTACCCCCCTTCGCGTCCCCGTCGTCGTCGACACCCTCCCCAACGGCCTCACGCTCATCGTCCACGAGGACCGCACCGTCCCCGTCGTGACGACCAACGTCTGGTACCATGTCGGCTCAGGTGATGAGAAGCTCGGGCGCACCGGGTTCGCGCATCTCTTCGAGCACCTGATGTTCATGGGCTCGCAGAATGCGCCCTATCCGCAGTTCGACCGGCTGCTCGAAGCCGCGGGCGCCAACAACAACGGCTCCACCACCACCGACCGCACCAACTACTACGAATCCGGTCCGTCGAGTTCGCTGCCCCTGATGCTCTGGCTCGAGGCCGATCGCCTCGGCTGGATGCTCGAGACGATGGATGGCCCCAAGGTCGACCTCCAGCGCGACGTCGTGTAGAACGAGCGTCGCCAGAGCTACGAGAACCAACCCTACGGGATGGCGTTCGAGAGCCTCGCCGCCGCGATCTACCCCAAGGGCCACCCCTACTCCTGG
>JANNKK010000226.1:0-2744 GCA_031396245.1 Gemmatimonadaceae bacterium
GCGGTGATGCCGGGGTACAGATCGAGAACGAGGACGCGCTCGCCCGACGGTCCAACGGGGGCGAATCCCGTCAGATCGACTGCCGTTCGCGTTGCACAGGATGCGAGCAACACGAGGAGGAGCGCGGCGAGGGGGCGCAAGCGACTGTAGTTTAGTCCAATGATTGACTGGTCGTCGATCTCCCGCGACATCACGTACGCGCTGAGGGCGATGCGCCGCTCGCCGGGCTTCACGCTCGCGACGGTCGCGACCATCGCGCTCGGCGTCGGCGCGAATGCCGCCGTCTTCAGTCTATTGAATGCCCTGCTCCTCCAGCCCCTCGACACCGAGCGGCCGGAGGAGATGGTGCGTGTCTACACGAGCGAGGGGCACGCGATCCGGAACGACCAGGACCGTCTGGGCGGGTCGTCGTACGCCGACTATCTGGACCTCCGCGAGTCGCGCGCACTCGCTGGTCTCGCGGCCTTCATGCCGCTCGGGGCCACGGTCACCGTCGACGGCGCTCCGTCGCGGATCGAGACGCGCGTCGTCTCCGACGACTACTTCACCGTCCTCGGCCGTCCCCCATTCCTCGGGAGCTGGGGCGGAGCGCGCGAGGTGATCCTCAGCCACGCCTTCTGGTCCACCACGCTCGGCGCCGACCCTTCCGCGATCGGGCGCACGATGCAGCTCAACGGTCGCCACACCGTCGTCATCGCCGGCGTGACCTCCCCGCAGTTCAAGGGGATCGAGATGTCGGACGTCTCGCTCTACCTCTCCTTCGCCGACGCGCGTGAGGTCGTCGGACGCGCCGACCTCCAGACCGACCGCGGGGAGCGGACGGTGCGATTGATCGGACGGCTGGCGCCGGGCGCCACAGTCGGATCGGCGGAGCTGTCGCTCAACGGCGTGATGCGCGCGCTCGCGGCCGAGTATCCTGCGCAGAATGCGGGTCGTGAGGTGGCCGTCCGCGCCGCGACGTCGATCGTGCCGCTCGAACTCTTCGGGCCGGCGGTGATCCCCGTCGGCGTGCTGGTGTTCGCGGCGACGCTGGTGATGCTCGCGATCTCCGGGGTCAACGTGGCCGCAGTGCTCCTCGCCCGCACCATCCGTCGCCGGCGTGAACTCGCGGTGCGGCTCTCACTCGGTGCGAGCCGCGGCCGGATCATCCGCCAGCTCGTCACCGAGAACCTCGCCCTCGCACTCGTCGCCGGTGCGGTCGTCGTGGCGCTGCTGACGTTCCTCCCGCGCGTCGCCGCTTGGGTCGGCATGCCCCTCGCCGTCCGGCCCGTCATCGATCTCGAGGTGCTCGGCTACGCGATCGCGGTCGCGGTCGGGGTCGGGCTCCTCTTCGGCGTCGCGCCCGCGATGCTCGGGATGCGTGCCGATGTCGTGGAATCGCTGCGCGATGGTGGCCTCAACACGGGCCACCGTCGCGCGCGCACGCAGTCGGTGCTCGTCAGCGCGCAGATCGCCCTCTCGATGCTCCTCCTCGTCGTCAGCGCCGCGCTGCTCGTGAGTCTCAACAACCAGCAGCGGATCGACCCGGGGTTCGTCGTCGACCGACTCGTCGTCGCCACCTTCGTCGACCCATCGGGAGACTCCGACGCCGCGCGCGAGGAGGCCTTCACCCAGCTGGCGGTGGAGCGATTGACCGCGCTCCCCGGCGTCACGTCGGTGTCGGTGGGGTCGATGGCGCCGCTCACCAGCGACGGGTACCGGAGCACGATCGGCATCCCCGGCTACGTCGCCGGGCCCGATGAGGAGATGGATGTCCCGACGCTGACCACGGGACCGCACTACTTCCGCACCCTCGGGATCCCGATGGTGCGCGGACGCGAGCGCGGCACCGACGACCGCGCCGAGTTCCCGCTCGTCGTCGTGAATCAGTCGATGGCGCGGCGGTACTGGGGCGAGCGTGATCCGGTGGGAGCGCAGGTGTGGCTCGGCGGCTCGCGCGGACAGGCGGCCGAGGTGATCGGGGTGGCGGCCGACGCGCGCTTCCGGTCGTTGGCCGAGCCGCCGAAGCCGACCTTCTTCGTTCAGTACCGCGCGGGGGGCGGCACGAGTGTGCTGATCCGAACGAGCGGTGACCCCGAGCCGATGCTCCTCGGCGTGCGCGGCGCGATGGCGCGCAACGACGTCCCCTTCACGCTGGTGCAGCTACGCACGATGCCGGAGATCCTCCGGTCGTCACTCAGCGCATCACGCGCGGTGAGTCAGGTGCTCCTCGTGCTCGGCATCCTCGCGATCCTCCTCGCGTCGGTCGGTCTCTATGGCGTCGTCTCCTACGTGACGGCAGGGCGCACGCGGGAGTTCGGCGTGCGGCTCGCGCTCGGGGCGACCCCGGGGTCGATCACACGGCTCGTGCTCGGCTATGGCGCGCGGCTCGCGGTGATCGGTGGCGCGGTCGGCCTTGTACTCGGCGTCGCGGCGCTGCGCCTGATCGAGACGATGCTCTTCGGGACGTGGGCAGGCGCCCCGCTCGGCGTGATCGTCGCGGTCGTGCTCGGAGCGGTGACGCTCGCGGCGTGCGCGGTACCGGCGATCCGGGCGACGGCCGTGTCGCCGGCGAGCGCGCTCAGGGCGGAGTAGCGCGGGCCAACCGAGGTTCCAGCCATCCCATCAGCTCAGGCGCGTACAGGGAGACCGCCTCCGGCTGCATCAGGTTCGCGTGGGCGCTGAAGTCGTGTGGCGCGTACAGCGAGACCACTCGTGGCGGCAGTGATGCTGCGTAGGCGGTGGAGTCCGTTGTGCGGGATGCG
>JANNKK010000132.1:0-4129 GCA_031396245.1 Gemmatimonadaceae bacterium
TGACGTCCCGTCGTTCGCTCATGGCCCCTCGGTTTTGCCCTCTGCCCTCTGCCCTTTGCCCTCTGCCCTAAATCGTCCCTGCACGCCGCAGTTCGAGAATCCGGTCCGCAGACCGCATCGCCAGTGCCATGATCGTCCACGTCGGGTTCTTGTCCGCCTGCGACACGAAGGACCCGCCGTCCGCCACGAACAGGTTCCGGCAATCCCACGCCTGGCAATGCGAGTTGAGCACCGAGGTCGTCGGGTCACTCCCCATCCGCACCGTGCCCAATTCGTGGATGATCGATCCTCCGGTGGCAATCCCGTACCCGCGCTCGCGCGTCGGCATCGCCGAGAACACTTCCCCGCCCATCTCCGACACCAGCCCGCGGAACGTCTCCTGCATGTGCTTCACCTGCAGCAGCTCGTGGTCGGTCCACTGCCAATGGAACCGCAGCACCGGGATCCCGAAACGATCCTTCACGTCGGTGTCGAGCTCGCAGAAGGACTTCTCATTCGGGATCATCTCGCCGCGACCGGAGAATCCGACCGTCGCGCCCCAGTACTTGCGATACTGCGCCTTGAGGTCGGTGCCGTAGCCGCCCCCCTCGGGATAGTTCTGGATCCCGCCCATGAAGCCGTAGCTCGGCTGACCCAGTCCTCCCCAGACCTCGATGTGATAGCCGCGCGGGAAGTCGAGCTTCTTGTTGTCGAGCCACCAGGGCATGAAGATGTGCCCGCCGCCGACGCCGTCGGCGTTGTGGCGCGGCACATCGACGAGGCGCGGGATGAATCCTGCGACGTCGGTGCCGGTCGTGTCGGAGAGGTACTTCCCGACGGTGCCGCTCGAGTTGGCGAGTCCGTTCGGATGCGTGGACGACTTCGAGTTGAGGAGGATCCGCGCCGTCTCACAGGCGCTCGCGGCGAGCACGACGATGCGCGCGCGGACCTCGCGGTCCTCACCGGTCGTCTTGTCGATGTAGGCGACGCCGGTCGCGCGACCGTCGGCCCCGGGGAGCACCTCGCGCACCCACGCGGTGGTGAGGACCGTGAGGCGCCCCGTCTTGAGCGCCGGCATCACCAGGACGTTCGTCGAGGAGAAGTTCGAGTTCGTCATGCAGCCGCGGTTGCATTGCCCGCAGTAGTGGCAGGGGGCGCGGCCGGGGAGCGGCTTGGTGATGATCGAGAGCCGAGCCGGGATGCAGGTGATCCCCATCTTGTCGCTGGTCGACTTCACCAGGCGCTCGTAGTAGCGCGGGGCGGGAGCGTCGTGGAAGATCCCGTCGGGGTCGTTGGGGAGGTTCTCCTTGCTGCCGAAGATTCCGACGAGCCGGTCCACGTCGTCGTAGTACGGCTTCACGTCGTCGTAGGTGATCGGCCAGTCGTCGCCGAGCCCGTCGAGCGACTTGCGGCGGAAGTCGTCGGGGCCGAACCGGAGCGAGATCCGGCCCCAGTGGTTCGTGCGACCGCCGAGCATCCGGCCGCGCCACCAGTCGAACCGCGTTCCCTCGGCCCGCGTGTACGGCTCGCCCGGGAGGTTCCAGCCGCCGATGCAGGCGTCCCACTCGCCGAAGGGGCGGTCAGGGGTCGACGCACCGCGCCGCGGGGAGTCGTAGGGCATCTTCAGCATCGCCGAGTACTGCGAGCTCGTGTTGTCCCACCATCCGCCGGCTTCGAGGAGGACGACGCGCGCCCCGGCCTTGGTGAGCTGGTGGGCTGCCATGCCGCCGCCGGCGCCCGAACCGACGATCGCGACGTCGTACGTGATGGGGGTGGACTGGCGGGCTGGTGTCTGGGGCATCGGCGTCGAGGTGAGGCGGCGGCTGACGGAGCGGGCGGTCGGGGAAGAATGCACCCACGCTGCGCGGCCGTCGAGTCGCGTCACGCCCACGGAGGAAGGGTTCGGTTGATGGCCCGGGCTCTCGTGGGGTATGTTGGTGGCAGGAGTCACCAGAAGGAGTGTGAATGACTACCACGTCGCGCCGCAGGCTCCTCATCTTCGCGTCGGTCGTCGCGCCGCTCGCGGCCAGCGCCCAAGCGACGACGGCACCGCGCGAGACGCTCCCGATCGATCACAGCATCGCAATCGACCTGCGTGCGGCGCTCGATCAGCGTTGGCGGGTCGCCATCGAGCCGCTGGTGTTCGGTCGATTCAGCTTCGGGCTCTCCGGCGCCCTAACGACCACGCCCGACGACGAGCCGTTCTACTCCGTGCCGGTGCTCGAGGGAGGGATCGGTCCGGTGATCGACTTTGCGCCCTGCCTGCCGGACGGCGGGTGCCCTCCGCCGATCGAGGTGGCGAGACGGCGCTACCGGGCTACGACGCTATCCCTGCACACCCGCTGGTATCCCGAGTTCCTCTCTCGGCGCAGCGATGACCAGGGCTACGCGGTCTACGTGGGGGAGTTCCTGAGCCTGCAGGAGCGGCGGATCAATTGGCCGGAGTACATCCAACCGCCGATTGGCTACCCGACAGAACCGCCGTCGATGCCAGCGACGGATTCGATCATCATCATCCCGGATCCGTATCCGAATCCCTATCCCCGACCGTACCCCAGCCCTTCGTCGTCGCAGCGCCTCCGGCGCCTCGAACCTGGCGCCGAACTGGGCGTGCGCGTGATGCTCGGGCGCCGGATGCTGCTCGACGTGGGAGGGATCGTGAGATTCGTCCGGATCGACGACCCGATGTCAGCGCGCCGACCGGGAGATGTGGAGTCCCGCCTCGTCACGATGCTCGGCGTCAGCTGGTAGAAGTGGCGGTCAGTAGCCGAGGGTGCGCAGATAGGCCCGCGCCGACCCCGCCGTCGCCCACACGTCGGCGGGGTCGTCGATGTCGAGGAAGATGCTCGCGACTCGCGCGGCGACACCGGTGGCGAGGAAGGTCCGCCAGTCGATGATCCCCTGGCCCAGGTCCACCTGCCGGTACGGTGGCCCGACGCTCGCATCCTTCAAGTGCACCGACGTGATGCGACTCGCGTGCTTCCGGAGGAGCGGGATCGGCTCGAGTCCGTCGTTGAGCGCCCAATACGCGTCGAGCTGGAAGTCCACGAACGCCGGGTCCGCGGCGCCGACGAGCACATCGTAGGCGAACTGTCCGTCGAACCGCCGTCCCTCGCCGCCGTGGTTGTGGTAGCCGACGCGGATGCCCTTGGCCTTCGCCGTCTCCCCAGCGCGCGAGAGCATCTCGCCGGCGCGCTTCCACGAGCCGATGTCCGATTTGTCGGCGGCGCCGAGCGACGCGATGATGAGCGTCCGCTGTCCCATCGTGCTCGCCGCGTCGAGCGTTCGGGGCAGGTTGGCCGCCTGGAGCGAGCCCGCTCCGATGTGCCACGAGGGTGAGCGGAGCCCGTTGGCGTCGAGCGCGGCGCGCAGCTGCTGCGGCGTGCGATCCCAGTTGCCCCACCACTCGACCTCGGAGAAGCCGAGCTCCGCGATGCGGGCGATCGTCCGCTCGGGATCGGCCTTCATCAGATTGCGCGCCATGTAGAGCTGCATCCCGATGCCCACCGGTGCGGGCAGGGCGCGCGTCGCGCGGCTCTCGGCACGGGCCAGCGACGGGAGGGCCACGCTCACACCGAGCGCGGTGAGGAACTCGCGGCGGGTCGTCATCCGTTCAAGGTACGTACTTCACGGGATCGTACGCCATCTCGGGGGAGAAGTGCGCCCGGAGGGCGGCGAGGTCGCGCTCGACATCGCCTGTCGTGCGGAAGAGCGGGAAGAACCGGAACTCCTTCCGCGAGTAGTCGAAGGCGACCGGGCAGATCGGGATGCCCGCCTTGTGCGCGATCCAATAGAAGCCCGTGCGCCACCGCTCCGTGCGCTTGCGGGTCCCCTCGGGTGAGAGCACGACGATGACCCGGTCGAGGCGAGAAACAAGGTCCACCGTCTGGGTCACGACGTCGTTCTTCGACGCGCGGTCCACCGGGAATCCGCCGAGGAACCGCATCAGGAGTCCGAGCGGGAACTTGAAGAGCGAGTCCTTCCCGAGGAACGTCCCCCGAAGTCCGATCGCGTACATCGCCATCACGCCGACGGGGAAGTCCCAGTTGGAGGTGTGCGGGGCGACGATGAGGACGAACTTGCGCTCGTCGGGGAAGTCCTCACCGGTGAATCGCCACCCGAAGAGCCGCATCGCGAGCACGGCCAGCGT
>JANNKK010000172.1:0-25608 GCA_031396245.1 Gemmatimonadaceae bacterium
GAAGGACCAGTTGTCGAAGAAGAACTGCGTGATCGCGCGGGTGGCGCCGGCGTCGATCTTCCGCTTCAGGTTGTCGAGGTCGTCCTGTGGTGACTTCGCCTCGGGATGCGTCTCCGGGTACGCCGCGACGGAGACCTCGAAGTCCCGCCGCTTGCGAAGCCCCTCGACGAGTTCGGCCGCGTTGGCATAACCCCCGGGAGTCGGGAAGTAGGGGGCCTCGCCGCCGGGGATGTCGCCGCGCAGGGCGACGACGTGGCGGACGCCGGCATTCCAGTAGTCGTCGGCGACCTCGTCGATCTGCTCGCGCGTCGCCGCCACGCAGGTGAGGTGCGCCGCGGGAACGAGCGGCGTCTCGGTGAGGATCCGGTGGACGGTGGTGTGCGTGCGCGCGCGGGTGGACCCGCCCGCGCCGTAGGTCACCGAGACGAATCTCGGGGCCAGGGGGGCGAGCCGCGTGATCGAACTCCAGAGCGTCTGCTCCATCTCCGCCGTCTTCGGCGGGAAGAACTCGAACGACACCTGGAACGGAACGGGAAGGACGAGGGTGCTCACCGGCGCTTTCCTGAAAGCACGAAGGCCCGGAGCGAGGAGTCGATTGCGCGCCGGGCCGGCGCTTTAGCTGGATGTTTAACGTGGCCGCAAGTTGCCTCGAAATCGCCACGGGAACGGTTGTGCCTTCATTCTATCATCCGGATGAACGGATGGCAAGGGGTTTCTCGGCCAGCGCGCGGACGGCTGCCGCTTCGACCCCGTCGGCTTCGACGACCTTCACCCGCGCCGTCGCTCCGGCGACGATCCGTAGCGCTCGTCGCGGGATTCCGAGGGCCGCCGCGAGCACTTCGATCAGCGCCGCGTTCGCGGCGCCCTCCACTGGCGGGGAGTGGACACCCACCTTCAGCGCGCCCGCGTGCACGCCGACCACTCCATTCCGGCTCGAGCGTGGCTGCACGCGCACGCTGAAGCGGACGCTCCCGCCGCGCTCGGTGACGACGAACTCGCTCACAGCGCCCGCATCACGATCCCCTGGATGATGCTGAGGAGGAACCAGGCGACGAGGGGGGAGAGGTCGATGTTCCCGAAGGGAGGAAGGACGTTCCGGAGGGGGGTGAGGAACCATTCGGTCATCCGCGCCGCGAGGCGGCCCACCGCCGAATGGGTGCCGCCCAGCCAGCTCGTGAGTACGCGTACAAGGAGCGCGAGTTGCAGCGCGCCGAAGGTCCACGCGACGACGAGGCGCGCGATCCCACCGGCTCCGCGTGAGGTCGCGTGGCTGAAGGTGATCGCGCCGTCGCGGAGCACGGTGACGACGAAGATCGCCGCCGCGCCGAGGAATAAGACGAGGACGAAGGACCAGAGGGGCGTCGCGGTCCCGGTCCCGCCGGCGCGGAGGATGATGCGATCCACCGGCGCCAATGCCGGCTCGATGAACCTCCGCGAGACGCGGCCGAAGGGCGAGAAGGGGCTGATCCGCCTCGACCGCGCCAGCCACGCGATCAGCGCTGCGACCGCGGTGACCGCGAGGATGATCACGTATGCGGTGCGAAGGATCTGGCGGGTCGCATCGAGGATGCTGATGATCGTGTCCATTGATCCGATTCGGCGTTGGTTTCCGAGTGTCGTGCGACCGACGTTCACCACGAAGACACGGAGAGCACGAAGACTACAACTGATGGGCACGAAGGCACGAACGAACGCAACGGCAAGAACGACAACTACGAAAGGATCGGAACCTCGCTACTCACGAAACGTGCCTCGTCCCGACGGATCCCGCCGCTGCATTTGCAGTTCGCCCAGCATTTGCCTTTGCGGTTCTTCGCGTCTTCGTGCCTTCGTGTGATGCTGTGGCCATCTTCGTGTTCTTCGTGTCTTCGTGGTGAATCAGGGTCGCAGCCTAGCGACTGCCGCGCCGGGAGAGCATGAGCGAGATGGTGCCGATGAGTCCCCGCAGCCGCTCGACGAGCGTGTCACCGTGAGCGAGCCGCTGGTAGTCCTCGAGGTGCGAGAGATGCGCCTCCCCATACCGGAACCACCAGGGCTGTTTCCACGACGCGAAGCGGTCGTCGACGATCGGTACGCTCTGCACCATCTCCTCGAGCCCTGCCTCGCCGTGGAGCCGACCGAGTCCGCTCGACTTCACCCCGCCGTAGGGGACGTCGGCCATTCCGACGACACTGATCGCGTCGTTGATGAGCACAGTGCCGGCGTGGATCCGCCTCGCGACATCCAATCCGCGCGCACGGTCGCGAGTCCACACGCTCGCCGATAACCCGAACTCGCTGTCGTTCGCACGGGCGATCGCCTCCGCTTCGTCGCGCACCCGTACGACCGGCAACAGCGGACCGAAGGTCTCCTCGCGCATCACGCGACTGTCGGCCCGCACGTCGGTGAGGAGCGTCGGCGGGAAATAGCCGTCCCCCTCGGGCGCTTTCGCCTGCGCCGCGATCACGCCGCCCCCGGCCAGCGCCTCATCGAGCTGGGCGCGGATCATCGCCACCGAGGCGGGCCGGATCATCGGACCCACTTCGGTCGAAGCATCGGACCCGGGCCCGACCTTGAGCGCCCGCACCGCAGCCACGGCGGCGGCGACAAACGGTTCGTACGCCTCGCCCACGACGAACACCCGCTTCGGCGCGACGCACGTCTGCCCCGCATTCGCGAAGCGCGTCCACACGATCCCGTCGGCGGCGTGGTCCACATCGGCATCGGCCAGCACGATCGCCGCGTCGCTCCCACCCAGTTCGAGCGAGCAGGGGATCATCAGTTCTGCGCAAGCGAGTGCGACCTGCCGGCCGGCCGCCGCGCTGCCGGTGAAGACCATCTTGTCCACGCCGCTCCGGCAGAGCGCCGCGCCCGTCACTCCGTCGCCCTGGATCACCTGCATCACGCCATCGGGCAATCCAGCGTCGCGCCAGAGCTCACTCAAGATCACCCCCGAGCCGGGCGTGAACTCACTCGGCTTCAGGATCACCGCGTTGCCGCAGGCGATGGCGGAGAGCGTGCAGGCGGTGGGAATGAAGAAGGGGTAGTTCCACGGTGTGATCACGCCGATCACACCTCGTGGCTTCCGCTCGAATCGCACCCGCTTCCGCCACATCGTGATCCCGGAAGCGCCGCGCCACTCCGGGCGAAGGAACTGTGGCGCTGTGCGCGCTGTCCACTTGGCGAAATCCAGGGTGACCGTGACATCGACTCCCACGGCATCCGCGTATGGCTTCCCGGCCTCTCGCGTGACGATCGAGGCGACCTCGGCCCGGCGGCGGTAGAGGGCCTCGTGAAAGCGAGCCAGTGTCCTGGCCCGATCCACCGCGCTCCGAGCCGCCCACGGGGCCTGAGCCGCCCGAGCGAGCGCGACCGCCGCCGCGACGTCTCCGCCGTCCGCCGTCGGGTACCGTTTCCAGATCTCTCCCGTCGCCGGATCGCGCGATTCAACGGCCCGGCGCACGGGTATCACGGTTGAACCACTCATCCGTTTCTAATGTGACACTGGGGGTGCCTTGGGGGTACTGCGGGATGTGACGGCCAAGGCGATGGACGAGGCCTTTCCGGGCGATGCGGCGTGGCGCGCAGTGAGTGCGACGGGACATACTCCGCGCACTTCACTGATGAGCGACACGCCTCCGAACTCGGCCATCGATCCGACCCTCCCGCTGCGGGCCAAGGCGGGGGATCGGCACGCCTTCGCGCAGCTGGTCGATGTGCTCTATCCGCGTTCGTTGCGCTTCGCCCTCCATATGGTGGGGAATCGCGAGGACGCGGAAGAGGCGGTGCAGGACGCCTTCATCCGGGTGTACCACAACCTCGGCCGCTTCCGGGATGATGCCCGGTTCGAGCCCTGGCTCTTCCGGATCCTGGCGAATCGGTGCCGCAGTCTGATGGAGAAGCGTCGGCGTCACGCGGCGATCATCCAGTACGGCGAGATCCCGGAGCGATACAGTGCACCGGCTGCAGGACCCGAGCGGGACTGGACCGAGGAGGTCTACAAGATCCTCGCCACCTTGCCGGTGGAGCAGCGGGAGGCCTTCCTGCTGCGGCACGTGGAGGATATGGCGTACGAGGACATCGCTGCGGTGACGGGCGTCGGCCTCAGTGCGCTCCGAATGCGGGTCAAACGGGCGTGCGATGTGCTCCGGGCGCGCCTTTCCGAGGTGATGCACGATGAATGAAGGACCGGATCGGCTGATCGAGCGGGTGCGCGAGACGCTGCGCCAGGCGCCGAGGGTGGCGCCCGACCAGCGCGCGGTCGCGCGCCTCTTGGGTGCGGTGTGGGCCTCGCCCAGTCCCTCGCGCTGGCGTCGTCTGCTCGACGGTTGGCGTGTGCCCGCGTTGTCGGGGCTGGGCGCGGCGGCTGTCGCCGGCGTGGCGCTGCTCGTCGGCTTCGTTTCGCGCGGGTCGCTCACCGAGGGACAGACGGCGGTTGGCGGTGTCGAGACGCCGGTGATGCTCGCGTCGAACACGACGCGCGACGCGGGCGAAGCGGCCGCGGTGCTGACGCAGTTCGTGCTCGACGACCAGACGGCGCGCCGTGTGTCGCTCGTCGGCGAGTTCAACGATTGGAAGGCAGGGAAGACGCCGCTGACGCGGCTCGAGAGCGGCCTCTGGACGGTGACGGTACCGCTCCTGCCCGGTCGCCACGTGTACGCCTTCGTCCTCGACGATACATTGGTGGTGGCCGACCCGCGGGCGCCGAAGGTGAGCGACGCGGACTACGGTCGCGAGGGTTCCGTCGTGATGGTCTTCGCCCGATGAACATGCATCGTAGAGTGTCCACTCTCGTCGCGCTGGTGCTCGCCAGCGTGTCCGCCGCTCCTGTGCTCGCACAGGGGACGGTGGTGCTGCCCATCGCCGATGCGAAGGCGCGCCAAGCCGTCGAGCGCGAGATCGCGCAGGCGGCGGCGAAGGGTCTGCCGACACAGCCCCTCCTCTCGAAGGCGATGGAAGGTGTCACGAAGCAGGCCACCGGGGAGCAGATCTTGGCGGCCGTGTCTTCGCGTGCGAAGCGCCTCGAGCAGGCGCGAGTCCTTCTGGCTCCCTCGCCATCGGTCGCCGAACTCACGTCGGGCGCTGAGGCGCTCGTCATCGGGGTCCCGGGATCGATGCTGAAGCAGATCCGTGCGGCCTGGCCCGCCACGCAGTCGGTGGCGATGCCCCTCGACGTGCTCACCGAGCTCGTGGCCCGCGGTATCCCGGCGAAGCACGCCCTCGTGCAGATCACGAACCTGATGGCGCGAGGGGCCACTCCCTCGCAGATCGCCGCGCTCGGTTCGTCGGTGCAAGCCGACATCGCGTCCGGTCTGCCGCCCGATGCGGCCCTCGAGGTGCGTGCCCGAGGCGTGATGTCGCTCCTTCCATCACCTGCAGCCGCGGCCAGTCTCGCTCCCACTGGCTCGAGGCCACCCCGGTGACGTGAGAGGACGCGCAGCCCTTGGGGGGCTGCTCGTCGTGGCCGCGGCGCAGGTCGCCGCGGCTCAAGCATTGCCGGAACTCCGTCTCGACGCCGGCTATGCGCGCGTCCGGCAGCGCGCCTTGGACCCGGCCGAACCCGATCTCGCGACCGACGCGGCGCTGATCGCCCTCTTCTGGCGACGCCCGACGGAGCGCTGGGAGTTCCTCACCAGTGCGAACCTCACCTACACGCGGGACTCACTCGCCGCGGCGCAAGGCGTCGCGGCGTTCGCTGTCCCGTGGATCGGCAGCGAGCATCTCCGCACCGACATCGGCGCGGCGGGCGCGACGTTCTCGCTCCGCAGTGCCGGCCGCGGCGGGAATGGCAACCTCTTCGCGCGCCAGCACTACGTGCGCGACCAGTGGGGCACCTGGCTCGGGGCCGCTGCGGCGATCTCCTCTCGCGACGGGACGCGAAGCCGCGCCTTCGCGGGTGACGTGGGGGCGTGGACACGCTGGCGCTTCCTCTACGGGAGCGCTTCGTACTCGCGAAGTGGCTCGACCGACTGGCCGCTGCTCATCACCTCGGGGGCGACGGTGAGTCCCTACGCGATCGGCTATGAGCTCGACGACGCGCAGCTCGTGCTCGAGGCGCGGAACGGGCCGCACCAACTCGGGGTCTCGTGGGTCACGCGTCGCGTCGTCGCGGGGGGTGACCTCTCCGAGAGCGCCCTTTCGGCGAGTGCCACGCTGCAGATGACCGATCGCGTGGCGGTCCTGCTCGGCGCCGGGAAGCAGCTCTTCGATCCCCTGCGCGGTCTTCCCGAGGCCGACCTGGCCACAGCCGCGCTGCGGATCAGCCTGGGGCCGAGGACGCTGCCCGTCATGCAACGCTCGGCGCTCTCGCAGGCGACGGTGATGCGGCTCGCCGGCGGTGGCGGGCGACTCGAGGTCCGGGTCTTCGCGAGCGATACGGTGCCGGTGGAGGTCGCTGGGGACTTCTCGGACTGGAAGCCTCTCCGGCTCGAACGCGAGGGGAGCTTCTGGGTCGCACGCGCCGAGTTGCCGCGCGGCAAGTACCACGTCGGGGTGCGGCTGAGGCAAGGCTCGTGGCGCGCCCCGCGCAATCTGGCTCGTGTTCGCGACGATTATGGGGGCGAGTCGGGGTTGGTGGTGATACCTTAGAGGGAGTCGACCCTTCGAAGGAGTCCCGCCGTGCCGCTCACCTCGCGCCGCAACTTCGTCGCCGGCCTCGCCGGCGCCACCACCGCGCTCCCCGTCTTCTCCGAGCGCGCATTCGCTCAGCTCTTCCGTGCCGACGCGGTGGCGGGGGACCGCGCACCGTCGGACCTCGCGAACGACGAGACCTACTGGGGGCACATCCAGCGCGCGTTCGACATGGACCGCACGCAGATCAACCTGAACAACGGCGGCATCTCCCCGACGCCGACCCACGTGCTCGAGCAGATGATCCGCGACCTGCGGTTCGTCAACGAGTTGCCGGTCGAGCACAACTGGCGGATCCTCGAGCCGAAGATGGAGAGCACGCGCCGCGAGCTCGCGAAGGAGTTCGGCTGCGACACCGAGGAGATGGCGATCACGCGCAACGCGAGCGAAGGGCTCGAGATCATGATCCTCGGGCTCGACCTCCAGCGCGGCGACGAGGTGATCATCACGAACCAGAACTATGGCCGGATGATCACCACCTGGCAGCAGCGGGAGCGGCGCGAGGGGATCGTCCTGAAGCAGGTCTCCTTCCCGGTGCCGCTCACGGACCCGAGCGTGCTTCTCAAGAGAATCGAATCCGCGATAACGCCGCGCACGAAGGTCATCGAGCTGACGCACATCACGAACCTCACTGGGCAGATCCTCCCGATCCGCGACGTGGTGCGCCTCGCGCGGCCGCGCGGGATCGAGGTGTTCGTGGACGGGGCGCACGCCTTCGCGCACTTCCCCTTCACGCGTGACGAGCTCGAGTGCGACTACTACGCGACCTCGCTCCACAAGTGGATGCACACGCCGATCGGCGCCGGCTTCCTCTATGTGCGCCGGGAGAAGATCGCCAAGCTATGGCCGCTGATGGGCTCCGATGTGTCGCGGGTCGGGAACATCCGCAAGTACGAGGAGATCGGCACGCACCCGCAGGCGAACTTCAACGCCGTCTCGGTCGCGATCACCTTCCACCGCGGGATCGGTGCCGACCGCAAGATCGCGCGGCTCCGCTACCTGCGTGACCGCTGGGCGAAGGCACTGCTGGCCGAGAGTCCGCGAGTGAAGGTCCTCACCGAGCTCGGGCCTGACAAGGCGGGGGCGATCTGCTTGTTCAGTGTGGACGGCCTCGATTCAGGGAAGCTCGGCAACTGGCTCCTCGCGAACTATCGGATCGTGAACACACCGATCGGGCATCCCGAGTTCAGCGGCATTCGCATCACGCCAAGCGTCTACACGACGGTGGATGAGATCGACACCTTCGTCGACGCCGTGAAAAAGGCGATCAAGGCCGGGATCGCGTGACGCCGCGCAACGGAGCCTCGAACTACTGGCTCCTCAAATCGGAACCCGAGGACTTCTCCTGGAGTGACCTGCAGCGCGCACCGAAGAAGACCGCCGGCTGGACGGGCGTGCGCAACTATCAGGCGCGCAACATGCTCCGCGACCAGATGAAGGTCGGCGACCGGGCCTTCTTCTATCACTCGAGCGCCGATCCCTCGGGGATCGTCGGAATCTGCGAAGTCGTGCGCGAGGGATACGCCGACCACACCGCCTTCGACAAGTCCGATGCGATGGACTACGACCCCAAGTCGAAGAAGGACGCGCCGACCTGGTTCCAGATCGATGTGCGCGCCGTCGGCAAGTTCCACGAGATCCAGACCCTCGACGAACTCCGCAGTCTCAAGGGTCTCGCGAAGATGGTCCTTCTCCAGCGCGGCAGTCGCTTGAGCGTGCAACCGGTGACGGCGAAGGAATGGGAGATCATCTGCCGGCACGCCGGCTGGGAGGAGTAGTGTCGCTGTCGTTCCGTTCAAGGCCGTTGCCCTTCTCTGTGCCCTCTGTGCTCTCTGTGGTGATGCTGTTGTCGTTGCTCTTGGGCAGCACGCACTCGGCATCCGCCCAACAAGCGATCACGACCCCGAAGCAGGAGTTCGGCCACGACTTCGGCGAGGACTACTTCCTCGCGAACTATTCCCAGATCGCGCAATACTGGCGAAAGCTCGACACCGAATCCGACCGCATCACCGTGCAGGAGATCGGCAAGACGGCCGAGGGGCGCCCGCACCTGATGGCGATCGTGACCTCGCCGGCGAACCACCGCGCGCTCGAGCGCTATCGCCAGACCTCGATGCGGCTCGCCCTCGCGGATGGTGTCTCTGAGGAGGAGGCCCGCGCACTTGCCCGGGACGGCAAGGCCGTCGTCTGGATCGACGGCGGCCTTCACGCCACCGAGGTCCTCGGCGCCCAGCAGCTCGGCGAGATGGTCTACCAGATGGTGAGCCGCACCGACGCCGAGACGATACGGATCCTCGACGAGGTGATCATCCTCTTCGTTCACGCGAACCCCGACGGCAACGATTTGGTCGCCGACTGGTACATGCGGAAGAGCGATCCCCTGCAGCGCAGCACCGGGCAGGTCCCGCGGCTCTACCAGAAGTACATCGGGCACGACAACAATCGCGACTTCTTCATGAGCACGCAGGCCGAGACGGAGAACATCAGCCGCGTGCTGTACCACCAGTGGATGCCGCAGGTGCTCTACAACCATCACCAGAGCGGCCCGGCGGGGACGGTCTTCTGGTCGCCTCCGCTACGCGATCCGTACAACTACAACCTCGATCCACTCGTCCTCCTCGGCTATCAGGCGCTCGGCGCGGCGATGCACGCGCGCCTCGCCGCCGAGGGGAAGCCCGGCGCGACGATGCGCTCGGGTGGACCCTATGACGGGTGGTGGAATGGCGGCATCCGCAACACCGCCTCGTTCCACAACGTGATCGCGCTCCTGACGGAGATGATCGGCAACCCGACGCCGCAGCGGATCCCGCTCGTGATGAGCCGACAGGTGCCGGGCGCCGATCTCGCGTATCCGATCGCGCCGCAGGAGTGGCATTTCCGGCAGTCGGTCGAGTACTCGGTCTCGCTCGACCGCGCAGTGCTCGACTACGCGGCGCGGAACCGCGAGAACCTGCTCTTCAACATCTACGCGGCGGGGCGTCGCTCGATCGAGCGCGGAAAGGCCGACACCTGGACCGCGAACCCGCGGCGGATGGCCGAGGTGACGGCGCGGATGGGGAACCCGACGGCGGCGAACGAGAAGGCGATCTGGGCCGAGTTCCACAAGGCGGACCAGCGCGACCCGCGTGGGTACGTGATCCCCTCGGATCAGGTGGACTTCGCGACGGCGACCAAGTTCATCAATGCGTTGCGTGAGGTGAACATCGCGGTCCAGCGCGCGACGGCCTCGTTCACGGTGGAGGGGAAGACCTATGCCGCCGGTTCGTACGTCGTGATGACGGCGCAAGCCTTCAGGCCGCACGTGATGGACATGTTCGAGCCGCAGCGGCATCCCGATGTGTTCCCGATCCCCGGTGGGCCGCCGACGCCGCCCTATGACAACGCCGGGTGGACGCTCGCGCTGCAGATGGGTGTGCAGTTCGACCGGATCCTCGAGCCGTTCACAGGGCCGTTCGCGCCGGTGACCGAGTGGAATGCGAGGCCGCCGGCGGGGCGGGTGAGCGGCGCAGCGCGGCCTTCCGGATACGTGACCAGCCGTTCGGTGAACGACGCGTTCACGGCGGTCAATCGGCTCGTCGCGGCCGGAGAGGAAGTGTACGCGCTCGAGAACGCCATCGCCGATGGAGGAACGACGCTTCCGGCCGGGACGTTCTACGTTCGGGCGAAGGGCACCACGCGTTCGGTCGTGGATTCCCTGGCGAAGGCGCTGGGCGTGGACTTCCGGGGCGTCGTCGGGGCGCGCACAGCGGGCGCGACGCGGGTCCGCGCGCCGCGCATCGGCCTCTGGGACCAGTATGGCGGCTCGATGGACGCCGGCTGGGCGCGGTGGATCCTCGAGCAGTACGGCTTCCCCTTCGAGCGCGTCTTCCCGCAGGAACTCGACGCGGGGAATCTCCGAGCCAAGTTCGACGTGCTCGTCTTCGTGGGCGGTGGCATCACGCAGGCGCGTCCGGCGACAGGCGGCGGTGGCGGCGGATTCGGTGGCGGCCAGCCTGCGGCGGCCGATGTCCCGGAGGAGTTCCGCTCCCATCTGGGGCGCGTGACGGCCGAGCGCACGCTGCCCCAGATCAAGACGTTCATGGAAGCCGGCGGCACCGTCGTTGCAATCGGTTCGTCCGCGCCGGCGCTCGCCGCGCAGTTGCAGCTGCCGGTCGAGAACCACCTGAGCGAGAATGGTCGCGACCTGCCGGAATCGGTGTTCTACACGCCGGGCTCTGTGCTCGAGGCGCGGTTCGACACCTCGAACCCGATCGCCCGCGGGATGTCGGAGCACACGAACGTCTTCTTCGACGACAGCCCGGTGTTCCGGTTCAAGGAGGGCGCCGATGCTGCAGGTCTCAAGCGGATCGCCTGGTTCGACTCGAAGACGCCGCTCCGGAGCGGGTGGTCGTGGGGCGAATCGCGTCTCGAGAACGGCATCGCGGCGTTCGAGGCCCGCGTGGGTCAGGGGCGGGCGATCTTCTTCGGGCCGGAGATCCTGAAGCGCGCGCAGCCACACGGGACGTTCAGGCTCTTCTTCAATTCCCTGGTGACGTCGGCACGGTAGCGGATCCGCGCGACACCGCCCTGCACCTCCTACACCGGATAGGCATTCCCCCTACACTTCCGGCGCGCCCCACCGCGTAGTGTGCGGTACGCGCCGTATTCCTTGCGCGGCGCAGATGCGCGGCAACTGTCGCGGGAGGAACCATGGCACGGATCACGGAGAAGGTGGGGCGAGCGGCAAGACGCGGCATCGACAAGATCGAGACGAAGATCCTCGTGCACGAAGGGAAGAAGTCGCTCCGCGCGAAGATGGAGACGGTCAAGCGTGTCGCCCGCAAGGCGCTCAAGGCCGGACTGATCAGTGGGACCGTCGCCGCGGCGACCGTCGTGCTGCAGGAGCGACGGAAGCGTCGGAAACTCTCGACCTGACGCCGGGTAAAGAAACCTTGCCCTAGCCCTCTCCCGCGAACACATTCGGGGCGCTTGTCGTTGCCAGGCCCTGCAACTCTCCGGGAGAGTGCCAATGTCGCACGCGCCTCTGCCCATCGCCCGCCGCGCCTTCGGCGAGACGATGCGCACCGACGCTTGGTGGATCCAACCCCTCGTCGTCTTCGCCGTCCTGACGACCTTCATCGTCTACTCCACCTGGGCCGCTTTCCAGAACGCGCACTACACCTTCGGGCCATACCTCTCGCCCTTCTATTCGCCTGAGCTCTTCGGCGACTCGCCGCACGCCTGGTTCGGGCCGAAGCCCGAGTGGTGGCCCGCGATCATCCCCTTCTCGCCGGCCTTCCTCATCCTCTGGGCCCCCGGCGGGTTCCGCTTCACCTGCTACTACTACCGCGGCGCCTACTACAAGGCCTTCTGGGCCGACCCGCTCAACTGCACCGTCGGTGAGCCGCGCAAGACATACCTCGGTGAGAACTCCCTCCCGCTCATCCTACAGAACGTCCACCGCTACTTCCTCTATCTCGCCCTGCTCTTCCTCGTCTTCCTTTCGCACGACGTCTGGAAGGCGCTCTGGTTCACCAACGCCGACGGCACCACGACCTTCGGCATCGGCGTCGGCACGCTCGTCCTCGCCACGAACACGATCCTTCTCGGTTCCTACACGCTCGGCTGTCACTCCTTCCGGCACCTGGTCGGCGGCGTTCTCGACCGCATCGCGGAGCGGCCACTCCGGAAGCAGGCGTATGACTGCGCGACCTGCCTCAACGAGCGACATCAGCGCTTCGCCTGGCTGAGCCTCATCAGCGTCGGGTTCTCCGACGTGTACATCCGACTCTGCTCGATGGGCATCTGGACCGACTGGAGACTCCTCTGATGTGTGAGCTCCAGACTCACGAGCACGATGTCCTCGTCATCGGCGCCGGCGGCGCGGGACTCCGTGCGGCGATCGAGGCCGCGTCGAAGGGCGTCAGTGTCGGCCTCGTCTGCAAGTCGCTCCTCGGCAAGGCGCACACGGTGATGGCCGAGGGGGGCGCCGCGGCGGCGATGGGCCACGTCGACGACCGTGACAACTGGATGGTGCACTTCGCCGACACGATGCGCGGTGGCCAGTACGTCAACAACGCGCGGATGGCGGAACTGCACGCGAAGGAAGCACCCGACCGGATCCGTGAGCTCGAGGCGTGGGGCGCGGTGTTCGACCGCACCCCCGATGGGCGGATCCTCCAGCGAAACTTCGGCGGCCATCGCTACCCGCGCCTCGCGCACGTGGGCGACCGCACGGGGCTCGAGATGATCCGCACCCTCCAGGACCACGCGATTCATCAGGCGGTCGACGTGCATATGGAGGTCACGATCTTCCAGCTTCTGAAGGACGGTGGCCGCGTGGTCGGCGCACTCGGCTACGACCGCGAGCGCGGGCGGTTCCGTCTCTTCAGGGCCAAGGCGATCGTGCTGGCGACCGGAGGCGTGGGGCGCGCCTACAGCGTCACCAGCAACAGCTGGGAATACACCGCCGACGGGCAGTCCCTCGCGTACAACGCCGGCGCCGCGCTCCAGGATATGGAGTTCGTGCAGTTCCATCCCACCGGGATGGTGTGGCCGCCGAGCGTGAAGGGCATCCTCGTCACCGAGGGCGTGCGCGGCGAAGGTGGCGTGCTGCGCAACAAGGATGGCCAGCGTTTCATGTTCGGCGACATCCCGGAGAACTATCGGGCGCAGACCGCCGACAATGAGGAAGAGGGTTGGCGCTACGTGCTCGGCGACAAGAGCGCGCGCCGCCCGCCAGAGCTGCTCACCCGCGACCACGTGGCGCGTTGCATCCAGCGCGAGGTGCGCGAGGGGCGCGGCAGTCCCCACGGGGGCGTATACCTCGACATCTCCTGGATCAAGCAACGGATCAAGAACTCCGAGGAGCACATCAAGAAGAAGCTCCCGAGCATGTATCACCAGTTCAAGCAGCTCGCCGACATCGACATAACGAAGGAGCCGATGGAGGTCGGGCCGACGACGCACTACATCATGGGCGGCATCCGTGTGGATGGTGACACGCAGATGACGGCGGTGCCGGGACTCTTCGCTGCGGGCGAGTGCGCTGCCGGGCTGCACGGGGCGAATCGGCTCGGCGGGAACTCCCTTTCGGACCTTCTCGTCTTCGGGCGACGCGCGGGGCTCTACGCAGCGGACTTCGCGAAGAAGCAGGCGCACGGCGCGGTCGACGCAGCCGAGGTGAAGAGGGCAGAGGAGAAGGCACTGGCGCCATTCGGGCGGCCAGCGTCGGCGGAAGGGGCGTACACCGTGCAACACGAGCTGCAGGTGATGATGCAGGAATTGGTCGGCATCGTACGCCGCGAAGGGGAGATGCAGGAGGCGCTCCTCCGCCTCGGCGGCCTCCGCACGCGCGCCACGAAGGTCGGGGCGACGGGGAACCGCGAGTACAATCCGGGCTGGCACACCGCGATCGACTTGGAGAACCTGATCCACATCTCCGAGGCGATCGCCCGCTGCGCGATCGAACGGAAGGAGAGCCGAGGCGGACACTTCCGCGAGGACTATCCGGAGAAGGACTCGCAGGCCGCGAAGTTCAACCTCGTCGTGCGGCGAGGGGCGGATGGCCAGATGGCGCTCACCCACGAACCCATCCCGCCGCTCCCGCCGGAGCTCGCGCGGGTCATCGAGGAGCAGAAGTGATGACCACGACATCGATCGCGACCTTCAAGATCTGGCGCGGGGAAGGGGTTACCGGTGGCTTCCGGGACTACGAGACGGAGGTCAGTGACGGGATGGTGGTGCTCGATGCCATCCATCGAATCCAGTCCGAGAAGGCGCACGACCTTGCGGTGCGGTGGAACTGCAAGGCGGGGAAGTGCGGGAGTTGCTCGGCCGAGATAAACGGAAAACCGCGGCTGATGTGCATGACGCGCTTGAACGAACTTGATATGACGAAGCCGGTGACGGTCGAGCCGTTGCGGTCGTTCCCGCCGATACGCGACCTCGTCACCGACGTGAGCTGGAACTTCCGCGTCAAGAAGAAGATCAGGAAGTTCACGCCGCGCCCTCCCGATGCCCCGGATGGCACCTGGCGGATGCAGCAGGCCGACATCGATCGCGTTCAGGAGTTCCGGAAGTGCATCGAATGCTTCCTTTGTCAGGACGTCTGCCACGTACTCCGCGACCACCAGGATCACGAGGCGTTCGTCGGGCCGCGCTATCTCACCTACGTCGCGGCGTTGGAGATGCATCCGCTCGACACCGTGGACCGGACCGAGGAGCTCAAGCAGGCTGACGGGATCGGTCTCTGCAACATCACGAAGTGCTGTACGACCGTTTGTCCCGAGGGGATCAGGATCACCGACAACGCGATCATCCCGCTGAAGGAACGCGTGGCCGACCGCTACTACGATCCGCTCAAGGCGCTGGTGCGCCTCGTGCGGGGGAAGAGGAAGGAGGGGACGTGAGCAAGATGACGTACAAGCCGATCTCGCCGGCGGCGCTGCAGCGATCGATCGAGAAGGCCGAGCGCTACCGGCTCTTGAATCAGCCCTGGGCGGCGGAGAGTATCTGCCTGGATGTGATCGCATCCGACGCGGGGAACCAGCGCGCACTGCACACGCTGTTGCTCGCGATCACCGACCAGTTCGGGGCCGAGTCGGCCGACCTGGTACGCCGCGCGAAGGAACTGCTCCCCAAGCTGAGCGGCGAGTACGAGCGCGCCTACTACGCTGGTGTCGTGAGCGAGCGACGAGCGGTCGCCAAACTCGCGGCGCGCGTGCCGGGGGCGGGGTTCATCGCCTACGAGCTGATCCACGAGGCGATGCGGCACTACGAGGCGGCCGAGAAGATCAGACCGGCAGGGAATGACGACGCGCTGCTCCGGTGGAACTGCTGCCAGCGGCTGATGGGGTTGAACCCTGAGATCCGCGAGAATCCGAGTGAGCGCGCCGGGGAAGTGATCGGGGAGTGATGTTGCGTTCCGGTGATAGTGGCCATAAATTCTGGCCATGGTCAGACCCAAGGCGCGTAAGCCCCTCGCGAAGCGGAAGTCGGCGCCCAAGGTGCTCGCGGTCCGCGAGGTTGCCGCCGCCGAGTTCAAGGACAAGTGTCTTGAACTCCTCGATGGGGTGCGCGATCATCGGTACGAGGTGATTGTCACGAAGCACGGGAAGCCCACCGCGCGCATCGTGGCCCCCGACGGGGCGTCGGGTTCGATCTGGGGCATCTTGCGCGGCACGGT
Source organism: Gemmatimonadaceae bacterium (assembly GCA_031396245.1). GTDB lineage: Bacteria > Gemmatimonadota > Gemmatimonadetes > Gemmatimonadales > Gemmatimonadaceae > Pseudogemmatithrix. The sequence continues at coordinate 15,776 of JANNKK010000172.1, forward strand.
GATCTCCGACGAGGGGATCATGGACCCCGAGCCAGACGAGTGGCGCGACTACCTGTGAAGCGACGGGTGCGCGAGGCGCCGCCATCGGGCGCTCTCCTGCTCGACACCCACGTCTTGATCTGGCTCACCGAGGCGAACGACGCGCGAATCAGTGTGCTCGTGCGGGAGCGGGCGTCGGATGCGCAAGGCGCCAATCAACTCGGAGTGTCGGACATCACCTTCCTCGAGGTCGCGCGGAAGACCGACAAGGGCGTGTTGATCCTCTCGCTCGACGCGTCGCTTTGGCTTCGGCGCGTCGAGCAGGAGCCGGGCATCCGGCTCCATGCCGTCACACGCGAGATCCTGGTGACCAGCGCGCGACTCAGGCTGCACGCGCCCGCGGATCCGGTCGACCGGATCCTCATCGCGACGGCGATGCTTGACGACTGCACCCTCGTCACCGCCGACCGCGCGATCCTCGACTACGCGAGGCGCACCCGCGGCCTCAGGGTCCTCGACGCCCGAGTCTGACGACCGCCTCGACCAGCGCATCGAAGTCGTCGTTGCGCGACCGATGGTTGGAGATCGCGACGCGGATCGCGAACTTGCCGCGGACCACGGTCCCACTCGGTACCGCGATGCCCTGCTCCTGCAACTCGACGAGGATGTTCCGGTTCAGCGCATCGAGCGCCTCTGGGCTCGCCCCTTTCGCGACGTAGCGGAAGTTCACGATGTTGAGCGGTACCGGCGCTAAGAGTTCGAGCTCGGGCCGCGCCCGCACCAGGGACTCGAGGTACTTCGCCTGCTGCACGTTCCGCGCGATGTGGGCTCCGAGGGTGTCGGTGCCGTTCGCTCTCAGCGACATCCAGACCTTCAGCGCCTTGAAGCTGCGCGTCAGCTCTGGGCCGCGGTCGGCGAAGTGGATCCCCATCTGGGCCATCAGTCCGCGCGACTCGCTCGCGAGGTAGGCCGCCTGCATCGAGAAGGTCTCGACCAGGTGCTTGTCCTCGCGGGTGAGGACCATCGCGACGTCGAAGGGGAGGTAGCCCCACTTGTGGAGGTCGAAGGCGAGCGAGTCGGCGCGCTCCAGGCCCGTCACGATCGGCGCCGTCTCGGGGGAGAGCTTCGCCATCGCGCCGAAGGCGCCGTCGATGTGGAACCAGAGCGCTTCCTTCGTCGCGAGGTCGGCGAGCGCGTTCAAGTCGTCGGTCGCGCCGGTTTGCACCGTACCAGCGGTACCGATCACACAGAACGGACGGTGCCCCGCAACGCGGTCGGCGCGGATCATCGCCGCCATCTCGGCGACATCCACCTCGAACGCGTCGTTCACCGGCACCGTTCGCAAGGCGCTGTGTCCGAGCCCGAGGAACTCACAGGCCTTCTTGAGCCACCCGTGCACTTCAGTGCTCGCGTACACGAGAAGCTTGGGTTGCCGGCCCTGAAGTCCTTCGGCGCGCACATCGAACCCCGCGCGCTGCTGTCGCGCGACCGCGAGCCCAAGGACATTCGCCATCGTCCCGCCACTCACGAGGATCCCACCGGCGCTCGCCGGATAGCCCATCAACTCGGCGTACCACTTCACGACCTGTTTCTCGACCAGCACCGGCGCCTGTTCGAGACCGCCGAGATTGGGGTTCATCACTGAGGCGAGGAAGTCGGCCATCGCCGCCTGCGGCGTGCCGGTGCCCATCACCCATCCCCAGAAGCGCGGGTGGATGTTGCCGTTGGGGTAGGGGCGCACGAGCCGAAGGAAGTCCTCGTACGTCGCGGCATCACCGCGACCGCTCCGAGGGAGCGGTTCGTGCGCGAGCCCCGCTCGCACTTCGGCGGGCATCGGCTTCCACGTCGGGCGCTCGCGCACGTCGCGGAGATAGTCAAGCGACTCGTTGAGCATCCGGTGCGCGAGGGAGCGGTACTCCTCCCAGTTCGCGGGATCGAGGGGAGGGATCAGGTCGTTAGAATTCGTCATAGGAGTCCAAGGAGCATCGCGAGCCCAGAACCGAGCCCGATGGTGACGATCACACGGCGGACCCACACCGGCCCGACCCGCTGCGCGAGGAGGGACCCGCCGATCCCTCCGAGGGTGGCCCCGACCGCCATCGCCAGCGCCACCGGCCAGTTGACGACGCCGCCCGCCGCGAAGATCACCACCGCGACCAAGTTCATCACGCCGCCGCCCCAGTTCTTGAGGCCATTCATCTGGTGGATGTTCGTAAGGCCCATCAAGCCGAGCGCGGCGAGCATCAGGATCCCGGCGCCGGCGCCGAAGTAGCCACCGTAGACCCCGACCAACAGCTGGTAGAGCAGGAAGGGCAGCGCCGGGGGATGCAGGGTGCCGTCGGCCGCGTGGATGCTGCGAGCCGCGGCCGCGGTGCTCATCCGGTCGAGCAGGGGTCGCTGGGCGATGAACAGCGCCGTGGCGCCCAGGATGAGCCACGGTACGATCGCGGCGAAGCGGCGCTCGGGCGTGTTGAGGAGCAGTAGGGCACCGATCACCCCACCGACGAGGCTCGGCAGGGCGAAGGCGATGGCCCAGCGCCGCGCCCCGCGCAGCTCGGCCCGATACCCCCACATCGAGGTCATCGTCCCCGGCCAGAGCGCAACGGTCGAGGTGGCGTTGGCGGTGATCGGGGGGATGCCCAGGGCGATCAGCGCGGGGAATGTCACGAGCGTGCCACCGCCGGCCATCGCGTTCATCACCGCGCCGATGGCGGCGGCGAGGGCGACGAGCGGGAGGAGGAGGGCGACATCCACGCGCGGAAGCTATCTTTTGTGCACACCCTCACGGAAGCAGAGAGAGAGAAGAAAAATGTCCGGCAAGCCAGACGACAAGGCGCCCGTCACGGGCGACCACCTCGAGATCAAGGATTCGCGCACCGGCAAGACCTACTCGGTGCCGATCGTGGACGAGACGATCCGCACGGCCGACCTCAAGCAGATCAAGGTCAACGCCGACGACTTCGGCCTGATGGGCTACGACCCCGCGTTCATGAACACGGCGTCGTGCCGCTCGGCGATCACCTACATCGACGGCGACAAGGGGATCCTCCGCTACCGCGGGTATCCGATCGAGCAGTTGGCCGAGAAGTCGAACTTCCTCGAGGTCGCGTGGCTGCTCCGTCACGGCGAACTCCCCGACCAGAAGCAGTACAACCAGTGGCAGAAGGACATCACGTACCACACGTACGTGCACGAGAACATCAAGCATTTCATGGAGGGGTTCCGCTACGACGCCCACCCGATGTCGATGCTGACGGCCGGGGTCGCGGCGCTCTCCTCCTTCTACCCGACGTCGAAGTCGATCTTCGATAAGCACGAGCGCGACATCGCCTTCGTCCGGCTGATCGCGAAGCTCCCGACGCTGGCGGCATTCGCCTACCGGCACGTGAAGGGGATGCCGTACGTCTATCCCGACAACTCGCTCTCCTACGCCGACAACTTCCTCTCGATGATCGCGCGGATGTCGGAGTCGAAGTACGAGGCCCATCCGGTCTATTCTCGGGCGATCGACATCCTCTTCATCCTTCACGCCGACCACGAGCAGAACTGCTCGACGAGTGCGGTGCGCGCGGTGGGATCCTCGCAGGTCGATCCCTATTCGGCGGTCGCGGCGGGCATCGCAGCGCTCTACGGCCCCCTGCACGGCGGCGCCAACGAGGCGGTGCTGCGGATGCTCGAGGAGATCGGCGACGTGAAGAACATCCCCGCCTTCATCGCCCAGGTGAAGGACGGCAAGGGCTCACGCCTGATGGGCTTCGGCCACCGCGTCTACAAGAGCTACGACCCGCGAGCGAAGATCGTGAAGAACCTCTGCGACGACGTGCTGCGCGTCGCCGGGCTCTCGAAGGACATGGAGATCGCGCTCGAGCTCGAGCGGATCGCCCTCAGCGACGACTACTTCGTCTCCCGCAAGCTCTACCCGAACGTCGACTTCTACACCGGGCTGATCTACCGGGCGATGCATTTCCCGACCGACTACTTCACGGTGCTCTTCGCGATCGCGCGGACCGCCGGGTGGCTGGCGCAGTGGGAGGAGATGCTGCTCGACAAGGAGCAGAAGATCGCGCGGCCGCGGCAGATCTATACGGGACACGCCGAGCGGGCGTATCTCGCGAAGGTGGATCTCGGCCATAAGATCAAGAAGTAGTCGAACGGCGGATGGGAGATAGGAGATGTGAGGGGCGCGCCGGTAACTGCCCGGCGCGCCTCTTTCACATTAGTTGAGTGCTGTCGGAGACGGCCGTTGTCGTTCACCTTACATCTCCCCTCTCCCCTCTCCCATCCCGTGTCGAGCGATCCTCTTCAATCCGCGCTGGAACGAGCCGTTCAGGGACGGTACGTCATCCAGCGCGAGCTGGGCCGCGGCGGCATGGGCGCCGTCTTCCTCGCCAACGACCTCTCGCTCGACCGCGAGGTCGCGATCAAGGTGCTGCCGCCCGAGCTCGCGGTGCAGCCCGCGCTGCGCGAGCGGTTCGTACGAGAGGCCAAGCTCGCCGCGTCGCTCTCCCACCCCAACATCATCCACGTCCACGCGGTCGAGGAGCAGGGCGACGTGCTCGCGATCGTGATGCAGTACGTCGACGGGGAGACCCTCACCGAGCGGATCGCGCGATCAGGACCCTACGACGCCGTCGACGTCGCGAAGTTCGTGCAAGACACCGCCTGGGCACTTGGCTATGCGCACGCCCGCGGGATCGTCCACCGCGACGTGAAGCCCGACAACCTGATGATCGAGCGCGGCACAGGGCGCGCGATGAACATGGACTTCGGCAACGCGCGCCAGGAGCGGGCCTCGGGGCTCACTGAGGCGGGGCACTCGATCGGCACTCCGACCTATATGAGTCCGGAACAGGCGGCGGCCGAGAAGGTGGACGGACGGAGCGACCTCTACTCCCTTGCCTGCGTCGCCTTCTTCGCGGCGACGGGCCGGCCACCATTCCAGGCCGAGAGCGCACACAAGCTGCTGATCCAGCATCTCACCGTGCCGGCACCGACGGTGGTGAGCGTGCGCCCCGAGTTCCCGGAGAAGCTCGGCGCAGTGATCGGCAAGGCACTCGAGAAGGATCCTGCGGCCCGCTTCGCGAACGCTGAAGCGATGGCTGACGCCGTCGAGGCCCTGAACCTGCGCGGCCGCGAGGTCGCGCCCCTGCTCCGGCTCTTCCACCAGCAAACGGCGCAATCGCTGCAGGCCCTGCTGATGCTGACGGCGATCTTCGGGATCTTCTTCCAGTTCTCCCCATCGGCCCGGACGTTACTCGGATCGATGATCGCGGTGCTCTTCGCGAGCGTCGCCCTCACCGTCGTCACGCAGACGCTGGACCGCGTGCGCTTCGCGGTCCGACAGGGCTTCACCGTCGCGGACGTGCGCTCGGCGTTCGACACGATCGCCGACGAGACGGCGCGAGGCCGCGAGCAGCTGCTCGGCGATCCGGTGGAGCGGGCGCGGATCCAGCGGCGCAAGCGCATCGCGATGACCGGGGGCTTCATCGGCGGGATGTCGATCCCCGTGTTCCTGAACATGGTGAGCTTCGGTCCCGGAGGTCAGAAGGTGTTCACGCCCGCCGGCGGCCTCCTCCTCCTGGGCGGGACGGTGCTGATGGGTGTCTCGATCGCCTTCTGGACTATGCGGCCGGTGCGGATCACGCTGGCGCAGCGCGTCGCGAACCGGATCTGGTCCTCACGCCTGGGCCGCGCGATCTTCGCGCGGGCCCAGCGCCGCTACGCGCGCGAGTTGGAGCGGGCCGCGGCGCGATAGGTCGCGCAGACCGGGCGCACCGGACACTCCGGGCAGCGCTTCACGCGCGCCGTGCAGACGAGGGCACCGAGCTCCATCAGCGCCTGGTTGTGCGTCCAGCTCGCCGCTCCGGTACGAGGCAGGGTCGCCTCGGCGATCACCCAGAGGCGCTTCTGGTCGCGGGCGCGCTTCGGCCTGAGGCGCGGGTCGAACACACGGGAGAGCACCCGCGCGACGTTGGTGTCGACGAGGGGGGCGCGGCGCTCGTACGCGAAGCTCGCGACTGCGCCGGCGGTGTAGGCTCCGACTCCAGGGAGTTCGCGCAAGAGATGCGGTTCGCTCGGCAGCGGGGCGTCGTCACCGTCACGCGTGACCCAGCGCGAGAGCCTGTGCAGGTTCCGCGCCCGCGCGTAGTAGCCGAGGCCCTCCCACGCTTCGACCACCTGCGACGACCGCGCGGCGGCGAGCGCGCCCAGTGTGGGGAATCGCCGAAGGAAACGGGGATAGAACTCGAGCACGCGCGAGACCTGCGTCTGCTGCAGCATCAGCTCGGAGACGAGGATCCGATACGGATCCCGGGTGCGGCGCCAAGGGAGGTCGCGGGCGTGGCGCCGGTACCAGCGACGGAGGCGCGTGCCGAACTCGCGCAACTTCTCCGTGGTCAGCGCGGCTCCCACGTCGGCGTCGCGGAGAAGAGGCCGCCGCCCACCACCAGTTCGTGGGCGAGCAGGACGCCAAAGGCGATACTGAGCGCGCCCGCCGCGACCCGGATCCCACCGTGCAGGCGCGCGACGCGCGCACCCGCATACATCGCCGGCGCGGCGAGCAGGGTCGTGACCGCGACCATACCGGCGATGGTGCCGAGTCCGAAGAGGGCGAGATAGGCGAGAGCGGGAAGAGTCTCGCGGATCGTCGCGAGCACGAGCAAGGCAACCGCTGCCGAGCCGGCCAGGCCGTGCACCAGCCCCACCACGAACGGCCGGATGCCGCCCGTCCCGTTGATACCTGCCGTCCGCCGTCCGCCGTCTGGCGTCTGTCTCAAGTTCGTGAATCCGATGAGGATCAGCATCACCGCGACGCCGAACTCGAGCCCGAGGCCGATCCGCGGCGGGATCACAAGGCGGAAGGCGACGATCGTCCCACCGACCGCGACGAGAGTGAGCGTGTGCCCGATCCCCCACATCGCGCCGATCCGCGCCGCGCTTCCCAGCGACCGCTCGCGCGTCACGATCGCCGTCACCGCGACCACGTGGTCGGCGTCGGTGGCGTGCCGAAGGCCCAGCAGGGCGCCGAGGAGGATCGCGGTGGCGGGCTCGGGGAACATCGCCGGAATCTACGCCCCGTGAAACGCGAAGAGCGATGCGTCGCCATCGGTCGAGCCGGTGAGCGCGGCCCGCACGATCTCGGCAGCGATGCGCGAGAACGTGATGCCGTTGCCGCCGTAGCCCATCACGGCGTGCACGCGCGGGTGGCCGGGGACCCGCCCGATGAGGGGGAGCCCGGAGCTCGTGGTGCCGAACGATCCGGTCCACGCGAAGGCCGGTCGGGGATCGAGCGCCGGGAACAGGGCGGCGAGCTTCTCCGAGATCGTGCGGCTCTTCTCGGGGAGCAGCGCGTCACGCGCTGACTCATCCGCGAACGGCTCATCCTCGCCGCCACAGATGACGCGACCGTCACCGGTCGTGCGCGCGTAGAGGTAGGGGTCGGATGCTTCCCAGAGCAGCACCTCGCCCGGCCAGAGGGCACGCGGTTGCGGTCGCGTCGCGATCGCCCAGGTCGAGCTCACGGCGTGGCCGCTCGTCGGGACGATGTCCGTCAGCTCGTAGCCAGTGGCGAGGATCAGGTGGTCGGCCGAGATCACCGGCCCCGCTGCAGTGCTCACCGCCACGCCGGCGGCACTCGACTCGATCGTGGTCGCTTCTGAGGGCGCGTGGCAGCGCGCGCCGCGCGCGATCGCGTGGAGGAGGAGCCCGGCCGTGAGCTGCCGGGGATCGAGGGCGAGGTTCTGCGGACTCAGGATCGCGCCGGCGCGGGTGATTCCGAACCGCGTCCGCAGCGCCTCTGGCGCGAGGTACTCGGCGTAGAGGCCGGCCGCGCGTCGCGCTGCTGCCTCTGCGCGCAGCCCGCCACTGCCAAGGCGGTTCCCCGCCAGGAGCAGGGACGACCTCACGGTCTTGTCGCAAGCGATGCCGAGTTCGTCGATCCGCGCCGAGAGATTCGCGACCGCCAGCCGTGAGCGCCGCCACGCGCGCTCAGCGTCCGCTCGCCCGATCGACTTCGCCAGGTGCGAGAGTGGGACATCGATCTCATACTGCACCAACGCCGTTGACGCCGGCGTGGATCCAAGCAATGCGCCGCGGCGGTCGATGGCGATCACCTTGAACCCCGCGGCAGTGAGAGTCTCGGCGATCATCGCGCCGCTGATGCCCATCCCGACGACCAGCGCCTGCGTCTTGACGTCGCGCTTGAGCGGCGTGACCGGCACTGGTGAGACCTCGTAGGCCGTCCAGACCGAGCGGCCGGTGCGAAGGTCGAGCGTGCGTCGCATCGCAGGCGGTCGTGGTCAGAGCTGCGACTTGATCGGCCGGATGAGCCGTTCGGTGACCTTCTCCCAGAGGGGCCGGTCCTTCCACTCCTGATAGCTGAATGGCAACGACTGGAGCAGGTCCGCCTCGAACACCGTCGTCAACTGCGCCGCGAATCCCCGGTCGAAGATGTTGAGACTCGCCTCGTCGTTCAGCCGGAACGACCGCAGGTCGAAGTTGGTCGAGCCGACCGACACCAGTTCGCCGTCCACGATGAGCACCTTCGAGTGCATCATCGTCGGCTGGTAGATGTAGATCTCCGCACCGGCCTGCAGCAGGGGACCCCATTGCCCCTTCGACGTGATCCGCACCGTCTCGCTGTCGATGTGCGGCCCCGGGAGCAGGATCCGGACCCGTACGTGGCGCCGCCGCGCCGCGACGATCGCCTCGAGCAGCATCTCGTCGGGCACGAAGTATGAGGCCGCCACGTCGATCGTCCGCGACGCGGCCGCGATCGCCATCAGGTACATCAAGTGCATGCTCTCGCTGCCGCCCGCCGGCGAGGCAATGAAGAGCTGGGCCGCCATCGTCCCGACCGGAGCGAGCGCAGGGAAGTACTCTGGGCCGCTCAGGACCTGTCCGGTGGTCTTGATCCAGTTGTCGTTGAACGCCGCCTGGAACTGCGCGACGACCGGCCCTTCGATGCGGAAGTGCGAGTCCCGCCACTGCCCCGAGTCGCTCGCATTGCCCTGCCAATGATCGGCGATCCCGATGCCGCCGGTGAAGGCGACCCGCCCATCGACGATCAGCAGCTTGCGGTGCGTCCGGTTGTTGAAGCGCCCGAGGTTGTACCATCGGAGCGGGCGGTACCGCTGCAACCGCACACCCGCCTCGGTCAACTGGTCGAGCAGCGTCTGCTCGGCCTTCACGCTCCCCGCCCAGTCCACCGTCACCTGCACCGGGATGCCAGCGCGAGCTCGGGTCGCGAGGGCATCGGTGAACGCGGCGCCGACCTCACCCGACCAGTAGATGTAGGTCTCGAAGGTGATCGAGCTCTGCGCTCCCGCGATCGCGCTGAGCATCGCCGGGAAGACCTCGGCGCCGTTCTGAAGTGCGGTGACGCTGTTCCCGTCGACGATCGAAGGGCCTAGCATCACCGACATCTCCCGGTGGAACTGCGAGTCGGCGATCGCGAAGCGGTGGTCGAGCCGCCGCGTCACCGACTTTCCCTCCTGGCCAAGCACCATCGCCGCCACCACCACCACGGCCGTGCAGAAAACCGCGACGACGACGACCCACGTCGCACGGGAGCGGCTCCAGTTCAATCGCATCAGGGGTGGACCTCGGCAGGCGGTGGGGACTCACGCTCCTGTACCCGCGCCGGGACGTTCCGGCCGCGCTCCATCGATCCGGTGCCGCCACACCGCGTCAACGGACCGTCTTCGTCTTGCGCTTGAGGAAGTCCATCAGGATGAACTGCCCGAGTGTCATCGTGTTCGTGAAGTAGGCCCGTCCCCGCGTGATCGCACTGACCGCCTTCACGAACTCCACCAGCGCGCGGTCCCGTGCGAGCATGAAGGTGTTCACCGGGATCC
>JANNKK010000184.1:0-9955 GCA_031396245.1 Gemmatimonadaceae bacterium
CACCGGTCTTCACGACCGAGTGCGACGGCAGGAAGGGCGCGAGGTGTGTCACGACGCCGATCGGACCCATCCCCGGACCACCGCCGCCGTGCGGGATGCAAAAGGTCTTGTGGAGGTTGAGGTGGCAGACATCGGCGCCGATGTCCCCTGGCCGTGAGAGCCCCACCATCGCGTTCATGTTCGCGCCGTCGAGGTACACCTGGCCGCCGTGCTCGTGGATGATCGCGCAGATGTCCTTGATGCTCTCCTCGAAGACGCCGTGCGTGCTCGGATAGGTCACCATCAGCGCCGCCAGGTCGGCCGAGTGCTCGGCGGCCTTCGCCCGGAGATCGCTCACGTCGATGTTCCCGCTCTCGTCGGTGCGCACGACGACCACCCGCATCCCCGCCATCACCGCGCTCGCCGGGTTGGTCCCGTGCGCCGACTGCGGGATCAGGCAGACGGTGCGATGCCCTTGCCCACGCGCCCGATGGTACGCGCGGATCACGAGCAACCCCGCATACTCCCCCTGCGACCCCGCATTCGGCTGCAGTGACACCGCGCTGAACCCGGTGATCTCCGCGAGCGCAGCCTCGAGACGCCGGAACATCGCCGCGTACCCCTCGGCCTCCGACACCGGGGCGAAGGGATGCAACCCGCCGACCTCGCGCCAAGTCACCGGGATCATCTCGGCGGTGGCGTTGAGCTTCATCGTGCAGCTGCCTAGCGGGATCATCGAGTGCGTGAGCGAGAGGTCGCGCGACTCGAGCTTCCGCAGGTAGCGCAGCATCTCGGTCTCGCTGTGGTAGCGCGAGAAGACCGGGTGCGTCAGGAACGACGAGGCGCGGCCGAAGCGCTCGTCGAATCTCGCATCGAGTCCCTTGGCCATCGCGTCGAGGTCGAGGTCGTGTGGTGCGCCTGCATTGAACGCGGTCAGGAGGTCGCTCACATCGCCGACCGTGGTGTTCTCCCCCATCGAGACGCCCAGGGTCTTCGAGTCCACCACCCGCACGTCGATGCCGAGTCGCGCCGCCGCCTTGACGATCCGGCCCCGCTGGCGACCGACCGTCACGGTGACCGTGTCGAAGAAGAGATCGCTGGTCGTCGCGTGCCCGAGCTTCCGAACGCCCGCCGCGAAGAGCTCGGCGCGGTGGTGCACCCGCTTCGCGATCCGGGTGAGTCCCGACGGTCCGTGCCACACCGCGTACATCCCCGCCATCACGGCGAGCAGCACCTGCGCGGTGCAGACGTTCGACGTCGCCTTCTCACGGCGGATGTGCTGTTCCCGCGTCTGCAGGGCCATCCGCAGCGCCGGCTTCCCCGACGAGTCGCGCGAGACGCCGATGATCCGCCCGGCGAGCTGTCGCTTGAACTCATCCTTCGTCGCGAGGAATGCGGCGTGTGGACCGCCGTACCCGTAGGGCACGCCGAAGCGCTGCGAGTTCCCGATCGCCACATCGGCTCCCCACTCCCCGGGAGGCGTGAGCAGCGTGAGGGCGAGGAGGTCCGTCGCCACGATCACCAGTCCGCCGGCGGCGTGCACGCGCTCGGCGAGCGCGCGGTAGTCCTCGATCGAGCCGGTGGTCGTCGGATACTGCAGGATCACGCCGGCCGTCGTCTTGTTCGGCTTCATCTTCCCCGGCGCGACGAGCTTCACCTGCACTCCGCGCGCCTCGGCGCGCGCCGTCACCACCTCGATCGTCTGCGGATGGCAATCGCTGGCGATGAGGAACACGTCGCGGCCGTCCGTTCCCACCGCGCCGTGCACCATGTGCATCGCCTCAGCCGCCGCCGTTCCCTCGTCGAGCAGCGAGGCATTCGCGACCGGGAGGCCAGAGAGGTCACTCACCACCGTCTGGAAGTTCAGCAACGCCTCGAGGCGGCCCTGGGCGATCTCGGCCTGATAGGGCGTGTATGCCGTGTACCAGCCGGGATTCTCGAGGATGTTCCGCTGGATCACCGCCGGCGTGTGGGTGTCGTAGTACCCCATCCCGATGAAGGAGCGCCGCACGACGTTGGCCGACATCTCGAGGCGGAAGGCTGCCAGCGCCTCCTGTTCGGAGCGCGCTGCCGGGAGCGCGAGGGGTCGCCTCAACCGGATCGTCTCAGGGATGGTGTCGTCGATGAAGGCGTCGAGCGATCGATAGTCCAGCGCACCGAGCATCGCCTGCACGTCGGAGTCGGAGGGGCCGATGTGGCGGGAGGTGAATACGTCGGGCTGCGGATGTACGGAAGCCGTCACGAAAGGGATCCTCGAGAGGGGCGGTGAGGACTGGAAAATACACGAGCGGACCGTACGAGGTAGATTCCCGACCATGACGGAATCGGTGCGGGTCCAAGCGACGAAGGCGGGCATCAGCTTCGGGTCGGCGCTCGCGATGGTCATCTCGTGGAGTCAGCACCACTCGATCCTGTGGGCGATCATCCACGGGGTGTTCAGCTGGCTCTACGTCATCTACTTCGCGCTGAAGCGTTGATCGAGCGGCTCGCGCCGGCCTGGCGCGTCCTCCAACAGGACGCCGCTGACGGCGCGACGAATATGGCGGTGGATGCGGCCCTGCTCGCGCGGGCGAAGCGGAGCGGTGAGGGTGTCCTCCGGCTGTACGCTTGGTCACGCCCCACGCTCTCGTTCGGACGCAACGAACGCGCGAGCGGCCGCTTCGATCCCGCTCGACTCCTCGAGAGCGGCATCGGCGCAGTGCGCCGGCCCACCGGTGGCCGGGTCCTTCTTCATCACCGCGAACTGACCTACAGCGTGACCGCGCCGTCCGGCGCGCTCACGCTCGGCGAGAGCTACCGCGCGATCAACGCCCTTCTCCTCGCGGCCCTCGCACGACTCGGTGTGGCTGCGGCCGAGGCGGGGCGGAGCCGGACGGTCCTTCGTCCCGACGGCGCCGCCTGCTTCGCCGCGCCCGCCCCCGGCGAACTGGTGGTCGGTGGCGCGAAGCTCGTCGGCAGCGCCCAGCTGCGCGAAGGGGGGGCGCTCCTCCAGCACGGGTCGATCCTCCTCGACGACGACCAAGGCATGATCGCGGCGCTGCGGGTCGCGGGGGACCCCCACCGGACGATCGCTCCGGTCGCGACGCTGAGACACGCCCTCGGGCGCCCGATCACCTTCGCCGAGGTCGCGCGCGCGCTCCTCGAAACGCTCGCGGCGACCGTGACCCCGCGACCGCTCGCCGAGTCTGACGTGGGGGCGTACGCCCCGGTCGCCGATCTCCGGTCGCGTTTCGCCGATCCGGAGTGGACGTGGCGGCGTTGACCTCACCACGCACTCCCTCCCGACTCGGATCTCCGATGCGACGCACCCTGGCTCGAGTCCTGCTCGTCACGCTCCTGGCGTCGTGCACCGGTATCGCCGGTGAGGGCCCCGTCGGTGGATCGGTGATCGTCGGCGAAGCCGCCGATGCAGACGCCCTCCTGCCGCCACTCTACGCGAGCGTCTCCGGGCGGGTCGCCTCGGAACTCCTCTTCGATCCCCTCGCCGAACTCGGCGGCTCGCTCAATGTCGTCGGTGACAGCGCCTTCGTGCCGCGACTCGCCCGGCACTGGGTCTGGAGCGCGGACTCGCTGACGATCCGGTTCTCGATCGACCCCGACGCGCGCTGGCACGACGGGCATCCGGTGCGGGCCAACGACGTCACATTCGCCTTCCGCACGATCCGCGAGCCCTCGAACGCCTCGCCGGTCGTGTCGAACCTCGGCAGCATCGACTCGGTCGTGGCTGGGGACTCCCTGACCGTTGCCGTGCACTTCTCGAAGCGCTACGCCGAACAGTTCTTCCACGCGACGCGGATCGTGCCGATCCCCGAGCACCTGCTCGGAGCGATCCCGCCCGGCGAGGCGCTGCGCACCAGCCCGCAGGCGCTGCATCCGGTGGGAAGTGGACGGTTCCGCTTCGTCGCGTGGGAGCCGAAGGTCAGGCTCGAACTCGCGGCGGTCGAGGATCACTACCGGGGCCGCCCGAAGCTCGACCGAGTGCTCTTCGTCGTCAGCGTCGATCCGGCGGCCGGGCTCGCCCAGGTCTGGTCGGGTGAGGCCGACGTGTGGGAGCCGCTCCTGCCGGGACAGGTCGCCGATGCGGCGGCGCGCTCGCACATCCGCGTCGTCTCCGGTCCCGGCTACGACTACGGATTCCTCGCCTTCAACCTCCGCGATGGACGCGACCGGGCGAGACCGCATCCCCTCTTCGCCGACCGCACGCTGCGGCGGGCGCTGACGATGGCGGTCGACCGGGACGCCGTGCGGCGCGCCGCGCTCGACTCGCTCGGGCTCGCGGGCATCGGCCCCTTCGTCCGCGATCAGGCGACGGCTGACACGACGATCGAACAGATCCCGTTCGATCGGGCTGCGGCCGAGGCGACTCTCGACTCTCTGGGGTGGTCGGCACGGGGAAGCGACGGCGTCCGCCGACGCGGCCGAGATCGTCTCTCCTTCACGATCACGGTCCCGACCTCGAGTACTCCACGGATGCGCTCGGCGACCGTGCTGCAAGAGCAGTTCCGGCAAGTCGGCGTCGAGGTCACCATCCGCGCCCTCGAGTTCGGCGCGATGCTGGCGGAAGTCGACGCCCGACGCTTCGACGCCGTCCTCTGGACCTGGCGCACCTCACCGAGTCCGAGCAGCCTGCGCAGCACGTGGGCGAGCACCGCGGTCCCGGACGGCGGTCGTCAGAACTTCGGCAGCTACGAGAATCCGGCGTTCGACCGTGCCGTGCTGGAGGGACTCGACGCGACCGACCTCGCCACGAGACGGGCCAGCCTGCGACGCGCCTACCAACAGATCGTCGACGACGCGCCCGCGATCTGGCTCTTCGAGGTGCGGAACCTCGCCGCGGTGCACCGTCGCTTCGACATCCCGAGCTGGCGCTCCGATGCGTGGTGGCTCACGCTCGGCGAGTGGACGGTCGACCCGGCGCAGCGGCTCCCGAGGGACGCGCGTCCCACGACACCCTGATCGACGCCGGCGTGGCGCGTCTTCTGCTCACCCGCGCCGGTCAGGCGGCCCTCGTCATCTGGCTCGTCGTCACGGCGACGTTCGTCCTGATCCGTCGCGCCCCCGGCGATCCGTTCGGGCATCTCGCGTCGGATCCCAACGTCCCGGTCGAGGTCCGCGAAGAGATGCGCCGCGCCTTCGGCTTCGACTCACCGGTCGCCGTCCAGTACGTGCGCTTCCTCGCGCGTGCCGCACGAGGGGACCTCGGGTGGTCGGTCTCGCGCTCCGCGCCGGTGAGGCAGGTCCTCGCGCGCACGCTGCCGAACTCCCTGCTCCTGATGGGGACGGCGCTCCTCCTCGGATTCGCCGGCGGGATCGCGCTCGGCGCGTGGCAAGGTTGGCGACCCGAGTCGGCGGTCGCAGGATTCACCGACCGTCTCGGATTGGTCCTCCTCTCGGTGCCCGAGTTCGTGGTGGCCCTCCTTCTCGTGCTCGGACCGGCGCTCGGCCTCGGACTCTTTCCCGTCGGGAGGATGCGCACCGAGTTCGGTCCGACCGGACTCGCCGGCGTCGGCGACGTCCTGCATCACCTGACGCTCCCGGTGCTGTCGATCGCGGTGGTGCTGACGGCGGTGGTCGCGCGCCACCAACGCGCCGCGATGGATGGGGTGCGCGACCGCGAGTTCATTCGCGCGGCTCGAGCGCGCGGCGTGCCGGAACTCCGGATCTTCGTTCGCCACGCCCTCCGCAACTCACTCGTCCCCGTGCTGACGCTCGCCGGCGTGGTGCTCCCCTCGGTGCTCGGCGGGTCGGTCCTCGTCGAATCGGTCTTCTCGTGGCCGGGGATGGGACTCGCGACGATCGACGCCGTGCTGAGCCGCGACTACCACCTCGTAGTCGGCTGCGTGCTCGTGAGCACGCTCTGCGTCGTCGCCGGGAGCTTCGCCGCCGACCTCGCCGTCCTCTGGGCCGACCCGAAACGAAGGACGTCACGATGAAGCGTGACGCCCGTCCGGCGCTCCTCCTCGCCGCCGCGCTCCTCGGCGTCGCGGTGATCGGACCGCTGCTCGCGCCGTACGGTCCGACCGAGATGTTCGAGATGTCGACGATGCGGACGCAGGCACCGAGCGTGGCCCATCCACTCGGGACCGACCCGCTCGCCCGCGACGTCCTGAGCCGCCTTCTCTATGGCGCGCGGACGTCGATCCTGATCGCCGGGCTCGCGGTCTCGGTCGCCCTCTCGCTCGGGACACTCGTCGGAGTGACTGCCGCCCTCGGCGGCCGGTTCACCGAGTCGCTCCTGATGCGCTTGACCGACGCGACGCTCGCCTTCCCTCGGATCCTGGCCCTTCTCCTCCTCGCGGCGACACTCGGCCCACTCCCTCCGATCCAATTCGCTCTGCTCATCGGTTTCACCGGGTGGATGAACACGGCGCGCCTCACGCGGCAGGAAACGGGGCGCCTCCTCGCGACCGAGCACCTGCGCGGCGCACGCGCGCTCGGCGTGCCCGGTCCACGGCTGATCCGGCGGCATCTCCTTCCCGCGCTCGTTCCGACGTTGATCGCCGCCGGCTCGGTCGCCTTCGCCGCGGCGATCCCGCTCGAGGCGGGACTCTCGTTCCTCGGACTCGGCGTGCAACTCCCCGACCCGAGCTGGGGGAACATCATCACCGAGGCCGAGGGACGGGTCGTCCGCCATTGGTGGCTCGTGTTCTTCCCGACGATCGCGATCGTCGCGACGGTCCTCTCGGCCACGCTCGTCGCCGAACGGCTGCTGGGGCGCCCGGAGCCGGGACGATGACGGCCCCCAGCCTCGCGGTGACGCGGCTCGGCGTACGCGTCGCGACGGCGACGACCGAGCGGATCCTCCTCGAGGACATCACCTTCGCGGTCGCGCGGGGCGAATGCGTCGGCGTCGTCGGCGCCTCGGGCGCGGGGAAGAGTTCGCTCGCGTCGGCACTCATCCGGCTCCTCCCGCGATCAGCCTACTTCACCGCCGGCAGCGCCGTGCGCCTCGGCGACGAGGAACTCCTCGCCCTCGACGAGCGGGCGATGCGTCGCCGCCGAGGACGTCGCCTCGCGATGGTCTTCCAGGAACCGCTCCTCGCGCTCGACCCGGCGATGACGGTCGGGGAGCAGTTGGCGGAGACCCTCGTGGTGCACGGGCTCGCCTCGGCACCCGAGGCCTTTGAACGCGCGATCGCGATGATCGAGCGCGTCGGGATCGGCGGCGCGCGCCGCTCCGCCGACCGATACCCGCACGAGTTCTCGGGCGGCATGCGCCAACGCCTGGTGATCGCGGCGGCGCTGCTCCCCGGCCCCGAGCTGGTGATCGCTGACGAGCCGACGACCGCCCTCGACCCGACGATCCAGGCGCAAGTGCTCGACCTGCTCGATTCCCTTCGGGCCGCGTCGGGGACCGCCTTGCTGCTGATCTCGCACGACCTCGACGTCGTCGCCGAGCGCTGCGACCGCGTCCTCGTGATGGACGACGGCCGGATCGTCGAGTCGGGCCCGGCAGCGACCATCGCGAACTCCCCTACGTCGGAAGCGGGGGGGCGTCTGGCGATGGCGCGGAGACGACTGACCTCGCTTCCGCGCGAGGTCCCGACGCCGGCACCCGAGCCACTCCTCACCGTCGAGAACCTCACCGTCCTCTACCGGGACCGGCGGCGAGCGGGACGCGGCGCCGGCGTGACGGCCGTCGACAGCGTCTCCTTCACCATCGCGCCGCGCGAAGCGGTCGGTCTCGTCGGCGAGTCGGGCTGCGGCAAGACCTCGATCGCCCACGCGATCTTGCGATTGATCCCCTCGGGCGGTGCGATCCGGTTCGGCACCGAGGCACTCCACACGCTCGAGGGCGAGGCACTCCGTCGCCAGCGCCAACGCATCCAGCTGATCCCTCAGGATGCCGGCGCCTCCCTGACGCCGCACCTCACCGCGGGGGAACTGGTGATGGAGGGATTCGAGGTCCACGGCATCGCCGAGGGCGCGGAGGCGCGCCGGCGCGCCCTCCTGCTCTTCGAGGAGATGAACCTCCCCGCTCACGCCTTCGCCTCGCGCCCGGGGTCGCTCTCCGCGGGCGAGCGGCAGCGCGTCGCGATCGCCCGCGCCCTCTCCACCTCGCCCGAGCTGCTCGTCTGCGATGAGCCGGTCGCCTCGGTCGATGCGCCGACGCGCGAGCGGCTGCTTGGCCTGCTCGACCGACTGCGGCGGGACCGCAAGCTCTCCCTCCTCTTCATCTCCCACGACCTCGGTTCGGTCCAGCGGATCACCTCGCGCGTCCTCGTGATGTACCTCGGTCGGGTCGTCGAGTCGGGTCCCACGGGCCAGGTGATCGACACCCCGCGGATGCCGTACACGCAGGCGCTGCTCTCAGCGGTGCCGACCGGCGATCCGGCGCGCCGCCGCACGCGCATCGTGCTCGCGGGGGAGCCGCCGTCTCCCGCGTCCCCGCCGAGCGGATGCGCCTTCCACACGCGGTGTCCTCATCCGGCGCGCGACTCGGCGTGTACGACCCAAGTGCCGCCCCTCCGGCACCTTGGCCCGGGGCACAACGCGGCCTGCCTCAAGGTCTGACCGCTCCGGCGGCGTGACGCTTACGCCGCTCGCCCCTTCGCACCACTTTCCTGCTCCATCCTCCCACATCGAACTCGGTCATGCCCCAGGACCTCACCCCGTATGTGAGCGACAAGCGGTTCTTCGGCCATCCCCGTGGCCTCGCTACGCTCTTCTTCACGGAGATGTGGGAGCGGTTCTCCTACTATGGCCTCCGTCCGCTCCTGATCCTCTTCATGACCGCCGCCCTTCTGGACGGCGGTTTCGGCTTCGACCGTCCGGCGGCCTCGGCGATCGTCGGCATCTACGCCGCCTCGATCTATCTGGCCTCGCTCCCAGGCGGGTGGATCGCCGACCGGCTCCTCGGACTGCGTCGCGCGATCCTGATCGGCGCGATGCTGATCACGAGCGGTCACCTGTCGATCGGACTCTCCGGGTTCGCGCCGGCGTCGATCGGGAAGCCGGTGTTCTTCCTCGGACTGATTCTCATCGTCCTCGGCACCGGCCTCCTCAAGCCGAACATCTCGGCGATCGTCGGCGACCTCTATCCCGAGGGCGGCGCCCGCCGCGATGCCGGCTTCTCGATCTTCTACATGGGCATCAACTCCGGCGCCTTCCTCGGCCAACTCGTCACCGGGTTCCTCGGCGAACGCGTGGGGTGGCATTGGGGCTTCGGCGCCGCGGGATTCGGCATGTTCCTCGGCCTCGTGGTCTTCTGGATGCGGGCCAAGCCGACGCTCGGACCGATCGGCGAGGAGATCGTCCGTGCTGCCGACCCCGCGGCGCAGGCGAAGACCGAATCGTCGGTGCGACGATGGACCGTCGTCGGGCTGGGCACCCTCGCGCTGGTCTTCGTGCTCACATCGGCCGGCGTGATCAGCATCGATCCGCAGACCGTGGGTCGTTGGATGACTGGCGTCCTCGTCGGGATCGCGGTGGCGTTCTTCGCCTACGTCTTCGCCGCCGGTGGACTGAACGTCGACGAGAAGAAGCGGGTCGCGGTCATCTTCGTCCTCTTCATCTTCGCCGCGATCTTCTGGGCGGCGTTCGAGCAGGCGCCGACCTCGCTCAATCTCTTCGCCAACGACTTCACCGACCGGAGCATCTTCGGTTGGCAGATGCCGGCCACCTGGTTCCAGTCGATCAACTCGTTCTTCGTGATCCTCTTCGCGCCGGTCTTCGCGGCGATCTGGGTCGGGATGGCCAGGCGCGGATGGGAGCTCTCGAGCCCGACCAAGTTCGCGCTCGGCCTCGGCCTCGCCGGCGTCGGATTCCTGCTGATGATCTTCGCGGCGAGGGCGGTGGTCGCGAGCGGCGGCACCCTCCTCGTCTCGCCCTGGTGGCTCATCGGCAGCTACTTCTTCCAGACGCTCGGCGAACTCTGCCTCAGCCCGGTGGGTCTCTCGTCGATGACGAAGCTCGCGCCGCGTCAGTACGTCGGACAGATGATGGGGATCTGGTTCCTCGCGACGTCGGTCGGCAA
>JANNKK010000200.1:0-1797 GCA_031396245.1 Gemmatimonadaceae bacterium
CTGCGGGCGTTCCGCGAAGTCGATGTACGAGGCGCCCCGCTCTCGCACCGCGCTGCGGGTGGCGTTCGATTCGTCGACGAGCACACCCTCGAAGCTCGCCTGCTGAAAGGCTTGGCGCACCTGACGGAAGGGGAGCATCAACTGGTCCTCGACGACAGCGAGGTCGCGCGTGGTAGCCAGTTCCCGACCCTGTGGGGCCACGGCGCGAAGCCCCGCTACCTCGACGCACTACTCCGGCGCGGCACCACGCCGCTTGCGGTGGAGCTAAAGGTCGCCACCGGGGGACAGGGCCGCTACTACCGCCGCTCACTGATCCAGGCTGCTCTTTACGCGCACTTCATCCACAACGCCCCAGGACTTGAGCCGTGGTTTCGCGAAGCTGGCCTCGACCGCGGTGCGACGCAGCCTTGCATCGGCGTGCCGATACCGACCCGGTGGACCAAGCGCTTCACCGGTGACCTCGAGCTGCTCCAGCGAGTCGCCGCCCGAATCGGCGTCGAGTTGGACGTTCTCGACGACCGCTCCACACCCGACTGGACCCTCGCCGGGGGCCCTCTTCCCGAGCCTGACGAGTCGGAGTACGAGCAACTCAGCTGGCGCCTTGCCGCGGCGCTGTCGAAACGCTGGCCGACGTCGCTCGGCCGAGTCGTCGAGACCCATGACTGCGGCGGCTTCTACGACCAGGTCCAGCTGCAACCGTTGAGCGACCGATCCCTCGACTGGCCGGCTCCACGCCCTCGGATCTCGCTCGACCGGCCTGGCTCGGTATGGGTCTTCGCACAAACCGGGCAACCTCGATGGGTATGGCGCGAGATCTGGAACCACCTCGCTCACGGAGGCGATGTCGACCAGGCGGCAATCACGATCGGTGCTATCGCGGGCATGGGTCCGCGCGAACGGTCGACGGAAGCAACCTTCGCTCAGCTCGCCGCGGCCTTCTTGGAAATCGTCGGCAATGTCGGGTTCTCGTGGCGATGTGCGTGGCCGAGCGAGAACTCCATTCCCTCGTGGGTCGACCGCTACAAGGGCCCCCTCGCCCGGTACAGCAGGACCGCGAGCGTTGGGTCGATTCCAACCGTCGCCCGCATCTGGGGAGCGACTCGAGACGGTGCGGCGGCCGCGATCGTCGATCAGGAAAGCCTTCGAACGTGGGTCTGGCGCGGAGGTGCCTGCGTTGAGCTGCAGGACGCCGATCCATTCGACCGGATCGCTGAGGTTGCCCGACTGGTGAACGGCTGACGTCGCTAGGGATCGTCGGACCGGGTCGCCACTCGTACATGCAAGTGCTCGACCGGGATGTGAACACACTCCCTGCGCGGATCGAGATCCGTCGTCGGGGTGATAGGCGCCGACCTTGTCGCGCCCTGTTCGGGTACACCAGCCGACCCTGTCAGGGGTCGTGATACAGTTTCTCTTGCGACACGGAACAACGTGGTCGCCCCGCCGCTCGACTCCAGCCGAACGGAAGGTAACGCAGGCCATCGTGGACTGTACGCCGCAGGGGCTTCTGCTGAGTGCCGTTGCCGCCTTCCGAAACGCCGAGGCTCGCCTTGGACATCCGGGAGGGGGATACGCGACGGGTTTTCGCCCCGAGCTCCCCAGCACTTACTGGCAGAGAGTTCGAGAGGAGCAAAATGAACCCGATCCCCCTCGTCGACGAGTCCCGGCTCATCGATCTGATCAACACCCCGTCCATCCTGCAGCGGCAATGGAACGAAGACGCCGCGTGCACCGGCCTCCGCAGCGGCTTCGAGGCCTACTTTCCTGAGGACGGCGCGGCTCCGTCTGTCGCTGCGA
>JANNKK010000208.1:0-10913 GCA_031396245.1 Gemmatimonadaceae bacterium
CCACATCACGTCGCGATCGGGCTCCTCACCGAACCAGCGCGCGAACGCGAGCGCCCCCTGCTCGATCAGCATCGGCAGGCCGTCATCGGCGCGGAGGCCCCGCGCGCGACACGCCTTGATCCACGGAGTACGACCCTTCCGGTACGTGAGGTCGAGCACCGCGGTCGCATCGGGGATCATCCCGGGCGCGACCGGCATCAACCCGCCGTCGAGTCCGAGCGGGGTGGCGTTCACGAGCAGTGAGACGCCTTCGACCGCGTGCATCTCGCTCCGCACCGCGGTCGCGATGCCCGGGAAGCGCGCCGCTAGCTGTTCGGCGCGCTCTGGCGTTCGGGCGTGGATGACGACGCTACTGTCCGGCCATCGCTCGACTGCGGCGCAGACGGCCGCGGCTGCCCCGCCGGCGCCGAGGAGGCCGACGCGCAATCCCGCGGGCCGCTCACTGAGGACCCGTTCGACGGCGGCGTCGAAACCGGCGACATCGGTGTTGTCGCCGATGAGCTGCTCTCCCTCGGTCCAGAAGGTGTTCACTGCCCCGACGCGCTCGGCGAGCGGCGTGCGACGCGCGCACCACGCGTTCACAGCCTCCTTGTGGGGAGTCGTCACATTCCCCGCCGCGCGGGCGTCGCGCAGGAGACCGAGCATCGAGGTGAGATCGGCCGGCGTAACGTCGAGCGCCTCGTACTGGAGCGGGATCCCCGCCGCAGCAAGCGCGGCGTTCTGGAACGTGGGAGAGAGCGAGTGCGCGACCGGGTGCCCGAGCAGGACGAGCCGACCGGGGAGTGCGTTCACGCGCCCCCCGCGGCGCGCTCGGCGGCCAGTCGGTCGAGCACGCGTCCGATCTCGCCCTCCATTTCGACGAAGGTCTGCCGATAGGTCTCGAGGTCGCCGCCGAAGGGATCGAGCACGGGGCGCCCCTCACTGGCGCGTGCGGCAAAGTCGGTGAGAAGGTGGGCGCGCCCGTCGCCCCCGAGAACGGTCGCGCGATCCCGATGGTGCGGACTCATCACGAGGATCAGGTCGGACGCCGCCACGAGTTCGGTGGTGAGTGAGCGCGCGCGATGTCCATTGAGGTCGAGACCATTCTCCATCGCCACCAGGAGCGCTCCATCCGATGCTGGCGCCCCTTCCCACGCACTCGTCCCGGCGCTGCCCACGGTCATCTCGAGTGCGCGTTCGGCGATCAGTCTACGGGCGATCGCCTCCGCCATCGGACTGCGGCAGGTGTTCCCGGTGCAGACGAAAAGGAGGTGCACTCCTACTGGTCCCCGATGAGGTCCGCGACGCTTTGCCGCAATGTAGCGGCCGGCAACGCGCCCGGCCGGATGACACGCGGGCGGCGGCCGGTGCAGTCGACCACCGTCGACGCCGGCGAGGGAGGAAGACGTCCGCCGTCGAGCAGTCGCAGCATCCCGCTCGACAGTTCGTTGCGCCATTGCTCCACGATCTCCCCCGACGTCACCGCGGCCGGTGCTCCCGGAAGGTTCGCCGATGTACTCGTGATCGGGTCGCCGAGCGCCGCGATCAGGCGCTGCAGACCCGGGTGCGGCGTCCAGCGAACGGCGACGCCTCCCTCGGGTCCCCGCAGCCGTTCGGGGATGCGCCGCTCTCCCCCCGGCAACACGAGCGTCAACGGCCCGGGCCAATGTTTCGCCGCGAGCATGCTCGCCGAGGGGGTGAGATGGAGGCCGATCCGCGCGAGCATCGGCGTGTCGCTGATCAGCAGCAGGAAGGGCTTCGCCGGCGGACGGCGCTTCATCGCGACCAACCGTTCGACCGCTTCGCCGTCGATCATCGTGCCGAACCCGTACACGGTCTCCGTCGGGTACGCGAGGATGCGTCCCGCCTGCAGGTGTACCAACGTGGCCGTGAGGGACCGTTCGACCTCCTCGGGGGACCAGAAGGGGACGCCGCGGGTCTCGGGCACTGGCTACTCGTCGAGCGGCAGCACCGCCTCGACGCGGGCGAAGTCCGCTTCCTCGGTGACCTTGATGGCCCGTTCACTCCCGCGCACGACGCGCACCGGGAGCCCGAGCGCCTCGCAGAGCGCGGCATCGTCGGTGGCCGCCGCGTGGCTTCCCGACTTCCGCGCCTCGCGGTGCGCACGCTCGATCATCTCGCGCGGGAAACCTTGCGGAGTCTGTGCGCGCCAGAGCCCGTCGCGCGCGACGGTGCCGACGATCCGGCCGTCGGCGGTCACCGACTTGAGCGTGTCCACCACCGGCAGCGCGGCGATCGCACCGTGGCCCTGCCTCGCCTCGGCGATCACGCGGTCGATCATCCCGGGGGAGACCAGGGGCCGCGCCGCGTCGTGGATCAGTACGATCCTGCATTCGGGCGGGAGGTCCTCGAGGCCATTCGCGACGGACTCGGCGCGAGTCTTCCCGCCGACCGAGAGGAGCAACCGGTCGGCGTCGCTCTGGAAGATCCAGGGCGGCGGATCGCCGGCGTAACGCTGCGGGAGCACGCAGACGACCATCGCGACGTCGGTCCGCGTCTGGAACGCCTGCAGCGAGTGCAGCAGCATCGGCTTCCCCGCCACCCAGCGCAGCTGTTTGAGCTCGGTGCCGCCAACGCGATTCCCCGCACCGCCGGCGACGATCACCACCCCCACGTCGCGCGTCACTCGCCCTTCCGGAAGAGTTCGCGGAAGAGGGACGCGATGTCGGGCACGGCCTTCACGCGGATCTGCTTCGGCGCGCGCCGCGGCACGCTGCGCTCGCCGACGTAGGCGACGGTCATCCCCAGCTTCTCCGCCTCGAGCAACCGCCGCTCCGCCTGCGACACACCGCGGATCTCGCCGGCGAGCCCCACCTCTCCGATGAACACCGCGTCGGCCGGGAGCGCACGATCGTACACACTGCTCGCGAGCGCGGCGGCCACGGCGAGGTCCCCCGCCGGCTCCTGCACGCGCACGCCGCCGACGACGTTCAGGAAGACGTCGAGCTGCGCGAAGGAGAGCCCGGCGCGTTTGTCGAGCACGGCGAGGAGGAGGGCGAGCCGCCGCGCATCGTAGCCGGTCGAGACCCGTTGAGGCGTGCCGAACCCTGCCTTCGCCGCGAGCCCCTGAACCTCGAGCAGCATCGGGCGCGTCCCTTCGAGCAGGCACGTGACGGCGCTTCCACTGGTCCGTGGCCCCGACCGCTCACTCAGGAAGAGCGCACTCGGGTCGGCGACCGCCTCGAGTCCCTGGACCGTCATCCGGAACACCCCGATCTCATCCACCGAACCGAAACGATTCTTCGTGGCGCGGAGCACGCGGTGGTCGGCACTCCCCTCTCCCTCGAAGTAGAGCACCGTGTCGACGATATGCTCGAGCGTCTTCGGGCCCGCGATCCCGCCGCCCTTCGTCACGTGACCGACGACGAACACGGCGGTACCGGTCTCCTTGGCGAACCGCATCAACCGCGCCGCGCACTCGCGCACCTGCCCCACATTGCCGGGCGCGCCTTCGAGGTCGCCGGTGAACACGGTCTGGATCGAGTCGACGACGAGCGCCGCCGGACGCCGCTCGCCTGCCGTCGCGAGGATGGTCTCGAGATTCGTCTCGCCGAGGATGGGAACGTCACCCGCATCGGCGGCGAGTCGATCGGACCGGAGCTTCACTTGGAAGGGCGACTCTTCGCCGCTCACGTAGAGCGTCTCGTGGCCGGCGCCCTGGAGCCGCGCCGCGACCTGCAACAGGATCGTGGACTTGCCGATCCCCGGCTCCCCGCCAACGAGCACCATCGACCCGGGGACCACGCCGCCGCCAAGCACGAAGTCGAACTCGGCGATCCCGGTCGCGAGCCGATGCGACGCCGAGCCGACGATCTCGCGAAGGCGTGGTGCGTCGGCAACGCGACCGCCGGCACCGAACGCCGAGGGACCCGCCTTCCGGCGCGCGGCGCCGGCGCCCTTGGTGGCGCTCACCTTCGGGGCCGCCATCTCCTCGACGAGGGTGTTCCACTCGCCGCAGGTGTCGCACTTCCCCTCCCACCGGAGCGACTCGGCGCCACACTCGGTGCAGCGATAGACGGAGCGCGTCTTCACGGCCACGCCGTCACTCCGCTGGCCGGCTGGTCCAGTTCTCGAATCGCGTGTGCTGCTTGCGGAAGTGCATCCGCACGTGACCGGTGGGTCCGTTGCGCTGCTTCCCGATGATCACCTCGGCGTAACCGTCGAGCGGGATGTCGTTCGTGCCCGGCACCATGCGCGCGTTGCCTCCCTCGTCGTACGGGCGCTCGTTCATCTCCGGCCGGTAGATGAAGAGGACAACGTCGGCATCCTGCTCGATCGCGCCCGAGTCACGCAGGTCGGAGAGCTGCGGCTTCCGGTTCTCGCCGCCGCGCTGCTCCGAGGCGCGCGAGAGCTGCGAGAGCGCGATGACCGGGATCGCGAGCTCCTTCGCGAGCGCCTTGAGCGACCTCGAGATCGCCGAGACCTCCTGCTGCCGGTTCTCCGATTGCGGCCCCGACACGAGCTGGAGGTAGTCGATCACGAGGAGCTTGATGTCGCTCTGGCTCTTGAGGCGGCGCGCGCGCGAGCGGATCTCGAGCACGCTCAGCCCCGGCGTGTCGTCGATCCAGATCGGCGCCTGGCCGAGCAGCGCCGCCGCCTTCGCGAGGTTCGACGCATCCTGCGCCGTGAGCTGACCACTCCTGAGCCGCTGGGCATCCACGTATCCCTCCGAGGCGAGCATTCGCAGCAGGAGGGATTCAGTACTCATTTCCAGCGAGAAGATCGCCGTCGGAACATTGCCTTCGATGGCGGCGTATTGCGCGACGTTCAGCACGAACGCCGTCTTCCCCATCGAGGGGCGGGCAGCGACGATCACAAGGTCGCTTGGCTGGAAGCCGAGCGTGAGCTTGTCGAGGTCGGCGAATCCCGACGGCACGCCGGTGGTGCTGCCGCCCGCCGTGCGCAGCTGTTCGATCCTCTCCATCGCCGACCAGAGCAGCGATTTGATCTTGACGAAGCCCTCGGAGCCGCGCGTGTCGTTGAGCTCGAGGATCCGGTGCTCGGCGAGGTCGAGCAACTCACTCGCGTCGGCCGGGCTCTCGTGCCCCTCGCGTACGAGCGCGGTCGCGGTCTCGATCAGCCGGCGCCGGAGCGCCTTCTCGCGCACGATCTTGCAGTGGTGCTCGACGTTCGCCGCCGTCGGCACCTCGTCAAGCAGACCGCCGATGTATTCCTTGCCGCCGGCGGCGGTGAGGTCGCCCCGCTGCTCGAGCTCGTTCGCGAGCGTGAGGGGGTCGACCACCGCACCGGCATTCTGCACCGCCATCATCGCGCGGAAGAGCCGGCGATGACCCTCGCGGTAGAACATGTCCTCGGTGACGAGCTCCGCCGCGGTGACGATCGCCTCCTGCGAGAGGAGCATCGCCGCGAGCACGGCGCGCTCCGCGTCCTCCGACCAGGGGGGCCGGCGGTCACGGAAGGCGTCGGCGGAGGCCGACCTAGGGGCGATCGAAAACTCGACGGGCGAGCTGGACATCTTCCCAGGCAGGGCGCTTCCAGTTGGGATTCCGGAGGAGCGCGGCAGGATGGTAGGTGGCGACGAGCGGGATGCCGTGGTAGCGGTGCTCGATTCCCCTGAGCTTGCCGATCGCGGCGTCCGTCTCCAACAAAGTTTGCGCCGCGAACGTCCCCAGCGCGAGGATGACTTTGGGTTGGAGCACCTCGAGCTGGCGCAAGAGGAAGGGACGGCAGGCCACGATCTCGGCGGGCGAGGGGTTGCGATTCCCGGGCGGGCGGTGCTTCAGCACGTTGCAGATGAAGACCTCCTCGCGCTTGAAGCCGATCGCGTCGAGGATCTTCGTGAGCAGGTCCCCCGACTTCCCTACGAAGGGGCGGCCGAGTTCGTCCTCGGTCTGACCCGGTGCCTCGCCGACCACGACGAACTTCGCGGCGGGGTTCCCCTCTCCCGGCACGTGGTTGATCGCCGTGGCGGAGAGGGAGCAGGCTTTGCACGCGGAGATGGCGCTTGCGATGTCGGCGATGCTCTTGGCGCCGGAGAGGTCCACGCTCGCCGGTGCGGCCGCAGGCGTTGCCGCAGGCGTTGCCGCGGGAGTCGCCACCGGCGCGGGCGCCGGGACCTTCGGCGTCCGCTGGGTCTGCGGGATCTCCTGCGCACTCGCCGAGGTCGGCGCGAGCGACTTGCGCCAGTCCACCGCGGGCGGCGCCTCCTTCTGGGTCAGGACCTTCATCGCCTCCTCGACGCTCAGCGAATCGAGGACGAATTCCGACTCTCCGAGTTCTCGGCGCTGTTCGAGGTATTGCCGCAGCCTCGCACGGGCATCGCTCACAGCAACGCCTCGATCCGGTCGAGGATCGCGTCGGCGACGTCGCGCTTCGGCAGGAGGGGGAGGTCAGCGCTCACGCCATCCTTTCCGATGATCGTCACCCGATTGGTCTCGTGGCCGAACCCTGCCCCCGCCTCACGCGAGCTGTTCGCGACGATGAGGTCGAGTCCCTTGGCCTCGAGCTTCCCCTTCGCGTTCGCGATGAGGTCGTCGGTCTCGAGCGCGAAGCCGACCGCGACGAGACCTTTGCGGCGCATCGCCACCGTGCTCTTCAGGATGTCGGTGGTCTCCTCGAGCACGATCGGCGCCGGAGTGCCGCCACGCTTCTTGATCTTCGCGCTGGCCACTTGAGCCGGCCGGAAGTCAGCTGGCGCCGCCGCCATCACCAGCACGTCGCTCTGCGCGACCTCCTTCCCGACCGCGACCGCCATCTCGGCGGTGGTTTCGACCGCCGTGGAGCAGATGCCGTCGGGGAGCCCGACCGCGAGCGGTCCGTGCACCACGACCACCTCGGCGCCCCGACGCCACGCCGCCGCCGCGAGAGCGACTCCCATCTTGCCGGTCGAGTGGTTCGAGAGGAACCGCACCGGGTCGAGGGGCTCTCGAGTCGGCCCCGCCGTCACGACGACGCGACGTCCGGCGAGCTTCCCCTTCGCCTCGAGTAGTCGCCCCGCGTGGGCAACGATCGTCTCCGGCTCCTGCATCCGTCCCTGCCCCGCGCCCTCGTCCGGCGACGCGAGAGGACCGACGGCGGGATCGAGGATGACCTTCCCCTGCTTGCGCAGCGCGCTGACGTTGGCCTGCACTGAGGGATTCGCCCACATCTTGTCGTTCATCGCCGGGACGATGAGGACCGGGGCTGTCGATGCCAACAAGCAGGCCGAGAGGAGGTCGTCGGCGTGGCCGTGCGCGGCGCGCGCGAGGAAGTCCGCGGTGGTCGGCGCGACGAGTACGAGTTCCGCGTCGTGCGCCAAGCGGATGTGATCGAGCGCGTGCCCTTCACCGACGAGCACCGAATGCACCGGGCGCCCCGTGAGCGCCTCGAACGTGACGGCGCCGATGAACTCCTTCGCCGAACGGGTGAGCACGACATCGACCTGCGCCCCGGCCTGGGTCAGGAGGCGGGCGAGCCACGCCGACTTGTAGCTCGCGATCCCCCCGGTCACGCCGAGGAGGATGCGTCGGCCATCGAAGGGCCTCACCAGGCCGCTCCGCTCGCCGTTGCGGTAAGGCTTACTCGCCCTTGGGGCGGCGGCGCGGCACCACGCGATACTCGATGTCCCCGGCCGAGAGATCCTCGAGCGCGCGGGTCGTGAGCTTCTTCTCGCCCGACTTCGCGCGGTCGCGGGGGAACTCGTTCAACACACGCGCGTACTTCGCCGCCACGAGCACGGAGAGGTACTTGTTGGTCGCGTGCTTGGTGACTTCAAGAGGCGTGAACACTTGCATCGTTGAACTCCGAATGAAGACGGCGGACGGCGGACGACGGACGGCGGCGGAGGGGAGCTGACTTGCAGTTCTCTCACATCTCCCATCTCCCTTCTCAGACTTTCAGTTCCTTCAGGAGGTGTGACACCGCACCCTCCACTCGGCTCCCCAATGGCGGCCGGCGCTTGGCGCGAGTCACTTCCTCCTCGATGATCCCGTTCACGAGTGCGATCGCGTGCTCGAGCTCATCGTTCACCACCACGTGTTGGTACCGCTCGGCGTCGAGCAGTTCCGTGCGCGCGTTCCGGAGCCGCAACTCGAGCGCCTCCGGCTTCTCCGAGCGGCGGGCAAGCAGCCGCTCGACCAGCACCTCCACCGACGGCGGCACCACGAAGATCGTGAGCGCGTCGGGGAACGCGACGGTCACCTGTCGCGCACCCTGCACATCGATGTCCATCATCACGTGCTTCCCTGCCGACATCACCTCGCGGATCGCCGAGCGCAGAGTCCCGTACCGATTCCCGTGCACATCCGCCCACTCCGCGAACTCGCCCCGCCCGACCCGCGCATCGAACTCGGCGCGCGTGAGGAAGTGGTAGTCCACCCCATCCCGCTCGTTCGCGCGCGGCGACCGCGTCGTGCAGGACACCGAATACCCGACATCCGAACGCTGCGCCAGCACCCGCCGTGCGATGGTCGTCTTCCCGGCCCCCGAAGGCGCCGAGAGCACGATCGGGAACGTCCCTGCACTCACTCGAGATTCTCCACCTGCTCCCGGATCCGCTCGAGCTCCTCCTTGATCGCAACCACGTCGCGGAGCATCTCGGCGTCGTTCGCCTTGCTCCCAGTCGTGTTCGCCTCCCGCAGCATCTCCTGCAACAGGAACCCCAGTCGCTTCCCGACCGGTTCGTCATCCTTCGCGTCGAGCGCCGCGCGGAAGGCGACGATGTGCGACTGGAATCGATCGAGCTCTTCGCCGACATCCAACCGGTCCGCCAGGATCGCGATCTCCTGCGCGAGCCGCTGGGGATCCACCGCGATCCCTCCCGCCAATCGTTCGACGTTCTCCCTCAGCCGCAGTCGCTGCGCCTCGAGTCGTGCCGGAGCCCGCGCCGCGAGCCTCGCAAGCGCGCCGTTCACCATCTCGAGCCGTTCGACGATCACCGTCCTGAGTCGAGCCCCCTCCAACTCCCGCATCGTCTGGAGCGCCGTCGCTGCCGCCTCGACCACCGCGACCAGCTCTCCAACCGTTCCCTGCTTCAATCCATCATCCTCGTGCCCCACCCTCAGCACATCGGGCATCCGGAGGATCGTCGCGACATCCACCTCACCCGCCAAGCCGTTCAATGCCTGCAGCCGACGGAGTTCACTCGCGTACTGCGCGAACTTCGCCTCGTCCACGACCGCCGACGGACCTTCCGGACGCTCGAGCCGCGCGTAGGCCGTGACGTGTCCGCGCGCGATCCGTTGCCGGAGCGCCTCGCGAACCTCCCCCTCCCACTGGGAGAGTGCCGTCGGGAGCTTGAGGCTCGGGTTGAAGAATCGATGGTTCACCGATCGCAGCTCGACGCTAACGCGCGAACCGCCGACGTGGCCATCGGCCGCTCCGAACCCAGTCATGCTACGGATCATTGGAGCCTGATAAGCTACGCTGGCGCCGCGACTTATACAAGCCGAGCGGGCTTCAATTCCAGAACTCCCAGCGGAGCCCATAGAGTTGCACGAGGCGCGGCATCAGGTAGCCCGGCACCGTCTCGTACACCCTGCCCGCCCCGTTCCGGTTGTACCAGAAGATGCGGGCGTTGCCGATCCGGATCTCGAGCGTGCCCCCCCACGTCCCTGCCCCCTGCGCGCGGCGCGTGCCGACCCCGTCGGGGAACTCCGCCGTGCCGCGGTATTCGTGTATCAGCGCGGCATCGAGATCGAAGGCGCGGCGCGTGAGCCACTTCTCCAGCGACGTACGAACGCGCACTTCGGCGTGCGATTCGGAGAGCGGGCGGTAGAGCGCGCTCTCGGTCCACCGCACGCCACGCCAGTCGAACGAGAAGGGACCCCAGACCGGCCCCGACAGACCCGCCTCGATGCCGGTCGCCGCTGCGAGGTCGAGTGGCTGGTAGTCGGCGTCGAAGACCGGCATGCCGGGCACGCGCGAGGCGCTCCGCTGCACGAGGCCAGCACGGATCCACCGGCCCTGGACTCGAACAGCGCCGGTCGCACGCGACGTGGTGCGCTCCGGACCAAAGAGACTCGCGGCGTCGGGCGTGTGGATCGAGTGCGCCGCGGAGAACTGTAGCCAGGGCAGCGGCGTTCCGAGAAGGAGCGCGTCCACCCGACGCGTTGAATCAGGCCCCCCTTCCTCGGCCCGGCCGCTCACGGCGATCCAGCGATTCTCCCACGACGCACGGACCTCAGGCGCGAGCAGCGTCTGGCCGCCGTTCGGTCGGAGCCGCACACCACCGGAGAACCTCGCCGAGCCGATCCCGAAGCCGGCGGTCGCGACATACTGCGTCCGCGAGCGAGTCGTGTCGGCGCCGAGCGTGGTGTCGCCCGTCTCGGCGTGCAGCAGCGTCGCAGCGACGACCTGCGCCCAGAACGCCGTCGTGTCCGGGCTGCCCCACGCCGCGCGCAAGTATGCGCTGAGGTCCCGTCCCTCGAACGAACCGATCGCGGCGGGTTCGAGAGTACCGCTGATCACGTTGCGTCGCGTCGCTGACCGCGTGCGGCCGAAGCGCGTGGCCACGCCGTCGACCGTGAGTCGGCCACGGGCCACGCCGAGGCGGAAGAAGGCAGCCAGCGCGTCACCATCACCGGCGCTCCGCACGCTCGTGGTCGAGTACTGTTGGGCGGCGACCTGCATCACCGCACCGTTGCCGAGCCGCTTCCCGAAGAAGCTGCGGTAGAGATTGGTATTGTCCGACCCCGTCACGATGTCGGTGCGCGTCTGCGCCGTGGTGAGTTGCACGCGCCACGACCGCAGGTACACACGCAACTCCCCGGCCGCGCGCTCGACCGTGACCTCCTCGAGCGACCAGAGCTGGATCACCGCGAGGTCGCGCACGCCGCCTTCGCGCTCATCCAGCGCGTCGAGCTCGACGCCGTCGAGGAAGACCCGCACCCGACCCGGCTCTCCGTACCAGCTCGTCGCCGTCGGGGCCGCGATGTAGGAGGCGTGGAAGGTGGTGACTCCCGACACCTGCGCGA
>JANNKK010000218.1:0-8743 GCA_031396245.1 Gemmatimonadaceae bacterium
CCCATCGACCAGCTCTCGAGCTGCATGTCCTTGTGCGCGCCGTTCGCATATCGCTCGGCGACGATCCTTCCGTTGTGTACTACAACGAGCGCCGCGGTGAGGCCGAGCGGGTTCACGAACGCCGCGTCCACTCCCTGCCGCATCGTCAGGGTGTCCACCCCCGTGAGGGGCGTCGCCGGCAGCAGGTCGCCCATCGGCCAGGGCGTCGTGGCCGCATCTCCCAATCGTGTGGTCACCGGCACCGGCGCGAAGAACACGCTGTCGCGTCCCGGTTGGTGGATCACGCAGCCCTGGTCGCCGTACTGCTTCGCCTCGCGGGTGATCCGACCGGCGAGCGTGAGCCGCACGAGGCGGCGCGTCCGGTCCACGTGGAACCCGGTGAGCGAATCGAGCTTCTCACGCAGGAAGTAATCCGAGACGTGAGCGCGGGCTTCGGCTGGATCCCGTCCCGAGACGAAGAGGGCCGAACAGAGCACCTTGGCCGTACCCGCGACCTTCCAGCTGTCGGGATCGTCGGGAGGGAATCCCGGCTGCGCATTGAGTGCCGGCGCAAAGACGAACGCCACGATCAGTGCGCTGCGGATCCTTGGCATCGAGACTCCGGCGGTGGTCGACCAGCGGACCGGGGAAGCTACGGTGAAGCGACGACCTTGCGCGCGACCGCGATCCGCTTCGGACCGCTACCGCGCTCGAACTGGATGTTCTTGATGACCTTCTTGGTGGACACATCGAGCACGGCGACGGCATCCGAGAACCAAAGGCTCGCGAAGAGGATCCTCCCGTCGGTCCGGCTCGCGAACCAGTGCGGGAAGTGCCCCGTCTTGATCTGGTGGGTCTCCTTCATGTCGGCGAGGCGCACCACCCGGATCAGGTCGTTGGCGTCGTCACAGAGCCAGAGTTCCCGCTCGTCGTTCACGAGTGCCAGATCGTGTGTCCACGTGTCCTTGTACGGCTGTGGCACGCCGTCGGGAAGCGTGCCAAGGTCGACGCGGCGGGTGACGCGGCGCGTCGGCGCGTCCACGACGACGAATCCCACGAGATTCGACAGCGCGACGTAGAGCGACTTGCCATCGGCAGAGGGCCGGATCGGTCGAACGCCAGCAGTCGTCGGGATGACGTGAAGCACCTCTTGCTTCACCGGGTCGATCACGACGATGCCCGTGCCGTACTGCGCTCCGACGTACACCCGCGAGCCGTCGCGCGATGTGTAGGCGTCGTGCGGGCCCACCGGGGAGGGGAGGAGCTTCACGACCCTGAGCGAGTCGAGTCGCACGACGGCGATCTTACTGTCGCCGCGGAGCGGGACGTAGGCGAACCGCTCGTCCTTCGAGAGGGTGAGCTGGTTCGGGTCGTTGCCGACGCGGATCGTGGCGGTGACCTTGCCCAGTCGCGCGTCGACCACCTGGAAGTTCCCAGTCCTGTCACTCGTGATGTAGATCTTCGTTCCGTCGGCCGAGACCGCGAGCCCGTGGACCTTCGGGTCGACCGTGATGCGGCGGATCTCCGCATAGGTGTAGGCGTCGACCTCGACCAGTTGGTCGGAGTCGCCGAGCGTCACCCAGAGCGTGGCGTCACGCGACTGGGCGGCCAACGGCGCGGCGACGGCGGTCGCGATCGCGAGGCAGCCGGCACTTCGGAGGATGGTTCGCATGAACGATCGGTCCACTGGGCGGGGGATGGAGGCAACCTGAAGATGCGCCGGCGGGGCCAGCGATGCCATCGCTTGACGCCCTCGAGTGGCTGGGCGAGCATTGGCGCACCTCACGACTGGAGTCCGCAGTGCAGCGTGCCCGCCATTTCGTGCGAATCCTGATCCTCGCGTTCGTCGCCGCGACCCCGCTCCAAGCGCAGGCCCCCGCGGCGCGGGATCTTGCGAACGATCCGGACGTCGCCGGCGCGCAGCGACTCTTCAGCGCGTGGATGGATGCGCAGGTCGCGTACCGTGGTCTCCCGGGGATCGTCGTCGGCGTGGTGGCCGATCAGGAGCTGGTGTGGGCGAAGGGCTTCGGATTCGCCGACGTGGAGTCGAAGCGCCCGATGACGCCGACCACCCGCTTCCGGATGGCGTCGCATAGCAAACTCTTCACCGCCACGGCGATCATGCAGCTGCGCGAGGAGGGGAAGATCCGGCTCGACGATCCGGTGCAGCGATATCTCCCCTGGTTCCGCGTCCGTCCGGCGGGGGATGACGACAGCCCGATCACGATCGAGATGCTCCTCTCGCACAGCTCGGGGCTCCAACGTGAGGCGGGGGATCACTGGACATCGTACGACTTCCCGACCGAGGCCGAGGTCCGCGCACTCATCGCCGACCGGCAGGCGGCGTTCGCGCCGGCGGTTCGCTGGAAGTACTCGAACCTCGCCTACACGATCGCTGGGATGGTCGTCGAGGAACGCAGCGGGATGACGTGGAGCGCCTACCTGCAGCGCAACATCTTCACGCCGCTCGGAATGGCATCGTCGAGCGTTGACCGCGAGGATCCACTGCTCGCCGTCGGGTACAATCGCCGGATGCCCGACGGGAGCCGCGAGCGGATGCCGTTCGTTGACGCGCGGGGGATGGCTGCCGCGACAGGACTCACCTCGACCGTGGAGGATATGGCCCGGTTCGTCTCGGCGCAGTTCCGCGCGGGGCCGCGCGGTGGCGACCGCCTCCTCAGCACCGGAAGTCTCCGCGAGATGCATCGCGTGCGCTCGCTCGAGAACAACTGGACCTCGGGGAATGGGATCGGCTTCTCGGTCATCCGCGTGGGCGACAAGACGTACGTGGGCCACGGCGGTGGATACCCCGGCTACACCACCTACACGATGATTGACCTCGAGGCCCGCGTCGGAGTGATAGCGCTGACCAACACGAATGACTCGGACCCGAACGAGATCGCTCGCCAGCTGATGAGCTCGGTGGGCGCCGCGGTCGCGAAGGCGACGGCGCGGAAGCCCATCGTCGTGGCCTGGGATCCGTCGTGGGCCCGGTTCGCCGGGCTCTACCGCAGCCGCGGCGGGGATGCTTCCGTTGTGCTGCTCAACGAACGGCTGGTGCTCATCAGTCCGCAGAGCCAGGATCTCAGCGTGGCACCCAATGAGTTGGAGCCGCTGGGCGGCGGACGATTCCGCTTGAAGGCGCGTACCGGCGGCGGAGTCGTGGGCGAGGTGGTGCGCTTCGTCGAGGAGAATGGCCGCGTCGTTCGGATGTACACCGGGGACAGTTACGCAGAGCGCATGCCGGAGGCGGCCGCGCCGCCGCGGCGGTGAGCTGAAGCGGCGACGGCTGGTGAGCGGCTCTCGCCGCCCACCAGCCGCCCCTCTGCGCGATCCCGATCACCTGAGATCGATCGGTGGCACTTCGATCCTCGGCAGCCCCTCCTTCCACGCCTTCACCTTCCCGCGGAACTGCTCGGCGAGCTGCGGCACACTCACCTCGTCGACTGGCGTGCCCTCGGTGATCAGCGCCCGGAGCCGCGCGACATTCTTCGCCGCCTTGGTGAACGTGGAGTCGTGCTGCTCCGCAAGCTCGTAGTGCCGGAGCGCCGTGATTGGGTATCCCGCCCGCTCGAGCGCCATCCCGAGGTTGTTGTGGAAGAGCGGCGCCGTCGGCCGCACCTGCACCGCGCGGGCGAGGGGACCGAGCGCCTCGAGGAACTCGCCACGATCGAGCATCAACATGCCGAAGTTGTTGAGCCCCCACGCGTCGGCCTCATCGCGGATCAGGAGGTCGCGATAGGTGTCCAGGGCCCCTTCGACGTCACCGCTCTCGGCCTGCGCGCGCGCAGTGAGCCGTACGCCTTCGGAGGTCGTTGAGTCGATGCCTCGGCCCTTCTCGATCGTCTCGAGTGCCTCCGAGAAGCGCTTGAGGTCGAGTAGCACGCGGGCCTGGTTGAAGTAGGTCTTCGCAGATCCGGGGTTCAGCGCGATCGAACGGTCGAGTGCTTCCTTCGCGCCCGTGAAGTCACCGGCCTTCCAGCTCGAGAGGCCGAGCATGTAGTAGCCGAGCGCGTCGTCGGGCGTGGTGGCGACGTGAACCTTGTACATCGTCGCGGCCGCGCGGAACTCGCCGGCGATGTACGCATCAGCGGCTGTCTCGAATTCCGGCGTGGCCTTGGGAGGGACCGGCGTTCCGCTCGGAGTACGGACCACGAGCGTCGTCGTGGGCTCGACTCGCCGGATGGGCGTCACGGACCTCGCCTCGGCCTCCCGGACCGAGGCAGTGGACTCATCGCCCCCGCACGCCATCGCGGCGAGGGGAAGGACGAGAGCCGCGCTGAGGGTCAGGCGACCGATGGGGTTGCGGGTGACTGCGGTCATGCACTCCTCCTTGCTGGGGGCGGGAATCATTTCCCGTCGCCAGAGAGGAAGAGCAGGGGGCGCGCCATCACCCGTGTTGCAGCTGCAATGCGCGGCAACCGGCTGTGATCGCGTGAGTTGCGCGCCTTCAACTGCGCAGTCGTTCAGGCCCGACGTGTCCGCCCGGACACGAACCACCGATCCGGGCACGTGGCCTAACGGACACGTGCCCAGTGCAGCGAACTCAGTCGCGCTGGATGCCGAGCCGCCGCATGATCTTGAGCAGGCTGGCGTGGTCGGCCAGTTGGAGCGCCTCGGCGGTGCGCGTGATGTGACCGTCGTGCCTCTCCAGCGCGGCAAGAACGATCCGCCGCTCGGCGTCAGCCCGCAGGGCGTGGAACGACTCGTCGCCGCTCGCTTGCTCCCCCGCCGATCCGCCCCGTATCTCCGACGGAAGGTCGGCAGAGCGGATCGTCTCTCCCTCGGCCTTCACCACGGCGCGCTCGATCGCATTCCGCAACTCGCGCACGTTGTTGCGCCGCCAGTCGTGCGCCACCAGTACCTCGCGCGCCTCGGGCGCCAGCCGCTTGGGGAGGACGCCGAAGTCCCGGCACGTCACATCGACGAACCGTTCCGCGAGGGGCGGGATGTCCTCGCGCCTCTCGCGCAGGGGTGGCGTGTGGATGACGTGCACGTTCAGGCGATAGAGCAGATCCTCGCGGAAGGCGCGCTCCTTCACCATCTCGTCGAGGTCGCGATTGGTGGCGGCGACCACGCGAGCGCTCACGCGGATCGCACTGTTGCCGCCGACGTGCGTCACGGTATGGTCCTCCAGCACGCGAAGGAGCTTCGGCTGCATCGCGAGCGGCATCTCACCGATCTCATCGAGAAAGAGCGTTCCGAGGCCGGTCGCCTCGAATGCGCCCTTTCGCGTGCCCACGGCACCGGTGAACGCGCCGCGCTCGTGACCGAAGAGCTCGCTCTCCACGAGATGCTCCGGGAGCGCCGCGCAGTTGAGCGCGATCATCGGCGCTGCGGGATGCGCACCGAGTCGGTGCAGCTCCCGCGCGACGAGTTCCTTCCCCGTGCCGCTCTCGCCGGTGATCAGCACGGCGCTTGGCACCGGAGCCACCCGGGCGATCGCCTCGCGGAGGCGCTCCATCGCGGCGCTGCTTCCGACGAGGGTGGAAGCGCCGAGCTGCGCCTGCAGGGCGAAGACCTCGCGACGCAATCGGTGACGCTCGATCGCGTGCTCCACCTCCTGCGTGACCCGCTCCATCGGCTCGGCCTTGTCGATGAATCCCGCTGCGCCGAGCTTCACGGCCTGGATGCAGCGATCGAAGTCGCCAGTGCCCGTGTACACGATCACCGGCGTCTCGTCGCCGCGGTGGCGGAGGGTGCGGAGCACTTCGAAGCCGTCGATCCCCGGCATCTCGAGGTCGAGGATCACGCAATCGGTGTCGCCGGCCTCGAGGAGCGTGAGCGCGGCCCCGCCATTCGTGGCGGTGACGACGTCGTGCGCGCCGAGGCGCTTGAGATCGTACGCGTACTGCTCGGCGAGCGCCGCGATGTCATCGACGACGAGGATCCGGCTCATATCGCTGGAATCTCCACCGTGAAGGTGGATCCGGCACCTGGCGTGCTCTCCGCCCGCAGCGACCCACCGACATCGGCGAGGAGTCGGCGGACGACCGAGAGGCCGAGCCCCGTGCCCGTCGGCTCGGTGGTGTGGAAGTCATTGAACGCCTGCTCAAGTTCGTCGCGCGTCATCCCGCGACCGGTGTCGGTGATGGTGAGGCGGACGCGCCGCTCCGCCCCGTCGCCCGCGGACTCCGCGCTGATGATGATGCCTCCCGGCCGTCCCTCGAGCGCATCGACCGCGTTCGAGACCACGTTGTCGACGATGCGGCGGAACACGACGGCGTCGACGCCGATCGGCGGCAGCGCCTCGGGCATCCTTACATCGACGGCCGTCGCCGTCACGCCGCGCGCGACCTCCAGAACCACCGCTCGGGCGTCGGTCGGGCCGCGTCCGAGGGAAGGGGAGAGTCGCGCGTAGTTGCGCGCGAGCGCGTCGAGGTACGCGACGCTGGACTCGAGCGTGGCGCTCCGTTCCGCATAGATGGCGGCGAACCCACTCGGGTCGCGCTCTGCCGTCTGTGCCAGATGCCGCAGCACGTTTCGGATCGGCGTGAGCCCGTTCTTGATGTCGTGATTCACCTGCCGCGCGAGTTCGCCCGTCGCGGCGGCACGCTCGACTTCCTTCAGCCGGCCGACACTCGTGTGCAGCCGGCTCGCGAGCGCGTCGAGCGTGCGCTCGAGCGCGCCGAGTTCGTCGGTGCGTCCTGTCGCGAAGCGTTGGTCGAGCCGATCGAGGTCGAGTCGCGACGTGCGCTCGGCGAGTGCAACGAGCGGCGCCGAGACCAGGCGGCCGAGCAGCGCGGCCGAACCGATCGCGAGGAGCAGCGTGCCGATGAGCGCGATGAGGATCCAGCGAGCGACGCTCGCCTTGAGCGCCTCGGCCGGGCCCCGGTCAGGAAGGAGGAGTAGGCGCGCCGCTTCCGTCGGTCGCGTCGTGGTCGCGTCGACGTAGGGGATGGTCGTGGCGGTGACCGCCCCCTCGGGGGCGGAGGAGTCCCCGGTCACGAGGAGGGCCGTCACGGAGCGATCCGGGGAGAACGCCAGAACGTTCAGCGAGTCGAGACTCCCGCCGCCCACGATGGTGTACCGCGCGCTCCGCACGGCGAAGGTGGCCGAGGTGGCGAGCGCCCGCGCGGTCCCATCAGGAGTGCGAACGTCCACGACGGCCGCGCCCATCGGTGACTCGGCGATCGCCTGTGAGACGGCGAGCGCGTCCCGTCCGATGTCGGTGCGCGAGTGGCCGGCGCTGAGGATCCGCCCCGCCGAGTCATGCACCAGCAGCATCGCGAACCCCGAGGCCTGCATCGCCGACTGGGTCCAGTGGACGAGCCAACGCCGTTCGGCGGAGGTCTCGGAAGCGATCGCGAGTCGGAAGCGGTTGTCGCCGGCCAGTTCCCGCGCGAGCGCCTGGACGCGCGTGCGCTCCGCATCGAGGGTACCGGCGAGGCGTGCACGGAGTGCGTCCGCGGCGGCGGCGACCCTGCGCGCGGCGTCGGCGTCGAGCCGGACCGACATCTCGCGCCGCACGCCATAGCCCAGGACTGCGAGCGGAAGGGCGGCGATCGCGAGGAGCGCGAGCGTGAGACGAAGGCGGAAGGTCACGGGGAACGATCCATGTCCGATGTTACCCCGGCGGTATCATCGGCCATTAGCGGAACATCGCGGCAGAATGAGGAATCCATTACGCCGTGATCCGACCTCAGCGGCGCACGAGGTCCATGACCGAGACATCGGCCTCATCGACGGCGATCGTGAAGTAGATGCGGCCGTTCCTGATCACGAACTCCCCGCGCCGCGGCTGACGGAGCGGATCGTCCAATCGGAGGATGACCGAAGGCACGCCGGTCGCCACGGGGATCGCCCAGATGCTCGTTCCCGCATCGCGGGTCTGCACATGCACATATACCGATCGGGAATCGAGCGACCATTGCACGTAGAGCGGCGTCACCCCGGCCGTTCGCCCGTCGAGCAGCACGCGAGATGGGCCCCCAGAGAATGGCGCCAGCCGAACCACCGGGATGGTCTGTGGCACGTAGGCGATCAGTGAGCCATCGGGGGAGAGCTTGCCCGCCCAGGCGCCGTCGCGCGTGAGTTGCCGCGGTGCGGTCCAGCCGCCGTCAGCGCCGCGCGCCAACGCGTAGAGTTGATAGCTGCCATCGCTGTCCGACATGAACAGCACCGTCTTGCCGTCGGCCGACCAGTCCCTGGCGAATTCGTTCGCCGACGATTCCAGCACAGATTGCACGGCACGCCCATCGGCATCCATCACGAAGAGGTCACGACTGCCACCACGCCAGGCGTGGAAGAGCATCTGCCGCGAGTCGGGACTCCAGGTCGGCGAGAAATGATCGGTGGCGTCGCGCGTGAGCTGGATGGGATCGCCCCCGGCGATGGGGATCTTGAAGATGTGTTGCGGCCCGCTGCGGTTGGAGTCGAAAGCGAGCCACTGTCCATCAGGCGAGGCCGAGAACACCTCCACCACTTGGTTCTCGTTCGTGAGCGGCTTGGCGTCGGCACCCGAGGCCGGGCCCCGCGAGGTCATCGCCACACTCCAGAGATTGGAGCGGCCGGTGAAGACCGAGTAGGTCAGGCGCGAGCCGTCGGACGAGAGGCCGATCGAGTGCGCGTTGAGTCCCGTGGTGATCCGGAGCGGTGTCCCGCGCGGCGCGCCGCTCGCCGAAAGCGCCGTGATGTAGAGATCGCGCGTGCCGCCCGCGTCGGAAACGAAGGCGATGGCGCGGCCGTCCGGCATCCACGCCGGACTCATATTCAGATGAACCGAATCGGTGAGCTGCTGCGCACCCGCGCCGTCGGCCCTCGC
>JANNKK010000230.1:0-2887 GCA_031396245.1 Gemmatimonadaceae bacterium
GTCTCGAGGATCCGCGCACAGGGCGTCATCACGCCCAAGTCGATCACCTCGTAGTTGTTACACTGGAGCACGACGCCGACGATGTTCTTGCCGATGTCGTGGACGTCCCCCTTCACCGTGGCCATCACGACGCGCCCCTTCGCGCGCGTGTCGGCGTTCCGCGCCTTCTCGGCCTCGATGTAGGGGATCAGGTGCGCGACCGCGCGCTTCATCACGCGCGCCGACTTCACGACCTGCGGCAGGAACATCCTCCCCGAGCCGAAGAGGTCACCGACGACATTCATCCCGTCCATCAGCGGCCCCTCGATCACCTCGATCGGCCGGTCGAAGAGGCGGCGTGCCTCCTCGGTGTCGTCGACGACGAAGTCGGCGATCCCGTGCACCAGCGCGTGCACCAGTCGCTCCCCTACCGGCCCCTCGCGCCAGGCGAGGTCGACCTTCCTCCTCTGCGCCTGTCCCTTGGCGTCGTCGGCGACGGCGAGGAGGCGCTCGGTCGCGTCGGCGCGCCGCGCGAGGATCACGTCCTCGACCCGCTCGCGTAGCGCCTCGGGGATGTCCTCGTAGAGCACCAGCGCGCCGGCGTTCACGATCCCCATGTCCATCCCCGCGCGCACCGCGTGGTAGAGGAAGACCGAGTGGATCGCCTCGCGCACCGCATTGTTGCCGCGGAAGGAGAACGAGACGTTGCTCACCCCGCCGGAGATCCGGGCGTGCGGGCAGCGCTCCTTGATGATCCGGGTCGCCTCGATGAAGTCGAGGGCGTAGCGGTCGTGCTCCTCGATCCCCGTCGCGACCGCGAAGATGTTCGGGTCGAAGATGATGTCCTCGGGCGGGAAACCGACGCGCTGGGTAAGGATCGCGTACGCGCGCTCGCAGATGCCCACCTTCCGCTGCACCGTGTCGGCCTGTCCCTGCTCGTCGAACGCCATCACGATCACCGCCGCGCCGTAGCGCCGCACGAGCGTCGCCTGCCGGATGAACTCGGCTTCTCCCTCCTTCATCGAGATTGAGTTCACGACGCTCTTCCCCTGCAGGCACCGCAGCCCCGCCTCGATCACGCGCCACTTCGACGAATCGACCATCACCGGCACCTTCGAGATCGCCGGCTCGCTCGCAACGAGGTTCAGGAACTTCGTCATCGCCGCCTCGGCGTCGAGCATCCCCTCGTCGAAGTTGACGTCGATCACCTGTGCGCCCGCCTCGACCTGATGCCGCGCGACCTCGAGCGCCTGGTCGTACTGCCCACCGAGGATCAACTCGGCGAACTTCTTCGAACCCGTCACGTTGGTGCGCTCGCCGACATTCACGAAGTTCGAATCGGGACCGATCACCAGAGGCTCGAGGCCTGAGAGACGGAGACGCTTCGGGATCGTTGGAATCGGGCGCGGCGAAAGGTCGCGCACCGCATCGGCGATCGCGCGGATATGATCGGGCGTCGTGCCGCAGCAGCCACCGACGACGTTCACCAGTCCCGCTTCGGCGAACTCGCGGAGGATCGACGAAGTGTAGTCGGGCGTT
This sequence comes from Gemmatimonadaceae bacterium, assembly GCA_031396245.1. Classification (GTDB taxonomy): domain Bacteria; phylum Gemmatimonadota; class Gemmatimonadetes; order Gemmatimonadales; family Gemmatimonadaceae; genus Pseudogemmatithrix. Next base: position 1,519 of record JANNKK010000230.1, read on the forward strand.
TCGTCGTAGCCCCCCATCTCGTTCGGGAGGCCGGCGTTCGGATGCACGGTGACGTAACAGTCGGCGACGCGAGAGAGCTCCTGCACGTAGGCCCGCAGGTCCTTCGCGCCGAGCGCGCAGTTGAGCCCCACGCTGAAGGGCTTCGCGTGCATCACCGAGTTCCAGAAGGCCTCGGTGGTCTGCCCCGAGAGGGTGCGACCCGAGGCATCGGTGATCGTCCCCGAGATCATCACCGGCACTCGCTCGCCGCGGGCGGCGAAGGTCTCCTCGACCGCGAAGATCGCCGCCTTGGCGTTCAGCGTGTCGAAGATCGTCTCGATGAGGATGATGTCGGCGCCGCCGTCGAGGAGGCCCTCGGTCGCCTCGCTGTACGCCGAGACGAGCTCGCTGAAGGTGACGTTGCGGGCGCCGGGGTCATTGAGCGATGGGGAGATGCTGGCCGAGCGCGTGGTGGGCCCGAGGACGCCCGCGACCCAGCGTGGGCGCCCATCCTTCGCCTCGGCCTCGTCGCAGACGCGCCGCGCGAGACGCGCCCCCTCGACGTTCAGCTCGCGGACGAGTTCCTCCATCCCGTAGTCGGCCATTGCCACGCGAGTGGAGGAGAAGGTGCTCGTCTCGATGATGTCGGCGCCGGCGTCGAGGTACGCGGTGTGGATCGCGCCGATGACGTCGGGGCGCGTGAGGACGAGGAGGTCGTTGTTCCCCTTGAGCTCGCGCGGCCAGTCCTTGAACCTCGCCCCGCGATAGTCGGCGTCGGTAAGGCGATAGGTCTGCACCATCGTCCCCATCGCGCCGTCGATGATGAGGAGGCGCTTTTGGATCTCCTCCTCCAATCGCGCATTCCGCATCTCCCTCGTGAACGCAGGAGTCACGCGGTCGTACCCCCGCCGTCCGCCGTCTGCCGTCCGCCGTCGATCCTGGGGCGAAGCCCCAGGATGTGGCAAAGCGCATACGTCAGGTCAGCCCGGTTAAGCGTGTAGAAATGGAATTCCGTCACCCCGGCCTGGGCGAGTTGCTGGCACTGCTCGGCCGCCACCGTCGCCGCGACGAGCTTGCGGGTGTCGGGGTCGTTGTCGAGGCCCTCGAAGAGTCGCGCGAATCCAGCCGGAATGGTGGTGCCCGCGACCTTCGCGAACTTCCGCATCTGCGTGAAGTTCGTGACTGGCATGATCCCCGGGACGATCGGCACGGTGATCCCCGCCTTCCGCGCGCGATCGACGAACCGCAGGAAGGACCAGTTGTCGAAGAAGAACTGCGTGATCGCGCGGGTGGCGCCGGCGTCGATCTTCCGCTTCAGGTTGTCGAGGTCGTCCTGTGGTGACTTCGCCTCGGGATGCGTCTCCGGGTACGCCGCGACGGAGACCTCGAA
>JANNKK010000245.1:0-1549 GCA_031396245.1 Gemmatimonadaceae bacterium
GAACGGGCTCGTCCCCTCGGCCCGGGCGCGGCGACGCGTAGACTTCGCCATCGAGAGTCCTCCGCTGCTGGTTGCTTGACACACCCAGCGTAGCGAGGACTCTCGCCTCGTTCTCAGCCCCGGCCGGACCTCACTCCGCGCCCAGGCCCGGTGTCACGGACGTATCTGGACGCCATCACGACGCGATCACCACCTGTGGACGCCACCACCACCCCACGGCCGCGCCGCGCCCTACAGTCGACACTACGACCTGAGGACCCTCCAGCGAACCCATCGGCCCAATCAAGCACCCTCACAGTCGCGTTTCGTCCGCAGCAAGCGCTTCCGAGCCCTCGATGCCGGTCTTGACGCTCCAGTGTCGACTGACAGGCGCGCCAGGCCCGTCGACATCGCGTCGCAACCGACCTGCAACCCTGCCGTGGTAGCATCCGGCAAACGCGACTGCGGAAGCCGACTCCTGCGAGCACCAGGCTCGCCTCACGCGCGGCCGGTCGATCCGAGCGTGATCACCTGCCCCCGAGGAGTCCGAGCCATGGCCATTACGGGCCCCCTCCGCACCGCGACCACCGTCCTCGGTCGCTCGGTGCGCGCCAATCTCCCGACCGCGGAACTGTACGAGGATGCGATCCGCCGGGGTGAGGGTCTCCTCGCGGCGAAAGGCCCTCTCGTCGTGCGGACCGGCAAGCACACCGGGCGATCGCCCGACGACAAGTTCATCGTCAGGGAGCCGAGCTCCGAGGCGAAGATCTGGTGGGGCGCCGTCAATCGACCGATCAGCGAGGAGCACTACGAGCGCCTGCGCGCCCGGTTGCTCGCTTACCTCACGACGCGTGACCTCTACGGCCAGGATTGCTTTATCGGGGCGGCCCGCCCGCATCGCCGATCCCTGCGCGTCTACACGGAGACGGCCTGGGCGAGCATCTTCGCGCGCAACCTGTTTCGCCGACCGACGCCGACGCAGCTTGCCGACTTCGCCCCGAATTTCACGATCATCTGCGTGCCGTCGTTCCAGGCCGACCCCGAGACCGAGGGAACGCGGACGGGAACCGCGATCCTTGTCCACCTCAAGCGGATGGAGGTGATCATCGTCGGGACGGAGTACGCCGGCGAGATCAAGAAGTCGGCGTTCACGGTCATGAACTACCTGATGCCCGACGAGGGCGTCCAGCCGATGCACTCGGCGGTCAACGTCGGCACCGAGCGCGACTCGGTCGTCTTCTTCGGCCTGTCCGGGACCGGCAAGACGACGCTGTCGGCCGACCCGGAGAGGAGCCTCATCGGCGACGACGAGCATGGCTGGGGCCCCGACGGGGTCTTCAACTTCGAGGGCGGCTGCTACGCCAAGACGATCCGCCTCTCGCCGATGTACGAACCGGACATCTTCCAGACGACGAAGCGTTTCGGGACGATCCTCGAGAACGTCGACCTCGATCCGCGGACGCGTGAGCTCGACCTCGATTCGGAGCGGATCACCGAGAACACCCGGGGGGCCTACCCGCTCGACTTCATCGGCAACGCCGACCCGACCGGGATGGCCGGCCAGCCCCGG
>JANNKK010000291.1:0-2535 GCA_031396245.1 Gemmatimonadaceae bacterium
GGTGACCGCCGTTGCCGTTCTCCCCAACCCTTGGTGACCGCCGTACAGGCGATCACGCGACTGTCGTCAGGACCCTCGGCCCATCCACGGTGATCGCCACGGTGTGCTCGAAGTGTGCCGAGAGCGCCCCATCGAGCGTCACGATCGTCCACTTGTCTCCGAGCGTGCGCGTCGACGCGCCGCCGGCATTCACCATCGGCTCGATCGCGATCGTCATCCCGACCTGCAGCTTGGGTCCGCGCTTCGGCTTGCCATGGTTCGGCACCTGTGGGTCCTCGTGCATCGCCGCACCGACGCCGTGGCCGACGAGGTCGCGCACCACGCTGAACCGGCCCTTGATCACCACCGCCTCGACCGCCGCCCCGATGTCACCGATGTGGTTCCCGAGCTTCGCCTCGCCGATCCCCGCCCAGAGCGACGCCTCCGTCACCTCGAGCAGTCGCTGCGTCTCGGGCGCGATCTCGCCGACCGCATAGGTCCACGCCGAGTCGGTGTGGAAACCGCCGTAGTGCACCCCGATGTCGACGGTGACGATGTCCCCCGCCTTGAGCACGCGCCGCGGCGAGGGGATGCCGTGCACGATCTCCTCGTTGATCGAGATGCACGCCGAACCGGGAAAGCCGTAGAGTCCCTTGAACGAGGGCGCGGCGCCGGCGTGTGACCGGATGAAACTCTCGACGAGGCCGTCGACCTGCAGGGTGGTGGTGCCGGGTACGATCGCCGGCTTCACATGCTGGTGGGTCGCGGCGAGGATCCGCCCTCCCGCCGCCATCGTCTCGAGCTCGCGGGGGCTCTTGAGCTGGATCACCGCCCGAGGGCGGCCATGGCCCGGGTGGTCACTGCGTCGACCGTTCCCAGCGCGTCGATATGGGCGACCGTCATGCCCTGCGCCTCGTACCACGTCAGCACCGGTGCCGTCTGATCCCGGTAGACCTTGAGCCGGTTCTTGATCGCCGCCGGCTCGTCGTCCTTGCGGCGCACCAGCTTCCCGACGTCGTTGCGGGGGCAAGGGGAGCCCGGTGCGAGACCCATGAAGGGCGTCTGGCAGGTGTCGCAGGTGGTGCGCGATGAGAGCCGCGAGACGATCTCGTCGTCGGCGAGGTCGAACGCCAGCACCGCGTCCACCGTCCGGTCCAGCTGCTGCGTGACCTTCGCCAGCCCCTCGGCCTGCGGGACAGTGCGCACGACGCCGTCGAGGATCACGCCCTTGGCGTGCGCCGGCAGGGCGAGCGCCTCCTTCATGATCGCGAGGATGACCGTGTCGGGCACGAGGTCGCCGCGGTCCATGTAGCCCTGGGCCTGGAGCCCGAGCCGCGTCCCCGCCTTCACCGCGTCCCGGAGCATGTCGCCGGTCGCGATCTTCGGGATCGCGAGCTTGGCCGCGATCCGCTCTCCCTGGGTGCCCTTGCCGGAGCCCGGAGGTCCGAGGAGGACGACGATCACGTCCCCGTCCTCAGAAGCCGGTCTGCGCGCCGCGACCGCGGAAGCGGACCCGGCCCTTCTTCATGAAACCGTCGTACTTCCGCAGCAGCAGGTGGTTCTGCAACTGCGAGAGCGTGTCGAGCGCGACGCCGACCACGATCAGGAGCGAGGTCCCGCCGAACTGGAACGGCACCGAGAACATGTCTGCCAGCCAGATCGGGAGGAGGGCGATGATCGTCAGGAAGATCGCGCCGGGCAGCGTGATGCGCTCGACGATCTTCGTGATGTACTCCGCCGTCGCTGACCCGGGCTTGATGCCGGGGATGAACCCGCCCTGCTTCTTCAGGTTCTCGGCGAGGTCCACCGGATTGAAGATGATCGACGTGTAGAAGTACGTGAAGAAGAGGATGAGCCCGGCCGAGAGCGCGAAGTAGGTCCCGGTGCCCGGCGTGAGGTAGTCCGCGATCGATTGCATCAGTGGCGAGGGGAAGAAGGACGCGATCGCGCCCGGCACCACGATCAGCGATTGGGCGAAGATGATCGGCATCACGCCGGCGGAGTTGATCCGGAGCGGGATGTGGTTCTTCGCCGCCTCGCGCTGACGGCCACGGGCCATCGTCCGCTGCGGGATCTGGATCGCGATCCGTCGGGCCGCGATGGTGATCGTGACCACGCCCGCCACGACGCCGAGCATCACGAGCGTCATCCCGACGAGGTTGAAGAGCGTCACCGCTCCCGTCGAGACGAACGAGAACATCTGGAAGATGCTCGGCCAGGCCCGCTCGACGATCGAGAAGAAGATCAGCAGCGAGGCGCCATTGCCGAGGCCCCGCTCGGTGATCTGCTCACCGAGCCACATCACGAAGAGTGCGCCGGTCGTGAGGAAGAGCACCATCCGGAAGACGAACGCCGACCCCGGGTCCGCCACCGCGCCGCTCACGCTCGAGGTGAAGAGGGCGTAACCGTAGCCCTGCACCGCCGCGAGGACCACCGTGCCGTAGCGCGTCCACTGCGTGATCTTCTTCCGCCCTTCCTCATCCCGCTGGAGCTTCTCCATCGCCGGCACCACCGCGGTGCCGATCTGCATGAAGATGCTCGCCGAGATGTAGGGCA
>JANNKK010000003.1:0-8760 GCA_031396245.1 Gemmatimonadaceae bacterium
ATCACGCGACCGAATGAAGTCTGGGCGATGGACATCACCTACATCCCGATGGCGCGCGGGTTCGTCTACCTCGCGGCCGTGATGGACTGGGCGACGCGGAAGGTGCTGAGCTGGCGCGTCTCGATCACGATGGACCCCAGCGTCTGTATCGCCGCGGTCGAGGAGGCGCTCGCGCGCGACGGCCAGCCCGAGATCTTCAATACGGATCAGGGCGCGCAGTTCACGAGTGCGGCGTTCACCGGGCTGCTCACGCGTCACGGCATTCAGGTCAGCATGGATGGCAAAGGCTGCTGGCGCGACAACATCTTCATCGAACGGCTCTGGCGCTCGCTCAAATACGAAGAGGTCTACCTGCACGGCTACGACTCGGTCTCGGCGGCCACCGCCGGCATCAGCCGCTATCTCACCCTCTACAACACCCGTCGTCCCCACTCGAGTCTCGCCGACCAAACCCCGGACGAGGCATACTTCACGAACCACATCCCGCTGCCGCTTCCTGCGGCGGCATAACCCGCCCGCCCTTCTAGTTATCTCAGGCCGAAATCCTGTTCAGATTAGCGGAGCCACTTCTGTGGAAGACGAAGCCCCGCCAAGTCATGACATCCTCATTTCCCGAGAATGGCGCGCTCAGCTCACCCCGCTCCTCCAAGGGCACCAGTCGCCGAGGCAGGTGCGCGGAGAGCGCCACGAGCCGATCGACGTCCCATGCCAGCAGGCCGCGAGGTGAGTCACGAAAGTAGTACTGTTTGCTCATCGTCATCGACCGTACCGCGTCACCCCCGCCTGGCCTTCTCGATCGCCGCGATATCGATCTTGTTCATCGTCATCATCGCATCGAACGCGCGCTTCGCCTCGGCGCCACCGGCCGCCATCGCCTCGATGAGCGCCCGCGGCGTGATCTGCCAGTTGAGCCCCCAGCGATCCTTGCACCAACCGCAGGCGCTCTCATGGCCGCCATTGCTCACGATCGCGTTCCAGTAGCGGTCGGTCTCTTCCTGCGTGTCGGTGGCGATCTGGAACGAGAACGCTTCGGACTGCTTGAACGCCGAGCCGCCATTGATGCCGATGCAGGCGATGCCCAACACCGTGAACTCGACGGTGAGTTCATCCCCCTTCTTGCCGCCGGGGAAGTCGCTCGGGGCCGTGTGAACGGCTCCGACCTTGCTGTCGGGGAAGGTGGCGGCGTAGAAGTGGGCCGCTGCCTTGGCATCCGTCTCGAACCAGAGACAGATGGTGTTCTTGGGGATCTTCATGATGCACTCCGTAGGATCTTCTCCATCTTCCTGCCCTTGGCGAGCTCGTCCACCAACTTGTCCATGTACCGGATCTTCCGCATGAGCGGATCTTCGATCTCCTCGATCCGCACCCCGCAGATGACCCCGGTGATCTTGCCCGCATTCGGATTCATCGCCGGCGCCTCGCCGAAGAACGTCTCGAGGTCCGTCTTCCGCTTGATCTGCGCCACCAGCGCGCGCGGAGTGTAGCCCGTCAGCCAGCAAATGACCTCGTCCACCTCCTTCTGCGTGCGCCCCTTCTTCACCGCTTTCTGGACGTAGAGAGGGTGGATGCTCGCAAACGACATCCTGAAGACCCGGTGATTGCCCACGGACACGGCTGAACCCTCCTCGTTCACGACGATGAAAGCGCTGGCAGCCAGCTCACGCAACCGTGAGCACCACCTTTCCTGTGGCACGGCCCGACTCGGAGTAAGCGAGTGCATCCCGCACCTCGTCGAGCCGAAAGACCTTGTCCACCACCGGCTTGATCGCTCCGATCTCCACCAACCGCGCGATCTCTCGCAGCCGTTCGCCATCGGCATCGACGAAGAAGTACTCATATCGGGCCCCGCGCTTCCGCGCTGCGGCCAGGGTCTTGCGCGACAACACCCTGATCGCGAAGACGAGGACGGGATTGAGCCCCCACGCTCGCGCGAACGCCGGCGACGGTGTGCTGCTGTTGATGCTCACCACCACACCACCAGGTTTCACGCACTCGAAGCACCTCACCAGCGTGTCACCACCCGCGCTGTCGAGCACCACGTCACAGTCCTTGGCCACCTCCTCGAAGCGCTCGCTGCGATAGTCGATCGCGACGTTCGCGCCCCGGCGCTTCACCAGTTCGACATTGCGGTGCCCTACCGTGGTGAACACCGTTGCGCCCAAGTGACGGGCCAGCTGGATGGCAACGCTTCCGACGCCACCGCTGCCCGCGTGGATCAACACACGTTGGTTGGCGCCGAGCTTCCCGATCTCGACCAAGGCCTTCCACGCGGTGAGTGCGACCAACGGGAGGGAGGCCGCTTCCTCGAACGTCACGTTGGTGGGCTTGAGGGCGGCGGCGCCGTCGCGGACGACGGCCCACTCCGCGAACGTGCCGATGCGCTCCTTGTCCACTCGCGCGTAGACCGCATCGCCCTTCTTGAAACGCGTGACGCTTGAGCCCACCTCCGCAACCACCCCGGCGAGATCATTGCCCAACACGAGCGGCAAACGGTACTTCAGCAGCGTCTTCAGCTTTCCATCACGCGTCTTGACGTCGACCGGATTCACACTGGCGGCGTGTACTCGGACCAACAGATCGGTGGCGCCGACGACCGGGAGGGCCACATCCGTGACGCGCACCGCGTCATTGCCTCCGAAGCGACGAATGACCGCGGCCTTCATGACGATCAGCCCGTCACCCGCTCGAGGGTGACCGCCGTGCCGTAGCACAGCACCTCGGTCACCCCTTTCATCAGCTCCGTCGCATCGTACCGAATGCCGATCACGGCGTCGGCACCGGCGAGATGCGCCTGGATCAGCATCGTGTCGAAGGCCTGCTGACGGGTGCGCTCGGCGAGTTCGGTGAAGAGCGAGATATTGCCACCCAGCAACGTCTGCAAACCCGCGCCGAAGGTGCCGATGACCGATCGGGATCGCACGACCACTCCCCGGACAACGCCCTTATTCGCGACAACGCGGCATCCAGGGATCTCAAAGGCCGTCGTGGTCATCTCATGCGGGATATCGACCACCTGCGAATGGACGACTGAGCGCATGGTCTCACTTGAGGGGTTGGAGGAATTGCGCATCGCGACCATCTAAGATGCGGCGGTGCAACGGTCGTCGTTACCTGGCGAGCATCACGGGCTCGGCGCCACGGCCGCGGAACCGCCGTTGAGGAATGTCACGATGTCGCGCAACACCGCTGCGCCATCGGGTTCCGCGAGCACGCGCTGTGCATGCGCTGACCCCTCGAGGAGGATGAACCGCTTGGGCTCGGGCGCTCCGTCGAAGAGCGCCTGGATACTCGGAAGACGGAGACCGGCGCTGTTCGCGTCATCGCGGGTGGCAACGAAGAGTTTGCGTCCCCTCATCCGCTCCGGCGACGACATCGTCGCCGGAGCGAGCAGCACCAGGCTCTCCACGTCCCGCGCCGCGCGATCCGTGGATGCCTCAGCGATTGCCGCGCCACCCATGCTACCCGCCATCAGTGAGATGCGATTCGCGCCCAGACGGCGTGCATACTGCATCGCCGCCAAGACATCCTTGGCGAGACACTTCGCGTCGTAGAGGCACGGAGTCTCGCGACCGCTCGCGAGATCGGACGCCGCGCGCGCCTCGACGACGAGGACCCGCAAGCCGGCGCCCGCCAGCGACATCGCTGACGGCGCCCAGCTTGCCAGTGAGGAGTATCCCCCGTGGGCGAGGATGATCACGACGTGGTCACCAGTGCCGTACAACTCGCCCGAGAGCACGCGATCGGCCACGGTCGGGATCGAAACGCGGGCCACTCCTCCGGCAGGAACCGCGGGGGCCGGAGGGCTCGACGCAACACAGGAACCGCAGCTCATGGCGGCCAATGCTGCCCACGCGATCCCATCCATCCTCAGGACTGTCACACGCTACTCCGGTTCCCTGCCTCGAAGTCCGAAGACGATCAGACCGACCGCCAGCAGCAGCGCGACCGCCTGAGACACCTGGATGACTTGCGCGACCGTCTCCTTCCACGGTGCGGTGCCGTAGCCGGCGCCCGCCATCGGCGTGAGACGATTCGTGCCCCAAGCAGCCGCGAGCAGCGATCCCGCGAGGTTGGCGAACGCCCCACCGATCGCGAGTCTCAGTGTCAGTGTTCGCTGCGGCGCGGAGAGCGTGAGCCGGCTCCACAGCGATGCCGAGGCAATGAGCAGCAGGCCTGTCATGATCGCGCCAACGTGCGCAGCTACCGCCTGACGCGGGTTCGTGAATGCCGGGATCGCCAGGCCCGCGAGCAGCGCGAGAAAGACGAGGAGCGCGCCTGCGCGCGCGAGCGTGCGTTCATCGTTGCGATGTGCCATTCAACGCTCCGGGGTGAGTCGCTGTTGAAGCCTGCCACCAGCACCGACCATCGTTAGAAATGTCCCGGCAGCGTGACGCGACTGGCGATCGCTTGAACGCCCAGGGCGGCCACCAATACGATGGCCTGCGGCTCCGGGACGGCGATCAGCGCGGCCGCACCGAAGACGAGATACATCCAGTTCGCAGCGCGCACGAACCGCGTCGTCGGCATCCGACAGGGACCCAGGCCGATGTGCACGAGGTTCAACGCGCCAACGAGGAGCACCCCGAGGCCGGCGCCGAGGAACCAGACGGCCCGATCAGTCCACGCGCCGAACGCGAAGGCCGTCACGACACAATGAGCGATGCCGATGAGCGTGACCGTCCAGCTCGCGAGGAGGTGGATGCGCCGCCACGTCGCGTAGGCCGGCGGAAGCGCTTCCTGCTCGAGCGTAGCGTGAACGAACTCCTCTGGCATGACTCGTGCCCTGGCTGAGGTCAGGTTGTGCTGCGGCCGATCAACTTGACTGCGGCGGCTCTACTATAAGTCCTTCACCTCGAGCCGCACCACCTGACGCACCCAACGCGACGGGTGCTTGTCGCCCACGATCACGATGCGGTACGGACTGATGTTCACCCGGTTCAGTGGACACCGCAATCGCTCGGTGAAAGCATCCGGGCAGGAGGTGTTCGATGATGTACTACCATCGCGAGAACGAGCTGGGCATCCTCGTATTGCGCGATGCCACCGGCCGCGTGTGACGCACCCACCACTCAGTCACGCCGATGACGAGCGCCCAGGTGATCCAGAGATCGATCGCCAACAGCTTCATCGAGCTGATGCCGGTCGGCGCGAACGCCACGTCAAGGAATACGCCCGTCACACGAGTGGCCGGCACGGCCAGCACCACGCCGAAGGCGCGCAGCATCCATTCGCGATGCGTGGCCACGTCGCCGCGGCGGATCGCACGGAAGGCGCGCACGATCGCGACGAGGAACAGCACACTCACCAGCGTTATGATCGTGGTCTCCGCGATGCCGACGATCGGCAGGAAGATGCCGAAGTAGAGCCCGGTGACAGCAGCCAGGCATCCGATCACGACCAGGAACCGGCCCGACCAGCGGTGCAGCACGGGGTACCGGCGGCGCACCGGCCCGGCGAGCTGCAGCGACGCTAGTACTGACGAACAGCCCTCCCGAGATGATATGCCACCTCGTCAGCGCGCGGTGCTCGGCGAAGTTCCGCTCGAACCGCTCCAGCTCGGGCAGGCGTGTCACTGCGGCAGGGTCGGGCCGGCCGAGCGCCTCGAGCACCCTTTGGCGCTGCGGCTGCAAGCGGAGGACGAGGTCGTCCGGGAACGAGTAGCGCGCGACTACAGTCGCCACCCCGACCAGCGAGAGGATGATGACCGCCGCCCACAGGGAGCGGATGATCCAGGTGTTCGTCATTGGGCCGATAGGTCGCATTCTGCTCTAATCCTAAGCCCCGCGAGCGGATACCTGACTCGGGCCAGGTCGCGCTGCTCGCCACCTTCCGCGGCGATCTCGGGGGAACACAGTGCGCAGGGATCCACGCCGGAGTCCATCGGTACACCCGCGATCGAGGTGAGAGCGAACACCCGATCGGGCTCCGGGCTCTCGGCTTGCGGCTTCCGAATCGCCGGCCGATCGCCCCCCTCCACTCTAATATCTGAGTCTTTGGGCGATTCTTATTAGTGCCCGATCGGCCACGCGGGCGCGCCAGAATGGCGTTCAGCGAAGCGGCGGTCGTGACGTCACTCATCTCAATGCGATGCGCCGGATGCGCACGCCGTGAAATCGACGCCTCCATTCCACGCGTAGCGCTCGAAGGCACCACACGCGGGCTCTCCAGACCGAGACCACGATCGCGACCAAGAAGGGGACCGAGGGACGGGCGGGGACTCCATCCGCCGCCGACAACGAACGCCTCGAGCGCCTGCGTGCCGAGGCCAAGCGGGAGCGCACGAACCTGAAGAAGCGCGAGGCACGTGAGGTTCGCGGGAAGGCACGGCGACGCTGGGCCGACCCTTCCTTTCTCCGCGAGACCGCGTGGCTTGCAGTGCGACTGGCCGTCCCCGTCCTGCTCCCGTTCGTGACCCTCGTCGGGGGGAGCGTATGGAGCTATTCCCTGCTCGGCCTGCCGACCTGGGGCGCGCTCGCCCTCGCGATCCTGCTGACGGCGGCGTGCCTCACGATGTTCGGTGTGCGGTTCTCAAAGGCGCTGAGCGGCCGGTATCGCGTTCCCCGCATCGGACTGAGGATGGGGATGTGGATCGCCCTGCCGATCGTCGCCGCCTATTGCGGCTACGCGCTGCTCTTCCTCGCCCGCGAAAACGCCAAGACCGACGCGGTGCGGGCGTACTTCACCTCCGTTCACCCCATCCTCCGCATCGCCCTGGGCACAGCGATCCTTGCCGATCCGGCGATCGTGCTCACCGAGACCGTACGAAGACCCACGGACTATCGCGGACTGCGCCTTCCCGCGAGCGAGAACTCGCTGCACTACCGGCAGCGTGACGGCTACGTCCACGCGATCGACCTCCGCACCGCCGGCCGATCCCGCATCAGGAACGCCGCCACGCGCGCTTACTTCACTCTGATGGGGTTCAAGACCCTGCGCCACGTCGGCACCGCCGATCACCTGCACATCTCGCTGCCGCTCCGCTGAGCGGCATTCCCCTCCTCCCGCATCGCCATTCGCCTTTACCTTACACCTCCCACCTCACACCTCCCACCCGCCCTTTGCCAACCTTCCGCGACCCGCTGTGGAACAACATCCGCGTTGACGGGCCCTTCCTTCGGCTCGTCGACTCGCCGGTCTTCCAGCGCCTCCGCTACGTGCGGCAGCTGGGCCTCGCGCACCTCGTCTATCCCGGCGCGACCCACACGCGGTTCGAGCACGCCCTCGGCGCCTATCACCTCGCGCGCGAGACGGTGCGGGTGCTCGGCGAAGCGGGGGAACTCGAAGGCGTCGCGACTGATGAACGCATGCTCGTCGTCGCCGCCGCCCTGCTGCACGACCTCGGGCACTACCCCTTCTCCCACGCCCTCGAGGAGATCGGCATCGCGCACCACGAGGCGGTGGCTGGTCCGTTGCTCGATCAGGGCGACCTCGGAGCGCTCCTCCGCGCAGAGTTCGGCAAGGACGCGCCGTCCCGCATCCTGGACTACATCCGCGGCCGGAGCGCCTCCCCGCTCCAGGGCCTGATCTCGGGCTCGATCGACCTCGACAAGATCGACTACCTGAAGCGCGACGCGATGATGTGCGGCGTCCCGTACGGCGAGATCGACGACGAGCGCCTCCGCCACGCGCTGACGGTGGTGCGCGATCCCGCGACGGGCCGCCTCACGATCGGCCTCCGCGAGAAGGGACTCTCGGCCCTCGAGTCCCTGCTCTTCGCGAAGTACGAGATGTACCGGAACGTCTACTGGCAGCACGCCGTGCGCAGCGCGACGGCGATGTACAAACGACTCGTCGAGGACGCCCTCGCCGCCGGCAGCCTCACCGAGGCGTCGCTGGTCACCTTCACCGACGAGGGGTTGCTCCACGCGATCGAGGCGGCGGGCGGCAGAGAAACGCCGATGCTCGAGGCGATCAAGTATCGGCGTCTCTTCAAGCGGGCGATGGAAGCGCCGGCCGCAGAACTCGGCGGGCACGACCTCGACTGGCTCTCCGAGGACCGGGCACGGACCCGACGCGCCGAAGTGCGACTCGCGGCGGAACTCGGACTGGGCGAGGGGGAGTTGCTCCTCGACTACCCCCGGAAGGAACGGATGATCGGGCTCGACCTCCCACTCGTCGCGCGCGACGGTGCCGTGCGCCGCGTGACCGACGAGGGGCTCGCCGGGGCGATCAACCTGCCGATCCTGGGGGAACAGCTCTACCAGTCGGCACGGTGGCTCAGGGTGTTCACGGTGAAGCGGCTCGAGGTGTCGAGGGAGACGGTGCTAGAGAGCATCGCCCGCGCGTAACTGCAACTGCGTTCACCACAGAGGGCACAGAGGACACAGAGGACACAGAGAAGGGCAACGACCAAAACGGGGGGAACGACAGCGCCGCCGGCCTCGCGCTGAGTTCCCCCCGTGGTGCAGTGGCAGTTGTCGTTCTTCGTGTCCTTCATTTCCTTCGTGCCCTTCGTGTCCAGCAGTTCTCTGTGTCCTCTGTGCCCTCTGTGGTGAATGCAGTTGGCCCGAGGCGCAGAGAGACTCAGGCCGACGGCGCAGCCTTCTTCGCCTTCCCGTGCGCCTCGGCGAGCAGCCGCCCGATCCCACGGTAGAACTGCGCATCGGCGCCCTTCCCCTCCTCCGTCATCGCGAGCGCACAGCGCTCCAGCGCGTAGAGGATGTTCCCGAGATAGAGCTCCGCGACCCCGCCGACCGTCTCCGGCTGCTCAGCCATTGGCGGGTGGCCCGTCGAGGGCATCGACCTGGATCACGATCGCCG
>JANNKK010000013.1:0-60769 GCA_031396245.1 Gemmatimonadaceae bacterium
AGGCGATCGGCGTCGATGCCTCAGTGCAGCGGCGGGTGGTGCACAGCGACTCGATCGGCCGCTACGTGGTCGCCGTTTCGCCCCTTCCCGGCGGACGACGCGCGTTGGTCGTCGTTTGCACGCAGAACTGTGCGGAGTCTGACCTACGCGTCGTCGATCTTCGATCGGGAGTGCTCCGCGTCCTGTCGACCGAAGTGGTGAGGGCCTGGTACCTGCCGAGTGGCGATGTGGTATTCGCTCGGAGAGATGGCGGTGTCTTCCTGGCGCCGTTCGACTTGGGCGAGCTGTCCTTCAGGACTGCACCGGTCCCGGTGATGGACGGAGTGCGGACCTCGGCCAATTCCGCCGACATGACCCTTTCTCCGAGCGGCACGCTCCTCTACGTCGGTGGGGGAGCGGTGAACGCAACCCAGCTCGTCGAAGCGGTCTGGGTGACACGAGAGGGCCTGGCATCGCCCGTCGACCCGACCTGGAGCTACGTGCCCTCCGGCAACTCGGGCATCGCGCTCTCGCCGGACGGACGGCGGCTCGCGGTGAGCGCCGTCACGTCGGGGAACTCCGACATCTGGGTCAAGCAACTGCCGGCGGGCCCGTTCACACGAATGACCTTCGAGGGCGTCAACACGGGCCCCGCCTGGACCGCGGACAATCGGACCGTGATGTACATGACGGCGAAGTCTGGAACGAACGACGACCTCGCCGCGCGCAGTGCCGACGGCACGGGCGCGGAGGCGATCCTTCTGGACGCAACGCGCGTCGTGTCCGAGGTACAGCGCACTCGTGATACCTCACGCCTCATCGTCCGCCTCTCAGTACCGCCGTCTCGCGACATCCATCTGGTCGAGCGAGCAGCCGACAGCGCAAGAACGAGTCCCCTGGTAGCGAATGACCGGTACGACGAGGTCCATCCGGCGGTTTCGCCCGACGGACGGTGGCTGGCCTATGCTTCGAACGAGTCGGGACGATTCGAGGTCTACGTGCGGCCCTTCCCCGATGCGAACAGCGGGCGGTGGCAGGTCTCCCGCAACGGTGGCAGCGAACCGATGTGGGCGCATAGCGGCCGCGAGCTCTTCTACCGCGATGGGAGCGGCGCGATGGTGGTCGCGGCGGTGAGGTCCGGCACGGCATTCGAACTCGGCGAAGAGCGGACTCTCTTTCCAGCGACTGGCCTGCTGCGGTTTACCACCCGGCGACTCTATGACCTCACGCCCGACGACCGGCGCTTCGTCTTCATCCGCAACGTGGGTTCCCAGGCCGCGCCGAGTCCGGTGCCGGTCACGGTGATCCAAGTGGACAACTGGTTCACGGAACTCAAGGCCGCGGCAGGCCGGCGTCCTTGAGGGCCGCGGAGTGACGCACTAGCCGCCCAGCAGTTCCTCCAACGCGAGCCGCGTCTTGAGCGGGATCCTGGCGTCGTCGAAGTACTGCGTCACGATCTCGATGGCCGCCGCCGTCGTCGTGATGTTGAGGTAGCGCAGCAGGAAGCGGACGTCGTCGAGATCGTGGAACTCCGCGCCCAATCGCATCGCCGCGCACTTCATCGCCAGCAGATACGTGGGCTGTGCGACGAACACCTGGAGATGTGACCGCTCCAGGAATCGATCGTACGTCCCGCGCGGACTGAGCCAGGACTTCACGGCGTCGTTCAGCCAGTCATCTGGTACGCCGGCTCGCGCTGCGACGCGGGCCGCCGCCTCGCGCACGAGCGTTGCCGGCTTGAACGACGCGTCCACGTCACGCGTGGCTGCGCGGGCGCCGAGGGCAAGGCACATCACCGCGCCGCCGACGAGGTAGACCTCGGCGTGGGTGTCGGAGGCGGCGAGCTCCTCGTTGAGCAAATCGAAGAGACTCAGGATGTCAACCTTCGTCAGCCGGACCGGTTCGGGCATGCTCAGACCCGCTCTCCGACACTGGCGTCAACGAAGATGTTGCGACGCTTGAAGGACACCGGCGCCGACCGCAGAAGGTGAAGCCGCAGGCTCTTCAGCGGCGTGACGAAGTGCGGCGCGTCGAGCGGGAGGACGGCGCTGACCCAGCGCGGCGGCTCGACCTGCTTCGCTTCCGCGGCCTGCTCGACCATCGCCGCGACGTAGTTCTGCAGGTAGGGCGACAGCGCGCCGAGGTCGGCGGCGCCGACCGTCTCAGCGAAGGCGATCGAGGGACAGGCGTGCAGCAAGTCGTTCAGTTCGGCCAGGGCGAAGCGCGGATCGGTGTCCGCCCGCAGGGTTCGGAGGAGATCGGCGAAGCGATCCGGTCCCGCAGGCACGAGCCGGGAGAGGACGTAGCGCGAGACGTCGCATCCCGCCGCGCGCGCGAGGCGCTTGAGCGCCGCCTTCTGCTGCGGGGTCACGCGGATCTGGAGTTGCTGCGTCTTGGCGGGCATGGTCGGAATCTGCGGGGAGCGTCTCACAATGTCAATACATACGTATTGACGCGCGGTGTCGGAGGGAGAGCGAGGCCGGGGGCCCCGGCGCGGCGTTCGACAGCGGGCCACGGGAGCCGTATCTTGGCCGCAGCCAAATGACTGCGAATTCCGAACGTCTCTCGGCGGCCCTCGCCGACCGCTACCGCATCGAGCGTGAGCTCGGCCAGGGCGGGATGGCGACCGTCTACCTCGCCCAGGACTTGAAGCACGACCGTCAGGTCGCGATCAAGGTCCTCAAGCCCGAACTCGCCGCCGTCCTCGGCGCCGAGCGATTCGTGGTCGAGATCAAGACCACCGCCGCGCTGCAGCATCCACACATCCTCCCGCGCTTCGACAGCGGGAGCGCCGATGGCTTCCTCTTCTATGTGATGCCGTACGTGGAAGGGGAGACCCTTCGCGACAAGCTCAACCGCGAGACGCAATTCGGGGTGGACGAAGCGGTGCGGATCGCCTGCGAGGTGGCCGATGCGCTCGACTACGCGCATCGGCGCGGCGTGATCCATCGCGACATCAAGCCGGAGAACATCCTCCTGCACGATGGCCGGCCGATGGTCGCCGACTTCGGTATCGCGCTCGCGCTCTCGGCTGCTGCCGGTGGTCGGATGACGGAGACCGGGCTGAGTCTCGGTACGCCGCACTACATGAGTCCTGAACAGGCGACGGCTGAGAAGGAGATCACCGGCCGCTCTGACGTCTACAGTCTGGCGTCTGTCCTCTATGAGATGCTCGCCGGTCAGCCGCCTCACCTCGGCGGGAGCGCGCAGCAGATCATCATGAAGATCATCGCCGAGCCGGTGGCGGCGGTGACGCAGTTCCGGAAGGCGGTGCCGCCGAACGTCGCGGCGGCCGTGGCGAAGGCGCTCGAGAAGCTCCCGGCCGACCGGTTCGCGACGGCGAGTGAGTTCGCCGGGGCGCTCAAGATGGCGTCGTTCACACTCGAGGCGCGGGCGGGCGCCGAGACGATCGCGATGAAGACGTCCCGCCTCAAGGAGCGCGCCGCCATCCCGTTGGTGGCGGGGCTCATCCTCGCCGTGATCGCCGCGGCGTGGGGCTGGACGCGTCCGGCGCCCGACGCACCCGTCGTGCGCTTCCCGATCACGATGCCCGACAGTGCGGAACTCATCCGCCAGCCGGGCATCCTTCTCGCCCTCTCGGCCGATGGGTCACGGCTCGTCTACATCGGCCCGGGCGATGGGGATGTCGACATCTGGGAGCGGCCACTGAACTCCCTCGTCGGGACGCGCGTGCCGGAGACGAATGGTGCCGACTCCCCCTTCCTCTCGACGGCCGGTGACGTCGTCGCGTTCTATCGGCAGAATCCGCCGCGGCTCTTCACCGCCTCGCTGCGCGGCGGACCACGGCAGACCTGGGTCCAGGACTCGACCGTCTCCGCGGGGGGAGATTTCGGCCCCGACGGGGCGATCTACTTCACGCGCGTCGGTGGGATCCGGCGCGTGCGCGAGCCGGGCGGACCGGTCGAGCAGGTGACGAGCGTCGACTCCGCCCAGGGTGAACAGGGGCACAGCTGGGTCGACGTGTTGCCGAACGGGAAGGGTGCGCTCTTCACGATCGTGCGCTCGACCGAGGACCAATACGACATCGCCGCGGTCGACCTCCGGACAAATGGGGTCAAGGTCCTGGTGCGCGGGACCTACGCGCGATATTCGCCGAGCGGTCACATCGTGTACTCGGACGCGAGCGGCGGCCTGTTCGCCCTCTCCTTCGATGCGAAGGCGCTCGCGACCCGTGGCGCACCGATCCCGCTCGTCTCCGGCGTGAGTCGGGGTGAAGGTGGCGTCGCACACTTCACCCTCTCTGAGACGGGGGTGATGATGTACGCGACGGGAGGAGGCGGAGGTTCCGAGGAGCTGGTCTGGGTCGATCGCCAGGGCGGCACAGCGCCGACCGACTCGACCTTGCGCGGTCCGTTCTACGAGATCGCGCTCTCGCCGAACGGTCGTCGGATCGCGATGTCCTCGCCCGACGCGGCGCTCGGGAACATCTGGATCAAGGACCTGCCGAATGGCCCCCTCCAGAAACTCACGCTCGAGGGCGACAACTTCACGCCCTCCTGGTCGCCCGATGGGCGCACCGTCTACTTCATCTCGGTGCGCTCCGGATCCTCTTGGGCGCTGTATGGTCGACGCGTGGATGAGGGCGCGAATCCCTTCCCAGTGACTCCTCATGTGCAGGGGATGCGCAGCGCGTCGGTCTCTCCGGATGGATCGTGGGTCGTGTATACCGTCACCCAGGACATCTTCGCCCGGCGGACCAAGGGAGACACGGCGACGGTCAGGCTCGTGGCGACTCCGGCCGCCGAAGTCGCGCCGACGCTCTCGCCGGACGGGCGCTGGCTTGCGTATGTCTCGCTCGAGTCGGGTGTCCCCGAGGTCTACGTGAGTCCGTTCCCCGACGTGGCGAGCGGCCGGACGGTCGTCTCGATCGACGGAGGGACCGAGCCGCACTGGGCGCCGAACGGCCGTGAGCTCTTCTTCTCCGGACCGGGACTGCGCTTCATCGCGGCACAGGTCGAGCTGACGCCGACCTTCCGCGTGCGCGAGCGCAGGGTGCTCTTCGACCGGTCGGGCTTCCTTCGCGTGGTCCAGAGCGGTGCCGCGTACGATGTCGCACCGGGCGGACAGCGGTTCGTGATGTATCGGTCGCGGACCCTCCGCAGCGACAAGTTCGTGCTCGTGCAGAACTGGCCGGCCGAGCTCGCCGGGCGGCCGATCCGGTGAGCGCGATCTCCGAACGTCTCGCCGCGGCGCTTGCCGACCGCTACCGCGTTGAGCGCGAGCTCGGTGCCGGCGGGATGGCCACCGTGTACCTCGCTCAGGATCTCAAGCACGACCGTAAGGTCGCGATCAAGGTTTTGAAGCCCGAGCTCGCTGCGGTGCTCGGCGCCGAGCGCTTCGTCGTCGAGATCAAGACGACGGCGGCGCTCCAGCATCCGCACATCCTTCCGCTCTTCGATTCGGGAACGGCGGATGGCTTCCTCTTCTATGTGATGCCGTTCGTCGAGGGGGAGACCCTTCGCGACAAGCTGAACCGTGAGACGCAGTTCGGCGTGGATGAGGCGGTGCGGATCGCATCGCAGGTGGCCGACGCGCTCGACTACGCGCATCGGCACGGCGTGATCCACCGCGACATAAAGCCGGAGAACATCCTGTTGCACGACGGCCGGCCGATGGTCGCCGACTTCGGGATCGCGCTGGCGGTCTCGGCCGCCGCTGGTGGTCGCATGACCGAGACCGGCCTGAGTCTCGGCACGCCGCACTACATGTCGCCCGAGCAGGCGACGGCGGAGAAGGAGATCACCGGTCGCTCTGACGTCTACAGTCTGGCCTCCGTCCTCTATGAGATGCTGACGGGGAACCCGCCGCACACCGGCGCGACGGCGCAGCAGATCATCATGAAGATCATCACCGAGCAGGCGGCGGCGGTGACGCAGTTCCGGAAGTCGGTGCCGCCGAATGTGGCGGCGGCGGTCGCGCACGCACTCGAGAAGTTGCCGGCCGATCGGTTCGAGAGTGCGGCGGCGTTCGCGCATGCGTTGGGTGATGCGACTTACCGTGGTGCGGCAGAGGAGACGGGCGCGCTCGCGGTCGGTGCGCGGGCCGGCTCGCGGCGCACGCTCACCGCGCTCGGCGCGATCGCACTGCTCTCGACGAGCGTCGCTGCGTGGTCGCTGCTCAAGCCAGGACCGGACGCGCCGGTCAGTCGCCTCGCCGTGATCCTCCCGTCAGACCGCGTGCTCGCCTTCGGAGGTACCGCCGAGCCGCCGCGGCTCGCGCTGACGCCGAACGGCCGGGAGCTCGTCTACGTCGTCGACACGTTCGTCGGTGTCGGGACGCGACGCGCGCTCGCGATCCGATCACTCGACCAGTTCGAGACTCGGTTGCTTCCCGGCACCGAGGACGCCGGCGGTCCATCAGTGTCGTGGGATGGCTCGCAGGTCGCCTACGCGGTGGCATCGAATCGTCTGTCGATCCAAGTCGTGTCGCTGCGCGGCGGGCCGGCGCTGACCCTCGCCGATTCCGGCGTCTCCAGTCCTCCGACCTGGGGTCCGGAGGGGTTCGTCTACTTCATCGGCTCCGGCGGGATCATTCGTCGCGTGTCGGGAGGTGGCGGGCCGATCGAGGACGTACTCACGCTTCCCGACGCCGGCAGCGGACGAGAGTACCATTGGCTGCGCGTACTGCCGGGGGGTCGGGGCGCCTTGGTGACGGCATTCGGGGAGAGCGGTGACCTCTCGGCCACTACCATCCGGGCCGTCGAACTGCGCACGGGACGCATCGGCGCCGAACTGCAGGGTGTCGGCGGCGAGTACGTCGCGGATGCCGAAGCGCTCGTCTATGTCACTGAGGACGGGACGGTGATGGCCGTGTCGTTCGACGTGGGCCGTCTCGCGACGCGCGGCCGGCCACAGGCACTCTTCGGGCGCGCGGAGATCCGGAACCAGCAGACCGAGCTGACCGTGGGCGGAGGCACGCTCGCCTACGCGTTCGAGGGAACGAACGCGAACGAGCAGGCGATCTGGGTGAGCCGTGACGGAGGGGCGCAGACGCTCGTGGATCCGAACTGGTCCGACCCGGAACTGGAGAGTTACTCGCTCTCGCCGGATGGGGGCCGGGTCGCCATCACGATCATCAATGCCTCCCGGGGCGATGTCTGGATCAAGCAACTCGACCGTGGGCCGGTGAATCGACTGACGTTCGGCGGAACGAGGAATGAGGCGCCCTCGTGGAGCGACGATGGCCGCTGGGTGAGCTACGTCTCCACGCGGGACGGCAGGCGCTCGCTCTGGCGACGCCGTGCGGACGGCGTCGGTGCCGAGGAGCGGATCGCCGATGGCGGCCGCGGCTTCACTGAGGCGCGGTGGTCGCGCGATGGCCGCTGGCTCGTCGCGAGCGTCGAGGGACCGCCCTCGCGCGACATCCTCGCGATGCGCGTCGGCACCGACAGCGTGCCTGGACCGCTCCTCGCCGAGTCGTGGGGCGAATGGTCGCCCGCTCTTTCGCCTGACGGGAAGTGGATCGCGTACGTCTCCAACGAATCCGGTCAGCCGCAGGTCTTCGTCAGGCCGTTCCCCGCGGTGCAGGACGGGCGCTGGCAGGTCTCCACCGAGAGCGCGGTCAATCCCGTCTGGAGCGCCGACGGGCGCGAACTCTTCTACCGGACCGAGGCTGGCCAAGCCATCAACGCGGCGGATATGTCGCGCGGTCCCGCGTCGCTCACGCGCCGCGTGCTGGTCCGTTCGCCTCCCGAGGGGAGGTTCGAGACCAACCCGATCGACCAGATGTTCGAGCCGTCGCGCGACGGTAGGCGATTCCTGATGGTGCGCCAGGGTGCGGGAGACACCTCGGGTGACCTCGTGATCGTGCAGAACTTCACCACCGAACTGCGCGCGGCGCTCAAGGCCGGGGCGCGGCAGTGAGCGGCGTCCCCGAGCGGCTCTCCGCAGCGCTCGCTGATCGCTACCGGATCGAGCGCGAACTCGGCGCCGGCGGGATGGCGACGGTGTACCTCGCGGCCGACCTCAAGCACGACCGCAGGGTCGCGCTGAAGGTGCTGAAGCCCGAGCTCGCCGCGGTGCTCGGCGCCGAACGCTTCGTGGTCGAGATCAAGACTACGGCGTCGCTCAGCCATCCGCACATCCTCCCGCTCTTCGATTCGGGGACTGCGGAAGGATTCCTCTACTACGTGATGCCCTTCATCGAAGGGGAGACCCTCCGCGACAAGCTGAATCGCGAGACGCAGTTCGGCGTCGAGGAAGCGGTGAAGATCGCGAGCGAGGTCGCCGACGCGCTCGACTACGCGCATCGACACGGTGTGATCCATCGCGACATCAAGCCGGAGAACATCCTGCTGCACGATGGGCGACCGATGGTCGCCGACTTCGGGATCGCGCTCGCGGTCTCGGCCGCGGCTGGTGGTCGCATGACCGAAACGGGTCTGAGCCTGGGGACTCCGCACTACATGTCGCCCGAGCAGGCGACGGCGGAGAAGGAGATCACGGCGCGCAGCGACGTGTACTCGCTCGCGAGCGTGCTCTTCGAGATGCTCGCCGGACAACCGCCGCATCTCGGTGGTTCGGCGCAGCAGATCATCATGAAGATCATCGCCGAGCCGGTGCCGGAGGTGACGCAGTTCCGGCGGTCGGTGCCGCAAAACGTGGCGGCGGCAGTGGCGAAAGGATTGGAGAAGCTGCCGGCCGATCGGTTCGAGAGTGCGAGCGCTTTCGCGCGGGCGCTGAATGATCCGTCATTCCACACGGCCGCAGATGGCGGAACGGGAGTCGGCGCCGCACGGCAGGCGCTGAGCCGGCGGTCACTCGGCCTCGCCGCCGTCGGCGGACTCGTCATCCTTGCCGCGGCGTACTTCACTGGTCGCGCCAGCGCGCCAGGCCCCGTGGTGCGGGATGTAGGCCTCCCCGACACCGCGCAACTCGCCTTCGCCGACGACGGCCCATTCAGCATCGAATGGCCGAGTCTCGCCGTCTCGCCGGACGGCGACTTCATGGTGTACGTCGCTCGCGTGAGTTCGGGGACTGAGCTCTGGTACCGGAGCCTGCGCGGAGCCGAGGCGCGGCCACTGCCTGGAACGCGCGGAGGGCTCATCCCGACGCTCTCGCCCGATGGACGGTCGGTCGCGTTCCAGGCAGGCCGTCTACTGAAGAAGGTGAACGTGGATGGGAGCGCCACCGCGGTCGACGTCGCGGAGATCGTCGAGCCCTACGGGATGGTGTGGACGGGTGCCGATGAGGTGCTCGTCGCGACGGAGTACGGCACGCGAACCGTCCGGATCCGACTGAGTGATGGGACCAAGCGCGATCCGGGCGGCTCGTGCGGATGGCCGACGATGGTCCCCGGGACGAACGACCTGATCTGTCACTCCGAAGGGGACAACAGGTTCGCGCGGGTGGTGACGATGTCCGCTGACGGCATCGTTCCGGAGATGCGATCCGCTGGCGCGGTGCTCGGTGACAGTGCACGTCCGATGGCGGCGTCCACGTCCACCCTGTTGGATGACCGACTGCTCTCAGTCGACGAGGTGGGGAATCTCGTCGTCGCTCGCTACGACCGCGCCCGCCGCGTGATCGGCCCGCGGACGATCGTGCGCCGTGGCCTCAGGCGATCGCAATTCGCGATCGCCGGACACTTCGGAGTCACGCGCGCTGGCGACCTCGTCTACGTCACGGGTTCGAACGGCGCGATCGGACGGTTCGTCGCGATGCAGCCGGGTGGCGCTGCGCGCGTATTGCCGGTCCCGGCCAAGGAGTACGGAAACTTCGGCGTGTCACGCGACGGGAAGTGGCTCGCCGCGACCTCGCGTGGCGTGACTGGCGATGAACTCTGGATCTATGATGCCGAGACCGGACAGGGCGACCGCGTCGCTGCCGCTTACTATCTCGGCTATCCGACCTGGGCGCCGGACGGAACGCTTGCGTACGTCGTAGGCGCCTCGGCGACCAGCGAGCTTGAGACGATGCTTCTCCCGCCGGGCGGTGGGGCACCGGTCCGGCTCGCTGGACAGCAACTGCAGCCGAGCATGTTCGTGGACCCGGGCCTCGTGATCGGCGGTTCGGGTAACGATATCGTGGTGGCGACGCTGGACCACGATCGCGTGGTGCACGCCGACACGCTCAAGCTCCCGAGCAATCAGTACTATCCGGTGGTCTCGCCCGACCGACGCTGGCTCGCGTACGCCGGGTCGGAGAAGGGGATCTCGCAGATCTTCGTGACGCCTTTCCCCTCGATGGCGCGCCAGTACAAGGTCTCACTGGACGCGGCGTCGGAACCGCTCTGGTTGCCCGACGGGGGTCTCGTCTACCGGAACGGAAGATGCTGGTATCGCCAGCGTCCCCGCGCCGGCGCGATGCCGCCCTTCGCGGCGCCGGCGCTCCTCTTCTGCGACGAGAAGCTGCTCAACACCTCAGGACCGTCGAACACGGTGATGCCGGACGGGAGCATCCTCTACCTCCGCACCGTCGGGCCGACGACGGCCGGCTACGTGCGGATCGTGCGTGGGTGGCAGCGGACGCTCGGCCGCCCGGCGGGCGGCGAGGGCGGGACGCCGTGAGTGCCGTGAACGAACGACTGAGCGTCGCGCTCGCCGACCGCTACCGCATCGAACGCGAGCTGGGGCAGGGCGGGATGGCGACAGTCTACCTCGCGGCCGATCTCAAGCACGATCGGAAGGTCGCGATCAAGGTCTTGAAGCCCGAGCTCGCCGCGGTCCTCGGCGCCGAGCGCTTCGTCGTCGAGATCAAGACCACCGCCGCGCTGAGTCATCCGCACATCCTGCCATTGTTCGATTCGGGGACCGCCGACGGTTTCCTCTTCTATGTCATGCCGTACATCGAGGGCGAGACACTCCGCGACAAGCTCAACCGCGAGACGCAGTTCGGCGTCGAAGATGCAGTGAAGATCGCCAGCGAAGTCGCCGATGCGCTCGACTATGCGCACCGCCACGGTGTGATCCACCGCGACATCAAGCCGGAGAACATCCTTCTGCACGATGGCCGGCCGATGGTCGCCGACTTCGGGATCGCCCTGGCGGTGTCAGCCGCAGCGGGTGGTCGCATGACGGAGACGGGGCTGAGTCTCGGCACGCCGCACTACATGTCGCCGGAGCAGGCGACGGCGGAGAAGGAGATCACGGCGAGATCCGACATCTACAGTCTCGCGTCGGTGCTCTACGAGATGCTCGCCGGGGAACCACCGCATGGCGGCGGCAGCGCGCAACAGATCATCATGAAGATCATCACCGAGACGCCGCAGATGGTGAGCGCGCGTCGCCGGTCGGTGCCGCCGAACGTCGCGGCGGCGGTCGCCAAGGCGCTCGAGAAGCTCCCGGCAGATCGGTTCGACTCCGCGAAGGCGTTCGCCGAGGCGCTCGCGAATCCCGCATTCGCGCTGAGCGGCCGCGCGACCTATGCCGGACGCGGCGCGATCGCCGATGGACCGTGGTCGCGGTCGAGCGCAACGTTGCTCGTCGTCGCGCTCACGATGTCGGTGATCGCCGCCTGGGGCTGGCTGCGACCGGCACCGACCCGCGCCGCGCGCCAGCTTGCGGTGAATCTGCCGAAGCTCTCGCGCATCGCGTGGCCGGTGATCTCCCCGGCCGGCGATCGCGTGGTGTTCATCGGCGACGGACGACTCTGGATCCGCGAGCTCGCCGGGATCACGTCGCGTCCGCTCGTGGGCACGGAGGACGCGATGGCGCCGTTCTGGTCGCCCGACGGACGCGACCTCGGCTACTGGGTGGGGAATCGCATCTTTCGCGTGTCGGCGGACGGCGGGACTCCGGCGCTCGTGACCGAGCTCGATCACGCCTGCCCGCTCGACAACGTCTGCGCCGGGTCGTGGACCGACGATGGTCGGATGCTCCTGAGTTCTGGCTTCAGCGCGATCTTCCAGGTCGCCGAGGGGGGAGGGCCGGTTCGCCCGTTCCTGGTGCCCGACTCGGCGGAGCACTTCCATCGGGTCTCGGCGCTCCCCAGCGGCGGGGGCGCCATCTTCGAGGTCGATCCCGACCATGGCCCTGGGCGCATCGACGGGTGGGACGGTCGCGAGCGCCACGTTCTCGTCGAAGGCGGCACGCTGAGTCAATGGGTCGAGCCGGGCTATCTGCTCTTCCGCAAGAACGGAGGCGTCTGGGCGCTCGCCCTGCGGGGTGCGAAGGCGCAAGGCGATCCGATCCTCGTGACCGATGCCGCGCTGAACGCGAGCGCGTCCACCGACGGTGCGCTGCTCTACCGCGTCGCCAGCCAGAACGCGATGGAACTCGTCTGGGTCGACCGCGAGGGCACGATCCGTGGCACGGTCGGTTCGGATGAGGGCTTCGCAAGGAGTCCCGCGCTCTCGCCCGACGAACGGCGCATCGCGTTCGAGGGGAGGGGGGGGATCCGCATCCACGCCCCCGATCGCGGCGCGCGGATGCCGCTGGGGAGCTCGGACTCGATCCAATACGGCCCGGCGTGGTCCGGCGCGGGAGACCGGATCTACTACATCACGCAGACCGGCATGGATGACGAGGGCCTCGCGATCCGCGCGGTGAACGCTGCGGGTGGGGAGCCGGCGACGGTGGTCGATCCGGCCTTCGATCCCTGGGTGTCGCGGGACGGCCGGTTCCTCACGTATGTGACCGGGGACAACGAGTCCTCCGACGTCTGGTTCCGAGATCTTCGCTCCGCGAGCGCGACCTCGCAGCGGTTCCCGGTGGGCGAGGGCTCCTCGCTGGAACTCCGACTCTCGCCCGACGGCCGATTCGCGACCTTTATCGCCGGTGACTCGAGGAGAGGGAAGTTCGAGGTGTACATCAGCCGCTTCCCTCGTGGCGAGGACCGGATACAGGTCTCGGCAGGTGGCGTGCGCCATCGAAGCCGGGTCTACTGGAGCGCCGCCGGTGACCAGATCCACTATGTGCGCGAGTCGGATGGATCCTTCATGACCGTGGACGTCGCGCTCGGCGAGCAGGTACGCCTCTCGGCGCCGCGCGTGCTCTTCAATGAGTCGCGCTCCGGCCTGATCCTCTCCTCGGGTGTCGCGGTGAGCCGGGACCCCCAACGGTTCCTCGCGGTGCGGCGCGTGGCCGCCCAGGAGAGCGACGTGGGAATGCTCGTGCTCACGGATGGCTGGGTCGCGCGTGCGAAGCGGCGGAGCAGTCCATGAGCGCGATCACCGAACGCCTCTCGGCGGCGCTCAGCGACCGCTACCGCATCGAGCGCGAGCTCGGCGCGGGCGGGATGGCGACGGTATACCTCGCGCACGACCTCAAGCACGACCGCCGCGTCGCGCTCAAGGTGCTCAAGCCCGAACTCGCGGCGGTGCTCGGCGCCGAACGATTCGTCGTCGAGATCAAGACCACGGCTGCGTTGCAGCACCCCAACATCCTACCCCTTTTCGACTCGGGGACGGCCGACGGGTTCCTCTACTACGTGATGCCGTTCATCGACGGCGAGACGCTGCGCGACAAGCTGAACCGCGAGACGCAGCTCGATGTCGAAGACGCGGTCCGCATCACGACCGATGTCGCGGATGCGCTGCAATACGCGCACGAGCACGGCGTGATCCATCGCGACATCAAGCCCGAGAACATCCTCATCGCCAACGGCCGGCCGATGGTCGCTGACTTCGGCATCGCGCTCGCGGTGAGCGCTGCGGCGGGTGGTCGGATGACAGAGACGGTGTTGAGTCTGGGAACGCCGCACTACATGTCGCCGGAACAGGCGACGGCCGAGAAGGAGATCACGGCGCGGTCGGATGTCTATTCGCTCGCGAGCGTACTCTTCGAGATGCTGGCCGGCGAGCCCCCGCACAGCGGCGGATCAGCGCAGGCGATCATCATGAAGATCATCGCCGAGCCGGCGCCGGTGGTGACGAAGTTCCGTCGGTCGGTCCCGCCGAATGTCGCCGCGGCGGTGATGAAGGCGCTGGAGAAGGTGCCGGCCGATCGATTCTCATCGGCGAAGGCGTTCGCCGAGGCGCTCAAGAACCCGGCGTACGCGTTCGGTACTGCGGCGATCGGCGCGGCGGCACTGCCTGGGACCGGATGGCGCCACCGTGCAGCCGTCCCCACGCTCGCTCTCGCCGGCGTGCTCGCGCTGACGACGCTCTGGGCGCTCACGCGCCCAGCTGCGCCGGGGCCGGTCTCGCGCTACCAGGTCGTACTTCCCGAGGGCAAACGAATCGGGTCGACCCAGTGGCAGCCGATGGCCGTCTCACCCGACGGTTCGAAGCTCGCCTACGTCGGGGAGAACGGCCGACTGTTCGTCCGGTCGCGCGACCAGCTCGAACCGGTGGAGCTTCCGGGCACTGACGGCGCGTTCAATCCTTTCTTCTCTCCCGAAGGACTGCGGGTCGGCTTCATGAGCGGCGCGGCGGGCAATGCGGAACTCCGGGTGGCGACGCTGACGGGTGCGCCGCCCGTGATGGTGACCTCCACCGGCGTCGGTGGACCGGGAGCGGCGTGGGGAAGCGATGGCTACATCTACTTCGACGCGAGCGGCGTCGGTCCGTTGCGCCGCGTCCGCGAGTCGGGCGGACCGTCGGAGACGGTCTCGGTGCTCGATTCGACCACGGCAGAACTGCAACACAACTGGCCCGATGCGCTGCCGAATGGGCGCGGTGTGCTGATCACCATCAACCGCGGTGGGCCTGGTGTCAACATCAGCCAGTCGGACGACATCGGGGTGATCGACCTCCGCACCGGCAAGCACCGTACGCTCTTGCACGGCGTCTACGCGCGGTATGCCACGTCGGGGCATATCATCTATGTCACGGCGGAACGAGTGCTGATGGCGGTCCCGTTCGACCAGGATCGGCTGGAAGTCACGGGGGATCCCGTGGCGCTGGCGGAGGGGGTGAACATCCGGATGGGCGGTGGCGGCCTGGATCTTGCCCTCTCCCGGAACGGAACGCTCTGGTACGCGACCGGAACGGCGCAGGGGGATCGTGAGGTGCTCTGGGTCACTCGCGCTGGAGTCTTCTCGGAGGTGGACTCGGGGTGGCGGGGGGACTTCGAGTCACTCGCCCTCTCGCCTGACGGGACGAGGCTTGCGATCTCGCGTGCGGACGCGGAGGGTGAGCAGATCTGGGTGAAGCGAGTGGACCGCCGCGGCGGAGCGTTCTCGAAGCTCACGCACCAGCGGACGAATCAGTCGCCTCGCTGGCATCCGGACGGGAAGCAGGTGGTCTTCCAGTCGGTCTTCGTTGCGAACGGCGACCTGCGTTCGGTTCGCGCCGACGGGAGCGGAGAGCCGACGGTCCTCTACACGGGGCCCTTCATCTCTCAAGGGCGCTGGTCGCGTGACAGCCAGTGGCTGGTCTACACTGCGCGGGACACGACCAAGATCGTCTACAGGGACGACGTCTACGGCATCCGCCTAGGCGTCGATTCCGTGCCCGTACCGCTCGTCGCCACGGACTTCAGCGAGCGCGCCGCGAGTGTCTCGCCCAACGGTCGATGGCTGCTCTACTCTTCGAACACCTCAGGAAGGTACGAGGCGTACGTCCGACCCTTCCCCGGCACCTCGACGTCGCAGGTGCAGGTGTCGACCGGCGGGGGTGTCGCGCCGGAGTGGTCGAGCGACGGCAACGAGATCTTCTTCGCGAATGCGGCAAGCGACCTCATTCGGGTCGCGGTCATCCCGGGCGCGGACTTCTCCGTCGGCGAGCCGAGCCGCCTCTTCTCCCTTGCGAACGTGATCGACTGGGACGTCGCGCCCGATGGACGACGGTTCGTCGTGATCCGGTCGCGCCGTGCGCCTCAGGAGGGCCCACTCATCGTCGTCGAGAACTTCTTCGAGGAGCTGAGGCAGAGGGTGCCGCGCTGAGTACCGTGGGCGAGCGCCTCTCGTTCGCGCTACCGCACCCGGATCGGCACCCGCGCCAGCAGCGCTCCGGCGCCCCCCGCTCGCACCTCGAGCCGCAGGTCGCCGACCGCTGACGGCGTGAAGAGGAAGTCGTAGGTCTCACCCATGCTGACGACCTGGCGTGCGGGGCGCGCGCGCCGCTGGGGCTCCGGCAGGTCGGCGCCGTCCTTTGCCAGTGGCTGCCAGCGCACCTCGAGAGAATCCACGGGCAGCTCGCCGACGCTGTCGCGGCGCGCGGTGAGGACGAACCGCGCGTTCGGATTGAACATCGTGAGGTTCATCAAGCGGAATCGCGTCGGACGCCCGACTGGGATGGCGATGGTGTCGGGATCCACCTGCCCATTGATCTCCAGGGGACCGTTCCCGAGCGGGTCGGCGCGATTCGCCTTGACCAAGAAGGCGTGGTCGTCGACGCTCGACGCGCCCGGATCGCGCACGATCAACGCGCCGAGGAGCCCGGCGGCGTGCTGCCGCGGCTCGTTGACGTGCGAGTGGTAGATGAAGGTGCCTGATCGCGGTGGCGTGAAGCGCGCCTCGAATGAGTCGCGTGGCGCGATGATCGGCGATATCCGGCTCCCCTGTCCGCCGAATCCGGCGGCCCCGTCGTAGTAGCTCTCCAGCTCGATGCCGTGCCAGTGCACGGCGGTCGCTTCTCGCGTCGTATTCACGACCGTGATGGCGACCGGTTCGCCGCGCCTGAGTTCGATCGTCGGGCTGAACCCGGGTCGCGCCTCGCGGCGACTCGCACCGGCGCCCAAAAGACTCTCCTCGAGGCGGAAGCGCATCGACGGCAGTGAGTCCGGGTAGCCCGGATCGGCGAAGGCGACGAGCCTGAGCCGTCGCTGCGGCGGGTCAGCATCGGTGAGTGCCGCACCGGGTCGCGGGGCGACCTCGACCCCCAGCACGATCCCCGACATCCCCGTCGTCGCGTGATTCGCGTGGGCCCCGCCACCCACCTTCGGCGCCGCGATCACCGCCGCAGGGCCTCTCTCGAGCAGGGCGGGCGGGACCAGGTGGAACGCGAAGTGGCACTGGAGGAGCCAGTTGCCCGCGCGCTCCGGCACCCAGGTCATAGACATCGTCGTCAATCCGCCCATCCGCTCGGTGACGGCCATGCGTCCGGCGACGCCGATCGAGCCCGCAGTCCCAGTGAACTCGTCGACCCGGAAGTACACGCCGTGCAAGTGCATCGGGTGCACATCGACATTCAGGTTGATGATCCGCCAGCGGATGGAGTCGCCGACGGTGGCCCGGAGGCGCTCCGTATGCGGCCAACTCCGGCCGTTGATCGAGAACACCATGCGATCGAAGTTCGGCGCGGTCCCGTCGGGGGTCAGTGAATCGACGAGCCAGTTCACGACGAGCACGCGATCGGCGCGGGGCGTGCCGACGGCGCTGTCGACGACGATCGCGCCGGCGAGCAGTCCCTTGATGAAGAAGGCCTCGCTCTGCACGTCCTTCGTGAAGGCGCGATAGAAGTAGTTCCCCGGCTTGGCGAGCGTGACTCGCATCTCGCCCGTCCGTCCCGGCGGGACCATGAGCGTGTCCACGCCGCTCATCAGCGACTCGGTCAACAGGAACCGGAGCGTGTCGGGCACGTCGGCGTTGTCGACGCGGAACCGGACTTGTGTCCCGGCGCGTACGCGGACCAGTGGGCCCGGGACCATCGGCGTCTTGCCGCGCTCGCCGAAGGCCTCCGTGAACCGCCCGCGGAGCGAGTCTCCGTCCGGATGCCACATCACGCGACGCGCGATGAGGTCGATCGTGAGGGCGCTGTCGCTCATCGTCCCTGATGCGGCGCGATTGTCGTTCGGGTGCGCGATGGGCGGCACCGCGGGAGCCGCGCCGCCGCTGATTAGGAGGAGAAGGAGAACGCCCGACTGCGGGCGCATCATCGTGCCGCCATCACCTTGAGCGCCGACACCAGCTTCGCCGCGTCCGCCGGCGTGTTGTACAGCGCCGGCGTCACGCGCACACAGTCCCCCTTCGCCAGTCCCGACCGCGCGACGGTGAAGACCCTGAACTCGTCGAGCAGTGTGCGCGCGATCGCCGCGTTGCTGGCGCGGTCGCCATTCCTGTGGAGACGGAAGCTCGTGATCGCGCCGGCGAGCCCGGCCTCGTCCGGCGTGAGGATGTCCACTCCCGCGATCACGCGCGCCGGCCGCACCCACGCGTCGCGCAGGTAGCGGAGTCGCGCGGCCTTTCGCGGGATGCCGATCCGCTCCTGGAAGTCGAGTGCGTCGGGCACCGTCATCACCGCGGCGAAGTCGGTCGTGCCGGTGTGGATGCGGCTGTCGATCCGGTCGAGCGGGCCGTCGTCGCCGTGGGCGCGGTCGATCCGGTCGAGCGCGTCCTTCCGGATGTAGAGCGCTGCCACGCCGATGGGCGCGCCGATCCACTTGTGCAGGTTGACGCCGGCGAACGGGACGCCCAGCTCCGGCAGCGAGAGGGGGAACTGGCCGAAGGCGTGCGCTGCGTCGACGACGGTGTCGATGCCGCGTGCTCGCGCCATCTCCGCGAGTTCGCGGACCGGAAGCATCAGCCCAGTCTTGTTGTTCGGATGCGTGAGGATGAGGAGCTTGGTGCGCGGGTTCGCCTCGAAGGCGCGCGCATAAGCGTCGAGGATCCCCTGGCGCGACGCCGGCTCCGGGATCGCGAAGGTCGCCACCGTGGCGCCACGCCGTGCGGCGAGCGCATTCATCGCCATCTGCATCGCGGGGTAGTCGAGGTCGGCGTACATGACGGCGTCGCCGGCCTGCAGGCGGTTGTACTGGCCGATGATCGATTGCAGGGCTTCGGTCGCGTTGCGCGCGAAGGCGATCTCGCCCGCCTCGACCCCGAGAGCGCCTGCGACGCGCTGGCGCGCTGCCTGGGAGATCGCCGGGAACTCGCGGCGCGCGAAGTACGAGCTCTCGCGGTTCACGCGATCTACGTTGCGGTGGTATGCCGCGAGGACCGGCGCGGCCATCATCCCCCAGAAGCCGGCCTCGAGATTGGTCGCCTTATCGGTGATCGCGTACTGCGCGGCGACCTCGCGCCAATAGCCCTCGTCCTGCGCGACCGCCTGTGGCGAGCCCGCTGGCGGCGATGGCAACGGGCGCCCGGTACGCGCGAGATCGAGGACCTCGCGCGATGGCGCGGCGGCGAGGCCGGTTGGGATCGCGAGGGCGGCGGCCGAGGCAGCGGAGGCCAGGGCGGCGCGGCGGAGGAAATCGCGGCGTGAGGACATGCTCGATTCTACGTCTGCGACACTCCGCGTGCGAGATGCTGGCCGGCGCCTGCGGGCCGCCGTAGGTTCTCCCGGTGAAAGAACCGCACGCACGACTCGCGACCGCGCTCGCCGACCGCTATCGCATCGAGCGCGAGCTAGGGCAGGGCGGGATGGCGACGGTCTACCTCGCCGAGGACCTGAAGCACAAGCGCCGCGTCGCTGTGAAGGTGCTCAAGCCTGAACTCGCGGCGGTACTTGGCGCCGAGCGCTTCGTGCAGGAGATCACGACCACCGCGTCGCTGAGCCATCCCCACATCCTCCCGCTCTTCGACTCCGGCACCGCCGACGGATTCCTGTTCTACGTCATGCCCTACATCGAGGGAGAGACGCTCCGCGACAAGCTGAACCGCGAGACCCAGCTCGGCGTGGACGAGGCCGTGCGCATCGCCTGTGAGGTGGCTGACGCGCTGGACTACGCCCACCGGCGGGGCGTGATCCACCGCGACATCAAGCCGGAGAACATCCTGTTGCACGATGGCCGTCCGATGGTCGCGGACTTCGGCATCGCGCTGGCCGTGAGCGCAGCGGCTGGTGGTCGGATGACGGAAACGGGACTGAGTCTCGGGACACCGCACTACATGTCGCCGGAGCAGGCGACGGCGGAGAAGGAGATCACCGGCCGCTCCGACATCTACAGTCTGGCGTCCGTCCTCTACGAGATGCTCTCCGGGAACCCGCCGCACACGGGCTCCTCGGCGCAACAGATCATCATGAAGATCATCGCCGAACCGGTCGAGGCGGTGACGAAGTACCGGAAGGCGGTACCGCCGCACGTCGCTGGCGCAGTGGCGCGGGCGCTGGAGAAACTGCCCGCGGACCGCTTCGAGACGGCGAAGGCCTTCGCCGATGCGCTGAAGGACTCGCGATTCACGTATGGCGCGACGTCGGCTGCCCGCGCGAGCGCTGGAGCCGAGTCCGTCTCGCCCGCGTCGCGTCGTGCGCTCGCAGGCGCCGCGGCGCTCGCTGTGGTCGGTGTCGGCCTCGGGGTGTGGGGACTCTTGGGGAGCCGTGCCGACGACGGCCCAAAGCCACCGATCCATCTCACCCTCGACCTAGTCGGCGCCAACCCCGACCGATCCCGCTTCGCGATCTCCTCGGACGGCGGCACCTTCGCCTTCGCCACGGACGAGGGGATCCAGGTACGCGATGCAGGCCAGCGCGAATACCGGATCCTGCCCGGCACACGCGCGGCCGAGTCGCCGGCATTCTCGCCCGACGACAAGTGGATCGCCTTCGCGCAGGGCGGCCGCCTGCGAAAGGTCGCGGTGAGTGGGGGCTCCACGCTCGCGCTCATCGGCGGCGACTCGGTGCTTGCGTCGCGGCTCGACTGGGGCGCCGACGGACGCATCGTCTTCGAGAGCTCCAATCGTCTCTGGGAGATCGCGACCGAAGGCGGGGCGCCGCGGCGGCTCTCGGCGACCGAAGGCGGAGCTTCACCGCGCGTGCTTCCCGACGGCTCCGGCGTGCTCTACGTGGACGCGCGACGCGGGACGAAGCTGATGCTGCACGACTTCGCGTCCGACACCTCGTATACGATCCTCGAGGAATCCACCGAGGCGCAGTACGTCAGCACCGGGCACATCGTCTACGCGCATCCGACCGGCG
This sequence comes from Gemmatimonadaceae bacterium, assembly GCA_031396245.1. GTDB lineage: Bacteria > Gemmatimonadota > Gemmatimonadetes > Gemmatimonadales > Gemmatimonadaceae > Pseudogemmatithrix. The sequence goes on from JANNKK010000013.1 coordinate 20,680, forward strand.
GACTCTTCGCGGTACGGTTCGACCCGCGCCGACGCAGGGTGAGTGGCGCGCCGATCCCGCTGGTCACCGACCTGCAGGTGAATGGCACCGTCGCTGCCTTCCGCGTCACGCCGACCGGCACGCTCGTCTATCGCGCCGGGCTCGATCCGGAATCACGACTTCTGATGCGCCAGGTGAACGGTCGGATCGACACGCTGCCGCTCGCTCCGCGCATCTTCGGCTACGCCCGCTTCTCGCCCGACGGCCGCTCCCTCGCGCTCACCATCGGCTCGGCGCGCGGGACGAATCGGCACACGGCGATCTACAACCTCGACCTCGGCACCCTCGACCAGCTCACCCTCGAGGGAGGCGGACACGCGCCGGTCTTCTCGCCGAAGGGGGATCGACTGGTCTTCTCCGCGGAGTTGGACGACAGCGACGCCGAGGACCTCTTCGTGCAGCCGCTGGACCGCAGCTCGCCGCCGATGCGGATCCTGCGGGCGCCCGACGACCAGCACGCGAGCGCGTGGCCGATCGAGAGCCTCCTCGTGGTGTCCGACAACAACCTTCCTCGCGTCGACGGCGGCAGTGGTGGCGACATCGGCCTCGTCGATCCGCGGGGCAGGGACGGCGCGGCGCGCCCCTATCTCGCCGCGCAGTGGGCGGAGGCGGACGCTGCGATCTCCCCCGACGGACGCTACGCGGCCTACACCTCGTTCGAGTCGGGCGCACTCGAGGTCTATGTGCGCCCCTTCCCCGACGCGCGCTCCGGTGGACAGTGGAAGATCTCCCTTGCCGGAGGACTTCGGCCCCGATGGGGCCCGGACGGCCGTACGGTCCTCTACCGGAGCGTGGACGAGACCACGGTCCACGTCGTCCGACTCTCGGCGAACCCGCCCTTCGCCGTGCTGTCGCGAACGGTCCTGTTCAGCGCGCCGCGGCTTGGCGGTGCGTGGGACGTGGACCCGCGCACGGGGCGGATCGTGGCCGCACAGGCAGTGACGACGACCGAGACCACCCGGATGGTCGTCGTCGTGAACTGGCTCGACCTGCTGCGCGGCCGTTAGTACCGGAACAACCGGTTGACCTTCACGACGAACGCGCGATTCTTGAGCCCGCGCACCGCGGGCGGCGGGGCGAACCCGTCCGGCGTCGTGTCACGCTCGTCGGTGTAGACGAGGAAGAGCTCGCTTCCCGGCGCGTACTCCCACCGATAGCGCAGGTTCGTGCTGAAGGCGCGGTCGGAAGAGCTGTACTGCAGGAGCGCGCTGGCGAACATCAGTGGCGAGAAGCCATAGTCCACGCGAAGCCGCGCGAGGCGCGTGGTGAATGATCCCGCTGAGCGCTCGATGCGACTGATCTGGAAGGTCGGCTCCACCGCGAGCTGCTGCAGGATCGCGATCCGCGCCGACGAGAACGAACTGCCCGGCCCGAACGTCAGCGTGCGGATGGTGCCGTCGTAGAACTCCCCGGCCTGCAGGCGGATCGTCCCCGAGGCGCGCCGCTGCGCACCGAAGTCGTACGCGACAGAGGCACTGGAGTAGGTGTAGCCCCCGGCCGCGATCGGAGCCGGCGACCCCGCCGGAGTGAAGGGCACGCCCAGGAAGTCGTAGTCGTGATAGAGATCGACCGAGAACCGGTCGCTGCTCGCGAACTCGGCGTCGAAGTGTCCGATCACGCCTCGCGCCTCGACGGCGCTGGTCCCGTTCTCGACGTACTCCCCTGACGCGGTCCAGGTGTACTTGCGAACGCGCGAGACCGGCTTGGAAGGCCGCGGGCTGAATCGTAGCTGGCCGAAGGAGCGCTTGACGTCGGCGCGGCGACGGAAGCCGACCTGCGGATCGAAGTTCGCCTCCACCGCGAGGTACTCAGCCTGCGCGCCGTACCGGTCCGCGCTGTAGTCCACGCGGGCCTGATAGCTCTGGTCGTCGCCGCTCACGCCGGTGGTGGAGGTGCGGGCCCAGTACGTGCCCGCAGTGACGCTCTGCGAGAGGAGGAAGGCCCCATCGACGCCGTAGGCGACGTTCGATCCGATGCCCGACGCCGCCACCGATCGGTTCGTCGCCATCAGACCGACCGAGCTGCGCCGCAAGACGTCGCGCTTGACCCGCAGCACCGTGAAGTTCGTGGCATCGGTATTCGACGCGGCGTCATCCGCGGTCCCGATGTTCATCAGGCCGATCGCGTAGGGACCGAGCTTGCCAGTGAGGCGGCCTCCCACGTCGATCGGGATGACAGCGCCGTTGTTGAGGCCGATGCGCCGCGTGTAGAAGAGGTAGGGCGTGTCGGAACCGCCGCCGCCCAGGACCCCGCTGCCGCCCCGTGCGAAGTCGAAGATCCCGCGACCCTCGAGGAAGAAGTCGCGCTTCTCGGGGAAGAAGAGACTGAACCGCGTGAGATTCACCTGCTGCTCGTCGATCTCGACCTGCGCGAAGTCGGTGTTGATCGTGAGGTCAGTGGTGAGATTCGGCGTGACGGCGTACTTGATGTCGCCGCCGATCTCGCCGCCGAACACGTTGTCCTTCGCCGGCACACTGACGCGGTCGGTCGTCACGCGCGCGACGCCATACGGCTTGAGTTCGATGTTCTTGCCCGCTTCCGGCAGGTCGAGTCCCACGAGCGTCCCTCCCGACGAGACGCGGTTCAGGGCCTGCGGACCGGCGAGGATCCGCGGCACCGGCGTGAGATACGTCCACTCGTTCTTGTGGCGGATCGAGCGGCGGATCTGGATGCCCCACACCTGATCAGGACCAGCACGGTAACGCAGCGACTTGAAGGGGATCGCCATCTCGACAGTCCACCCGCCATCGAAGCGGCCTGTCTTCGAGGTCCAGACAGGATTCCAGTCGGTGTTCGAGCCGCCTTCGTCGACCACCGAGTAGTCGGCGCGCGCGCCGAGCGGGTTGGTGTAGAAGGCGAATCCGCTGCGCCGATCGTAGAAGGTGTCGAAGAGCACGCCGATGTGTTCGTTGTTGCGCAGGCCGCCGGTATCGCGCCTGAGTTCATTGACGACCCACTCCTCTGGCGGTGAGGCATCCCAGCAGCGGCAGGAGAGGTACATGTTCTGGTCGTCGTAGGTGATCCAGATCTCGCTGCGCTCGGTGGCCGGCTTGCCGTAGTCGGGCGCGACCTGGATCATGCCGTCGAACGGTGCCTCGCGCGTGTAGAGCGCCTCGTCGAGCACTCCGTCGAGTGTGAGCGGGGCAGCGAGCTTGATCGCGCGGACGGTGGCCTTGCCGGCGGTGTCGCGCATGATGACGGCGGGGGCTACTGGCCGCGGTGGGCCGTCGATGACGACCGCCGATTGGGCGAGTGCGGCGGTCCCGCGAAGCACAGTGAGTGCGCTCAAAAGGATCGTCGAGGTCAGTCGCATCGCACGGGTTGGGGTCAATGGCATCGGCTGGGCAGGCGGTTAGGTGACACTCAATATCACCGCGGTCGCTAGCTGGACGCAGGGGGCACCCGTAGCTTCTCCGCGTGACGGAACCCCTCGCACGACTGGCCTCAGCGCTCGCCGACCGCTACCGCATCGAGCGCGAGCTCGGTCATGGAGGGATGGCGACGGTTTATCTCGCGCAGGACCTGAAGCACGACCGCAAGGTCGCGGTGAAGGTCCTGAAGCCCGAACTCGCCGCCGTGCTCGGCGCCGAGCGGTTCGTGGTGGAGATCAAGACCACGGCGGCGCTCCAGCATCCGCACATCCTCCCGCTCTTCGATTCGGGGACGGCAGAAGGCTTCCTCTTCTATGTGATGCCCTTCATCGAGGGCGAGACGCTCCGCGACAAGCTCAACCGCGAGACGCAGCTCGGGATCGACGAAGCGGTGAGGATCGCGACCGAGGTCGCCGATGCGCTCGACTACGCCCATCGCCACGGCGTGAACCACCGGGACATCAAGACGGAGAACATCATCCTGCACGATGGCCGACCGATGGTCGCGGATTTCGGGATCGCGCTCGCGGTCTCGGCCGCCGCCGGCGGTCGGATGACGGAGACGGGTTTGAGTCTCGGGACGCCGCACTACATGTCGCCGGAGCAGGCGACCGCCGAGAAGGAGATCACCGGCCGCTCCGACGTGTACTCGCTCGCGAGCGTGCTCTACGAGATGCTCACCGGCGAACCTCCCCACATGGGGAAGTCGGCGCAGCAGATCATCATGAAGATCATCGCCGACACGCCGCGCCCGGTGACGGAGCTGCGCAAGTCGGTGCCGCAGTACCTCGCCGACGCGATCGCGCAGGCGCTGGAGAAGCTGCCAGCCGATCGCTTCTCGACCGCGGCCGACTTCGCCGCGGCGATCAATGGACGCCTCGCACCGCGCTCCACCACCGCCGCTCGCAACGCGGATCGCGCGGGTACCGCGTGGCGCCGCCGCGAGACAATCATCGCCGGCGTGGCGGTCGTCGCGCTCGCCGTCGCCGGCTGGACCGTCACGAGTGGACGATCAGGCACGAGCAGTCGCGAGCGTGTCGAGTTCGCGTTCCGGATGGGGATCGGCGTGCCCGATCGCCCGTATATCGCGATCTCGCCCGACGGCCGTCGGATACTGGAAGTGGTCCTGGACTCCAATCCCGCAGGCATGCTGGCGGAGCGGGAGATCGGTTCGACCGCGGTGAGGATCATCCCCGGCACCGTCGGGGCACAGGACCCCTTCTACTCGTTCGACGGCGAGTGGATCGCGTTCATCCTCGAGGGCGAGTTGCGAAAGATGCGCTCGACCGGTGGCGCGTCCACCAAACTCGCCGATACCATCTCGACCGGGGGTGGGAGTTGGTCGTCGGATGGTTCGCTGGTCTTCTCCGGACAGTACGACGGTCTCTTCCGGGGTTCGTCGAATGGAGGGCGCGCCGAGCGGCTCACGACGCTCGATACCGCGCGCCTCGAATTCGGTCACTGGTATCCGCAGCAGCTCCCCGGCGGGAAGTCCGCGATCTTCAACAGCTTCTCGACCCCGCTCTCGAAATCGCGAATCGAAGCGGTCGAGTACGCGACCGGTCGCCGCACGGTCCTCGCCGAACGTGCCGTCTACGCGCGGTACGCTCCGAGCGGGCATCTGCTCTTCATGCGCGACGGCGTGATCTTCGCGGTGGCATTCGACGCGCGGTCACTCAAGGTGACGGGGCCCGAGGTGCCGGTCGTGGAGGACGTCGCCTGGACGCCGACCGATGGGGTGGCGGGGTTCGCGGTCTCACCGACCGGGACGCTGGTGTACCTCAAGGCGAGCGATTGGAGCGTGAACCGGCGGCTGGTCTGGGTCGATCGCGCGGGGAAGGAGCGGCCGGTCTTCCCCGACTCTGGCGTCTGGGCGGAGCCGCGGCTCTCGCCCGACGGTCGGTGGATCGCGGTCACGCGGATGGAGCCGTCGCGCCAACTCTGGCTCTACGACCGCACGCGCGGTCTCCTCACGCAGCTGACGCGCGGCGAGGCCGTGACCTTCAACGGAGTGTGGACGCCCAACAGCCGAGCGCTCGTCGCGACCACCGAGACGCCGGTCTACGACCTCGTGCGCATCCCGATCGACGGCAGCGGCGTCGACACCCTACGGAAGGGGCCGAACGACAAGTTCGCGACCGCGGTCTCCCCTGACGGACGCACGCTCATCTTCATGGAATCACTGCGCCGCGAGCGGTTGATGCTCGCGCCGATGTCCGGCGGCGACGCCAGGCCGATCGAAGTGCGCGAAACTGCGCAGCGAAACGCGACCTTCTCTCCCGATGGGCGCTGGATCGCCTACGAGGAACTCGGCGCGGACGCCGAGCCGGAGATCTATGTGCGCGCTGTCGATGGCCGTGGTGGTCGTCGCCAGATCTCCGCCGGTGGCGGAAGCGAGCCGAGATGGACGAAGGGCGGCCGCGAGATCGTCTATCGGAACCATGACGCGGTGCTCGCAGCGCCCTTCCAGCCGGGGACCGGCGAGGCGGGCACACCGGTGATGCTCTTCCGCAAGATGGACTCGGGACGACTCGGCGCGAGGCGCACGTCGGGTTACGACGTCACGCCCGATGGCTCGGAGTTCCTGATGGTGATCGCGAATGAGCGCCGTGACGCGCTGCCGACCGTCGTGGTGATCAACTGGATCGAGGAGCTCAAGGCGAAGGTGCCGCGCTGAGAGGGCTACGGCGCTCGGCTGAGCGCCGGCTGCAGCAGCTCAGCCACCTCGTGCGCGATGCGACCCTGATCGGTCTCGGCGAGGTTCGCGAGGACGATCACCGTCAGCTTGTCGTCCGTGTAGCGGGAGACTTGCGCCTTGAATCCCTGCCACGAGCCGCCGTGCTCGATCAGGCGGTGGCCGTTCACCAGTGCGACGCGCCAGCCGAAGCCGTATTCCGTCGTACTTCCATTGTTGAGCCGTACCGGCGTCCACATCCGGTCGAGACTCGCCTTCGTGAGCAAGCGCTCGCCGTAGAGCGCCGCGTCCCACTTCGCCAAGTCGAGTACCGTGAGATAGAGCGCGCCATCGGCGGTGGTGTTGAGCGTCGGTGAGACCCAGTCCTGGTGCTTGACCTCGCCCTTCACGAGCAGGTAGCCGTCGGCGCGATTGGGGATGATGTCCGACTCGCTGATGATCCGCGCGGTCGTCATCTCGAGCGGTCCGAAGATCCGCTCGCGCAGCAGGTCACCGTAGAACTTTCCGGTCACCCGGCGGATGATCATCCCGAGCAGGACATAACCCGGGTTGCTGTAGTTCCACTTGTCGCCGGGCGGGAAGTCCGGCGGGAGGGCGGCGATGCGGGTGTAGAGCTCCTCTTCCGTGTAGTCCCGCCGCAGGTCGATCTGGGCGTAGAGCCTGTTCGAGATGCCGGCGGTATGGGTCAGCAGGTGGCGGACCGTGATGCCGTTCCACGCGGAGGGCGGATCCTGGAAGAAGGCGCCGATGGGGTCGTCCAGGTTGAGCCGCTTCTCCTCGACGAGCATCATCACGAGCGTCGCCGTGAACTGCTTGCCGACCGACCCTGACTGGAAGATGGTGGCGGGAGTGACCGCGACCTGATGTTCGACGTTTGCGAGCCCGTAGCCCTGCGCCTTGACGATCACGCCGTTCCTCGCGATCGCGAGCGCGAGGCCCGGGATCTGTTGCTTCGCCATCTCGGAGCGGATGTACTCGTCGACCTTGTCCGCTTGTGCCAGGGCGGACGAGCTGCAGAGCAGGAGCGCGAGGGCGACGCGTCTCATCGGTCCTGCCGCTTGAGCACGCGTCCAGCGCGACTGGCGACCGGCGCGCCGTTCTGCCAGACAGTCCGGCCATTCACCCAGACGCGGGCGATGCCGGTGGAGACGAGGTGCGGTTCGGCCGGTGTCGCGCGGTCGATGACGGTCGCGGGGTCGAAGAGCACGAGGTCGGCGAACTGGCCGGGCGCGACCCTGCCGCGGCGCGCGAGTCCCACGTGCTTCGCTGAGAGCGCCGTCATCTTATGAATGGCGAGTTCGAGTGGCATGACCTTCTCGTCGCGCACGTACTTGCCGAGCACGCGTGGGAAGGCGCCGAATCCCCGCGGATGTGCGCCGTTGAGTGAGCCGTCGGAACAGATGTTCGTGTGCTCCCACGCCATCAGCTTCGCGATGTCGGCCTCGTCCATGCTCGTCGCGACCACGGTCTCACCGCTCTCGCCCGGGTGCGCCTTCTCCCACGCGAGCGACTCGCGGATCAGTCCCATCAGCGCGCTCGCCGGATCCTCGCGGCGCAGCTTCGAGATCTCGAGGACCGTCTTCCCCTTGTAGGCGGGGTTCGCTTCGAACTCGCCGATCAATAGACCTTCCGGCCGCGCGATCTCGCGAAGGACGAGATTCGCCTCGGCCCGATTCGCGAAGTCGCGCTTCGGGAAGAGCACAGTGAGCGTGGACTGCCAGTACGTGTACGGGTAGATGTCGGCGGTGATGTCCACGCCGCTCGCACGCGCCGCGTCCATCAGGGCGATGAGCGAGTCGCCGCGACCCCAGAGCGAGACCATCGCGAGCTTGATGTGGCTCACCTGCACGGGGAGCTTCGCCTCGCGTCCGATCGAGATGATCTCATCGATCGCGTCCCAGAACCAGCGGTCCTCACTCCGGATGTGGCTGATGTAGCGCCCCCCCGCGCTCGCCGCGACCTTCGCCAGTGCCAACACCTCGGCGCGGTCGGAGTAGATGCCGGGGTCGTACTCGAGACCGGTGGATAGGCCGAGAGCGCCCGCGTCGAGCTCGCGCTTGAGGATCGCCGCCATCGAATCCACTTCGGCGCGCGTCGCCTTGCGCTTGAAGTCATCGCCCATCACGGCCTCGCGGATGCTGCCGTGACCGGCGTAGTAGGCAACGTTGATCGCGTGGCCGGCCTTCGTGAGCGTGTCGATCGCTCTCGCGAGGGGGAGGGGATGACTGCCATCGTTGCCGGCGACGATCGTGGTGATCCCCTGGCTCACCGCGCCGAGTGCGTTGGGAGTGCGGAGCAGTCCGCCGGCGTGATGACTGTGGGTGTCGATGAATCCCGGGGCGAGCACGAGGCCGCCGCCGTCGATCACGGAGTCCCCGCGCGCGGGGCGCACGGCGCCAACGGCGACGATGGAGTCACCGACGAATCGCACGGCTCCCGCCACGGCTGGCGCGCCGGTGCCGTCGATGATGCGGACGTTCGTGATCGTGGTGCCGGCCGGACCCGCGCGACACGCGACAAAGAAGGCGAGCGCGGCGAGCAGCGTTGGCGAAGTACGCATAAGGAAGGCGAATCTACTGCAGGGTCGCGACTGAGTGCCGCCCTCGAGGCCGTTGCGTGAATCGAAGCAGTATGATATAGTATTACTCGATATGGCTAAGGACAGCCCCCTCGAGCGGATCAGCATGACGATCCCTGCCGACCTGCTGCGGCGTGCCGACCGGCTCGCCAAGGCGTGGGCGCGGTCCCGCAGCTGGGTCCTCGCTGAAGGCGTTCGGCGATTGTCCGAACCGCCGAGGCACACGAAGGCGAACACCCAACTCGACGGATCTCGGCGCCAGCAGCTCGAGGCCGATCTCAAGCTCAGCGCCGAGCAGCGCGTCATCGCCGCCGAGCGCACCGCCCGTGAAGTACCGACCCGATCATTCGGCCGACTCTTCGTCACCTTTGATCGTCCCGAGGACTATCTCGAATGGAAACGGCTCGAGGCGACGGGGCAGCTCTAGGGCCGCCCTTCCGGACTGAACTCGCGGAAGTCTGCCACCGCCTGAACGAAGCCGGGGCGCGGTATCTCGTCGTCGGCGCTCGGGCACTTCAGCTGTGGGGGAGCGCTCGCGCCACCCGCGATATCGACATCCTCATCGAACCGACCGAGGAGAACGCGGCGCGTGTGCTCGCGGCGCTCGCGCGGATCGGTTTCGGGCTGGCGGGGGAGTGGGCCGCGCGCGAGATCGCCTCGAAGTTCGTGACCATCATCGGGGATTCGCCACGAGTCGATGTGCTCACACTCGCCTGGAGTGTCCGTTATCGCGATGCGATCCGCGACGCGCACCAGTTCGAGCTCGAAGGCGTGGGGATCCCGACGGCCTCGATCGACACCCTCATCGCATCGAAGCGCACCGGGCGACCGCAGGACGATGCTGATATCCTTGTGCTCGAGGAGATCCAACGTATCCGGAGCCAGCCTTGACTCTCAAGTGATCCAGCGCGGGATCGTCCTACTCGCGGCCATGCTCGTCTCCTCGCCGGCCGCGCAGCCGACGCTCACGCTACGGCACGTCCAGCCGGCGCTCTTCGCGGCGACCGGCGCGCTCGTGAACGCGCTCGCCGACGTCGACGGCGATGGCGACGTGGACCTCTTCGTGGGATTCAACGGCACGCCGAACCGGCTCTACCGCAACGACGGTGGGACCTTCGTCGAAGTCGCGACGGCAGCCGGCATCGCCGACGCGCGTGCGACGCGCGCTGCCGCCTTCGGTGACTATGACGCCGACGGGGACGCCGACCTGTTGATCGGCTTCGCGCCCGGACCGCAGCCGGTACTCCGACTCTACCTGAACGATCGCGGCAAGTTCACTGACGCGAGTGCCGCGGCAGGACTCCGCGTGGACAGCGGCGCGGTGCGTCAACCGGTGTGGGTCGACTTCGACGCAGATGGCGACTTGGACCTCTTCGTCGCCTTCCGTGACCGGGCGAACGCGCTCTACCGCAATGACCGTGGCCGCCTCACCGACATCGCAGCATCAGTCGGTCTCGCCGACCCGCGGCGGAGCGTCGGCGCGGTGTGGGCCGATCTGGATGCGGACGGTGACCTCGACGTCATCGTCGGCAATATGGACGGTGACGCCAACGGGGTCTTCCGTAACGACAACGGCCGCTTCACAGACGTCGCGAAGGTGTGGGGACTCGAATGGGGTGGCCGCGCGCCGGCGGAGCGAACGAATGGCACCGTTCGTCCCTGCGTCGCCGATGTGAATGGCGACGGGCGCCTCGATATCACGACCGCGAACTATGGGCCGGCAGGCCTCTTCCTCTCGCGCGCTGATGGCGGATGGACCGACGCCGGCGCGGCGTGGGGTGTCGCCGTCGACGGGCGATACGATACCTGCGCCCTCGCCGACGTGGATCACGACGGCCGGCTCGATCTCTACTTGAACGGCACCGTCACCGGCGGTCGTAACTGGCCGGACTACCTGTATCGCGGAGGGGAGGGGCGCTTCGAGGACGTGACGCCGGAGATCCTTGCCGCGATCCCCGCCGACCACGGCGCGCAGTGGGTCGACCTCGACCGGAACGGCACCGCCGACCTCGCACTCGCGGGGCAGGGTCCGCACGCGGTCCTCGCCAACGTGCTGCCCGACTCGATCGCGCGCCGTTCGATCAGTGTCCGCGTGCTCGACCAACTCGGTCGCGCGACGCGTGCCGGGGCCGAGGTGCGCGTGTTCGAGCGCAGGACTCACCGACTGCTGGCCACGCGCCTCGTGGATGCCGGCTCGGGATACGACGCGCAGTCAGACAATCCGATCCATATCGGACTGCCGATCAGCGGTCGCGTTGACGTCGAGGTGACGTGGCCGGCAGCGGGTGAGCGCCGCGTCTCCGTTCAGCGCAACGTCCGCGTGGACGGGCGGCGCTTGGTTACCGTCAGGGCGCGCTAGCGGGCGAGATCGCCTCGCGTTTCAGCTTGTCGAGCGCAACTCGCACCTCAGGCAAGATCGCTGCGCCGCGCCCCGTTCCCATCAGGTTGTCCATCTCGAACGGATCTGTCTGGAGGTCGTAAAGCTCCTCCATCCCCGGCAGCTCGCGATAGACGATGTACTTGTACCGCTCGGTGCGCACTGCGTCGTAGCCCATCCTGAGCGTGCGAGGGAAGACCTGATCGGTGTAGTACTCGAGGAGGACCGAGTGCCGCCAATCGGCTGCGGTCCCGTCGAGCACCGGCACGAGGGACACCCCTTGCCGTCGCACGGTGTCGGTCACTCCTGCGAGTGCGAGGATCGTCGAGGCGAAGTCGATCGTCTGCGCCATCTGCGCCGGCGTCGAGCCGGCGCGCGCGACCTTCGGATAGCGGATGATCAGCGGGATGCGCGCCGTCTCCTCATAGGCGAGCCGGCGCTCCTGGTCGAGTCCGTGCTCTCCATAGAAATAGCCGTGGTCGCTCGTGAGGACGATCACCGTGTTGTCGAGTTGACCGAGTTCGGTGAGCGTCGCGACGAGACGACCCAAGCTCTCGTCCACGCCGAGCAGCATCTCGAGTCGCGCGCGCACGTCGCGCTCGCTCGTTCCGGTCGCTGGACCCAGTGGCGGCAGCCCCGCGATCGCGCGGTTGAGCGCGGGCTTCCGCACCGGCGCCTTGAGTGCGTTCTCCCTTCGCGGAACGACCGCACTGGCGTACCGCCCGGCGTGCCGCGGCGCCGGCACGAATCCCTCCGGCTGCCCGCCGAGCGCGCCGACACTCCCATCGTCCCGCTGCACGACGTTCGGATGCAGTGCCTTGTGCGCGAAGAAGAGGAGGAAGGGCGCGTCGCTCGGCTCGCGCACGAACTGATCGGCGAAGTCGGTGAGCACGTCGGTGACGTATCCCTTCACGACCCGCCGCTCGCCATCGATGTTGAGCTGCGGATCCACCGCCTCGCCCTGGCCGCGCATCGCGACCCAGCGCGTCCATCCGGGACGACGCGTGTCGTCGTTCCCCATATGCCACTTGCCGAGGAACGCCGTGCGGTAGCCGGCGGCGGCGAGGGGGATCGCGAAGGTCTGCAGGCGATGGCTCGCCGAGTCGCGGGCGGTGTTGTCGATGATCCCATTGGTGCGTACGTACTGCCCGGTGAGGATGCTCGCGCGGCTTGGGGAGCAGAGCGGGGTGCTCGCGAAGGCATTCAGGAACCGCGCCCCTTCGCGCGCGAGGCGGTCGATGTTCGGCGTCTGGGCGAAGGGATGGCCGGCCACCGCGATGTCGTCCCACCGCAGATCATCGACGAGGACGAAGACGATGTTGGGTGGCTTGGGCGCGCGCTCGCTGGGCGAACAGGAGACTGTTGCCAGCAGGGAAAGGAGAAGGAGCCACCGCATCGACGGCAACGTTACCGACAGCTGGCGCGGGGCGCTACATTCGCGCGGTGAATCCCCGGTCGTTGCCCCTGCTGCTCATTGTGGCTTTCGGCTGTGCACCTCGTGAGGCGCCGCCCGGAATGGCGTGGATCCCGGGCGGAACCTTCGCGATGGGTGGCGAGGGTCCCTTCGCGGCGTCGATCGAGCAGCCGGTGCACGAGGTGCGCTTGGATGGCTTCTATATGGATGTGAGCGCGGTGACGAACGAACGCTTCGCGGCGTTCGTTCAGGCCACCGGCTACGTGACCGTCGCCGAGCGTGCGCCCGACGCGGCAGCGATCCTCGCGCAGCTCCCGCCGGGCGCCGCGTCGCCGCCCGCGGATCTTGTTGTGCCGGGGTCGGTGGTCTTCACGCCCGCGCTGGGCGAAGTGGATCTGAGCGACGTCTCGCGCTGGTGGAAGTGGGTCCCCGGCGCGGACTGGCGCCACCCGAATGGCCCCGGAAGTTCGATCGAGGGAAAGGAGCGCTTTCCGGTGGTGCACGTCGCGTGGGACGATGCGGTGGCCTTCGCGACGTGGGCCGCGGGCCGTCTCCCGACCGAGGCTGAATGGGAAGACGCTGCGCGTGGCGGCTTGGAGCGCGCCGCGCACGCGTGGGGTGAGGCGCCGCACGACGAGGCGAAGCCACAGGCGCACATCTACGCCGGCACATTCCCTTCGCACCCGGCGGAGCCGGCGCAAGTCGGGAGCTATCCGGCGAACGGCTACGGGCTGTACGACATGTCGGGCAACGTGTGGCAATGGACGCAGGATTGGTTCTCGCCGGGGACGTATGCGCACGACGAGTCTCGCGGGACGGTCCGGAATCCACGAGGCCCTTCGACTGGTCAGGATCCGCGGAACGGCGCGGAGGCGACGCGCGTCATCCGCGGGGGATCGTTCCTCTGCAGCGATGTGTATTGTCGGGGGTATCGAGTGAGTGCGCGGGGCACCGGAACTCCCGACACTGGCGCGTCGCATATCGGGTTCCGGATCGTGATGACGGAGGACCAGTGGCGAGTCCGACGCGCAGCGCGCTGATGCTCCTGCGGATACTCCTGGTCTCGGCGGCGATCTCCGCTCAGGCGCAAGGCACTGTCACCCTCCGCGGCGTCGCCTGGGACAGCGTCGCCGTCCGGCCTCTCGCCGGCGCCTTCATCACGCTCGGTGCATCGCGCAGCACGACGGCCGACGCGTCGGGCCGATTCTCCTTTGACAGCGTCACGCCCGGCGTCCACCGGCTCGACATGGTGCACGCGGTGCTCGACTCGATGGGACTTCCCGGGGTCGCACGACAGGTGCGCGTCACCGATGGCGCCGAGCGCGTCGCGATCAGCATCCCGTCCTTCGCGATCCTCTGGCGCGCGGTCTGCGGCGACCGACCCGCGCCGGCCGAGAGCGCTTTCGTCTACGGCACGGTACGTTCGTCGAGCGGAGGGGCCGAGCTCGCCGGCGCTCGCGTCGAACTCCAGTGGTCCGACTTCGGGCTGGACGGCACGCGCAAGATCACCGGCAAGCGATTCCTCGTCGAGATCGACGCCGATGCGCGCGGAGAGTACGCGGTGTGCGGCGTGCCGCGTGACGCGGGCCTTCGGGTGCAGGCCAAGTTCGACGTGGTGGCGAGCGGGTTGATCGACCTCGGGCCCACGATGCTCCGGGTCATCCGACGCGACCTCCTCGTCGGTCCGGTGGATACTATCGCTGGTGGACCTCGCGGTACGATCGCCGGGATCGTGACCGACAGCGCGGGCCGGCCTTTCCCGGGTGCCACGATCGTCCTCGACGATGTCCAACTGATGCGCACGGAGGCCGACGGCCGATTTCGCCTGCCCAACGTGCTGCCTGGGACGCGCCAGATCGAGATCATCGCGATCGGCGTGCGCCCGCAACTTCACATCGTTGATGTCCTGGCGGGCGGCGAGGTGAACGTCTCCGCTACGATGCAACGGGTCACGACGCTCGATGTCGTGCGGATCACGGGGTCGCGCTGGCAGCAACGGGTGGTCCGCGACATCGAGGACCGCCGCCGGCAGGGTCTGGGGAAGTTCGTCGACTCGCTCCGGCTTGCCCGCTTGGCGACGTTGACCTCGGCGTTCGGATCGTTCCCGAGCCTCGACGTCCGCAGTGCCAAGGGCGGCGGGGTCACCCTGATGTTCCCCGACGGCCGTGGAGGGAAGTGCAACGCAATCATCTACATCGATGGGTTCAAGTCGAACCAACTGATGCTCAGCACCCTGTTGCCGCAGGACATCGCGGTGATCGAGTCGTACAATCGCGGGAGCTTGATTCCCATGGAGTTCACATCTCTGTCACACCGTTGCGGCGTCATCGCCATCTGGACCAAACGGGTCATGCCATGATGGCAATCGTCCGATTCGCGAGCGCTTTCGGCCTGCTCATTCTCTGCGCGGGGACGATGACCGGCCAGGCGGTGACCCTCCGCGGCGTCGCCTGGGACAGCGTCGCCGTCCGGCCCCTCGCCGGTGCCTTCATCACGCTCGGTGCATCGCGCAGCACGATTGCCGATTCGTACGGCGCCTTCCGTTTCGACAGCGTCGCGCCCGGCGCGCACCGACTCGAGATGGTCCACGCGGTGCTCGACTCGATGGGCCTGCCGGGTGTCGCGACGCAGGTGCGCGTCACCGATGGCGCCGAGTTCGTCAGGATCAGTGTGCCGTCCTTCGCCACGCTCTGGCGCGCGGTCTGTGGCGAGCGGCCGGCGCCCGACGACAGCGCCTTCGTCTACGGCACCGTCCGTTCGGCGATCGACCGCGAGACCCTGCCGGGGGCGAGGGTCGAACTCGCGTGGTCGGACTTCACCCTCCTCAACATCAGGACGATCACCGGCAAGCGATACCTCGCCGAGATCGATGCCGATGAGCGGGGGGAGTACGCGGTGTGCGGCGTGCCGCGCGACCAGGGCCTCCGCGTGCAGGCGAGGGTCGCCGACGGGCAGAGTGGACTCCTCGACATCGGCTTGACGCGGCTGCGCGTGATGCGCCAGGACCTTCTCGTCGGTCCGCTCGATACTGCCGCGGTCGGACTGCGCGGGACGATCGTCGGCATCGTGACCGACACCGCCGGCCGTCCCTTCACCGGCGCGACGATCGTCCTCGACGACGTGCAGCAGATGCGCACCGAGGTCGACGGCCGCTTCTACCTGCCGAACGTGATGCCTGGCACTCGTCAGATCGAGATCCTCGCGATCGGCGTCCGGCCGCAGCTCCACATCGTCGATGTCGTCGCGGGGGCCCAGGTGACCGTTCCAGTGACGATGCAGAGGATCACGACGCTCGACGTGGTGCGGATCACCGGGTCACGGTGGCAGACGCGGCTGCTCGAGGGGATGGAGGACCGCCGCCGGCAGGGGTTCGGGAAGTTCCTCGACTCGCTCGACATCGGCCGCCGACCGACGATGCTCTCGGCGTTCGCTGGACTCCCGAGCATCGAGGTGCGGCCGACGCGAGGGGGGCAGCTCGCCTTGCTCTTCCCGGGTCGGATGGGGGGCAGATGCTCGGCGAGCATCTACATCGACGGCATCAGGTCGGGCGCGGACGAGCTGGCCTCGATGCTGCCGCAGGACATCGCCGTCCTGGAGTCGTATCCGCGGAGCACGATGGTGCCGATGCAGTTCCAGAACATGAACAATGACTGCGGGGTCATCGTGATCTGGACGAAGCGGATGATGCCGTGACGCTCGGTGCGCGCGCCGCGGCTGGCGCGCTGCTCTTCGGATTGGCGGTCGTCGGCGGCGTCGAGGGTCAGGACCCGGCGGGGACGCGATCGATCCGCGGTGTCGCGTACGACAGTCTGCGGATGCGACCGCTCGCGGGCGCACTGCTGAGTCTGGAGAGGAGCGGTCTCTCGACGATCTCCGACGATTCCGGCCGCTTCGGCTTTGGCAGCCTCTCGGCGACCGTTCATGTGGTGCTGATGCAGCACGACGCGCTCGACGCCGTCGGCGTCGGGTTCGTGCGTGGCGAGGCCGACCTTCGCGGATCCGACGCGACTCTTCGACTGGCAGTCCCGTCGTTCCGCGCGCTCTGGGCGCGCTACTGTCCGGGCTCCTCGGCCCCGCGCGATTCGGGCGTGGTATTCGGAGTCCTTCGCGCGACGGGGACCGGCGCTGGCACCGCCGGCCTCGTCCAGGCGACTTGGCTCGACGTCGCGTTCGATAGGAAAGCGGGGATCTCGCAGGCGCGCGTCGGCGGCTCGGTCGAGGCGGCGGCGAACGGACACTACGCAATGTGTGGCGTGCCGAACGGCGCGCTCCTCCAGATGCGGGCGCGCACGCCGCACTCGAGCACCGACTGGATCGACGTCGCGCACGTGGCGCCCGGCATCACGCGCCGGGACCTGCTCGTGGCCTCCCGCGCGGACACGGGCCGTCGCGTTCCCGCGGCCGGCGTGGTGCGGGCGCCGAACGGACAGGCCGTGCCGCGCGCGCGGGTGCAGCCACTGGGCGGCGCCGAGGTGATCGCCGGGGATGACGGCACCTTCGTGCTGCGCGACCTGCGGCCGGGGACGCGTGCGATCTCGGTTCGGGCGATCGGGTCGGAGCCGTCGACGGGAAGCGTGGACGCCGACATCGCCGACACCTCGCGCGCGGAGATCACGATCGGCCGGGTGGCGATGTTGGATTCGGTGCTCGTCGAGGTAAGCATCGTGCAGCGGCGGTTCTTGGCGGAGCTCCAGTACCGACAGTCACTCGGGATCGCGAAGTTCGTCGATTCGACGAGCGTCGAGCGGCTCGGCAGCGTTGTCAGTGCACTCCGCAGTCGCGCCAACGTGCGGCAGATGAAGGACGGCACACTCGAGATCGGCGCCCGCTGCATCCCGCGTGAAATGGCCGTCTGGATCGACCGACAGTACATCAAGCGCGAGGATGTCCCAGCCGAGCTGCGCCTCGTGAACGTCTCGGCCGTCGCCTCGATCGAGATCTACGAGCACCGTGGCGCGATCCCGCCAGAGTTCTTCGCGCCGAACTTCAACGAGCGCATGACCAACTGCGCCATCATCATCTGGACCAAGCGCATGCTTCCGTAGCATCTTCCCCAAATGTCACGCCCAACTCTCGCCCTCGCCGCGCTCGCGCTGACGACCGCCGCCCTCGCCGCCCAGCCCCCGCGCGCTGTCCGGCGCGACATCCCGATCACGAATGCCATCCGCCGCGCGTACGCCGCTGGCACTCGCGACTCGACTGGTCGTCCGGGCCGCAACTATTGGCAGCTCCGCACCGACTACACGATCCGCGTGCGCCTCGATCCCGCCACGCAGCGCATCACCGGAACCGAGACGATCACGCTCCGCAACGAGAGCCCCGATACGCTCCGCACGATCTCGATGCGGCTGCCGCTCAACCATTTCCTCTTCGAGTCGCCTCGTGCCGCGCCCTGGGTGCCCGCCGAGAACACTGATGGGATGCCGGTCACGCGCCTCGTCGTCGACGGCAAGGAAGCGACGCTCACCAATCCCCGTTCGACGCTCGCGCGGATCACCCTCGCGACGCCGATCCTCCCGCGCGCCACCGCGACGATCGAACTCGACTGGAACGCGAAGTTGCCCGGCGGCCCCGGCACCGGTCACCGGATGACCCAGCGGTGGGGCGACACCCTCTTCCAGCCGACGCAGTGGTTCCCCCGCGTCGCGATGTACGACGACCTTCGCGGGTGGGACACCGAGCTCTACCTCGGCCCCTCCGAGTTCTACAACGAGTTCGGGCGCTACGACGTGCGGATCACCGCACCCGGCGGCTGGATCGTGAGTGGCACCGGCGTCCTCCAGAATCCCGAGGAGGTGCTCACCCCGCGAGCGCGCGAGCAGCTCTCGCACGTGCTCGAGTCCGATGCGAACACGACGATCGTCGGGCTGGACGAAGTGGGGCCCGGCAACGCGACTGCCGCCGGGAGAGAACTCACCTGGCACTTCGCCGCCGACAACGTGAACGACTTCGCCTGGGCCACCGCGAAGAAGTTCGTCTGGCTCGCGACCCGCGCGACGATCCCCACCAAGGGGCCGGTGCCGGTCCACATGGTGCATCTCCCCGGTCGCGCTGCGCAGTTCGCGAACGCCGGACAGTACGCGCGTCACGCGCTCGAGTTCTACTCCAAGCTCTGGTTCCCCTATCCCTTCCCGCAGCTCACGCTGCAGGATGGGCCGAGCTCGGGAATGGAGTACCCGATGGTGATCAACTCCAATCAGGGTGCGGCCGACCACGAGACGGGACACCAGTGGTGGCCGATGACGGTCTCGAACAACGAAACGTGGTACGGCTGGATGGACGAGGGGTTCGACCAGTACATGAACATCCTCTCCGATGCCGACGCGGCGGGCCAGGCGCCGCGGCTCGACGGACTCGGTCAGTCGTACGGGCGCAATGCCGGCAACGAGAGTGAGCCGCCGATGATGTGGAACGCGAACTACGCGGGCCCGAGCTCCTACGGATTCACGACGTATGCCAAGACACCCCTGATGCTCTCGATGCTCGGCGGGATCGTCGGCGACAGCGCGGTGCAGCGCGCGCATCGGGAGTTCGGCGTGGCCTGGATGTGGAAGCATCCCTCGCCCTGGGATTGGATGTTCTTCATGAACCGCGCACTCGGGCACGACCTCGGCTGGTTCTGGAACGCGTGGCTCTTCGGGACGGAGTCGGTGGAGGCCTCGATCACCGGGATGCGCGCCGTCGGGCCTCGCACCTTCGTGAACGTGCGGCAGAGCGGGCAGATGCCCTCGCCGGTCGTGCTGCAGGTGAAGCTCGCGGCGAGCGGAAACACGATCCGCCCGATGCGGAACGCCGTGATGACCGACAGCCTCACCGCGATCGTGACCTGGCCGGTGGACGTCTGGTTCGGCGGGAACCGCACCTTCGAGGCGGTGCTCGACTTCGGCGGCCGCGCGGTGGAGTCGGTGCTGTTCGATCCGGGTCAGCGATTCCCCGACCGCAACCCGGCCGACAACGCCTGGCCGCGGCCGCAGAGTCGCTAAGGACGTCGCTCAATCGTAGGTTCTCCCGGTGACTCACCCCCGGGAACGCCTCGTAGCAGCCCTCGCCGACCGCTACCGCATCGAGCGCGAACTCGGTGCCGGCGGGATGGCGACCGTGTATCTCGCGCACGACGTGAAGCACGACCGCAAGGTCGCGCTCAAGGTCCTGCGACCCGAACTCTCCGCGATCCTCGGCGCGGAGCGCTTCCTCGCCGAGATCAAGACCACCGCCAATCTCCAGCACCCGCACATCCTCGGCCTCTTCGACTCGGGCGAAGCAGACGGCAACGTCTTCTACGTGATGCCGTACGTCGAGGGAGAATCACTCCGCGATCGGCTCAAGCGGGACCATCAGTTGCCGGTGGAGGAGGCGCTGCGGATCGCGCGCGAGGTGGCGGACGCGCTCGAGTACGCGCACCAGCACGGTATCGTCCACCGCGACATCAAGCCCGAGAACATCCTGCTGCACGGCGGCCACGCCGTCGTCGCCGACTTCGGAATCGCGCTAGCGGCCAGCCGCAGCGAGGGTGGCTCGCGGATGACCGAGACGGGGATGTCGCTCGGCACGCCGCACTACATGAGTCCCGAGCAGGCGATGGGGGAGCGCGAGATCACCCCCAAGACCGACATCTACGCGCTCGGGTGCGTGCTGTACGAGATGCTGACCGCTGAGCCGCCGTTCACCGGAGCGAATGCACAGGCGATCATCGGGCGAGTGCTGACGGAGGAGCCGCGATCGCTCACCGCGCAGCGGCGAACGATTCCGCCGAATGTCGAAGCGGCGGTGCTGACGGCGATGGCGAAGCTGCCGGCGGACCGGTTCGCGAGTGCGAAGGAGTTCGCCGAGGCACTCGGGAAGAGTGACTTCGCGCTGCCGACATCGGCGACGCGCGTGGGCTCGGCCCGAGGGGAGTCGAGCCCGCGGGAAGCGAGAACGTGGCGCCAGCAGGTCGCGCGTGCAGCCCCGTGGGTGATTGCCCTGGCCGCGATCGCGCTCTTCGCACTGGATCGGTCGCGACCTCCCGCGAAGGTGCCGCCGATCGGGCGCTTCTCGTTGAGTCTGCAGCCGGAGGTGATCACGGGGCAAGCCTGGCAGGCGATGGCGCTCTCCCCGGACGGGTCACGGCTCGTCTTCGTCGGCGCGACTGCGGGTGGCCCGAGACTCTTCACGCGACTGCTCGACGCGGTCGAAGCCGTCCCGATCCCCGGGACCGAGAATGGCATCAGCCCGTTCTTCTCGGCGGATGGGCAGAACATCGCCTTCGTCGCAGCGAACAAGCTGATGAAGGTCGCGGTGGCGGGCGGGCCTGCGCTGGCGATCTGCGATGTGCCGACGCCCTTCTACGGCGGGACGTGGAGTGAGCAGGGCGCGATCCTCTTCGCCGACGATCGCGGACTCCACGTCGTTCCGGCGGCGGGCGGTCAACCATCCCTCGTCGCGGCACCCGACTCAGGATCACGAATTACGTATCGCTGGCCGGAGTTCCTCCCTGGCGGCCGAGCGGCGATCTTCGCAACACTCGACAGCGGCGTGGACCGACTCGCATCGATCACGATGGCGACGCAAAAGGTCCGAAGGTACGACGTACTGGGCGGGAACCCTCACTATGTCGAGCGGGGTCACATCACGCTCTCGCTCATCGGGTTGGTGGGCTCCGCCGGTGTCGTGACCGCCGGTACACTGATGTCGGTGCCCTTCGACGCGCGGCGACTCGAGTTGCTCGGGGATGCGGCGCCGATCGCGGGAAACGTGCAGATGGGCCCCGCGAGCCGAGCCGGCAAGCTCGCAGTCTCGCGGAGCGGGACGATCGCCTATGCGAGCGGGGCGGCCAACTTCTTCTCGCTCGTCGAGATCACGAGGGACGGGACCAGACGCGATGCTGGCGCGCCCGAGCGCTACTACGGGACGCTGCGTCTCTCCCCCGACGGGCGGCGGATCGCGCTGTCGGTGACCGAGGCGGGGGCCACCGACAGCTGGGTCTTCGACCGGACGGCGAAGACGCTCACCCGCGTGACGTTCGATGGCAACGGCAGCCGTCCGATCTGGACACACGACGGCCGTCGCATCGCCTACTCCCGTGCGGGCGACTCGCAGGACCTCGCGTGGATCCCGTCGGACGGGAGCGCCGCAGCTGAGGCGCTGGTGGGCGGTCCCGACGACCAGTTCGCCGGCGACTTCACGCCCGACGGTCGTTCCCTCGTGATCCGCGACGGGGGCCAGTCGTCCCGACGCACCATCGCCCTGGTCTCGCTCGACTCGGCGCGGACCAAGCGCACCTTGGTCGAGAGTGGCTTCCAGAACCACTCGCCGACGCTCTCTCCCGATGGTCGCTGGTTGGCGTACGTCAGCGACGAGACCGGCCGCACGGAGGTGTACGTGCGTCCGATGCCGGGACCGGGGGGCAAGTGGCAGATCTCGAAGAATGGTGGCTTCGAGCCGCGCTGGTCGGCGAGCGGCGGCGAGATCTTCTTCCGGAACGGTGAGTCGATGATGACCGCGAGCGTGAAGGCGGGGTCGACCTTCGCACCCGGTGCGGTTCGTGAACTCTTCAAGGTGAACGCCGTCTTCGGCCCGAACTTCCCCTCGTACGACGTCACGCGCGACGGCCGGACCTTCCTGATGCTCCTGCCGCCCGCGCGAAGTGGACAGGAGGTGATCATGCTGCTCAACTGGTTCGACAACCAGCCGACGAGACCGCGGTGAGCGAGATCGCGGAACGCCTCGTCGCTGCCCTCGCCGACCGCTATCGCATCGAACGCGAGCTCGGTGCGGGCGGGATGGCGACTGTCTATCTCGCTCATGACTTGAAACACGATCGCAAGGTCGCGCTCAAGGTGCTGCGCCCCGAGCTCGCCGCGGTGATCGGCGCCGAGCGGTTCTTGAGCGAGATCAAGACCACGGCGAACCTGCAGCATCCGCACATCCTCCCGCTCTTCGATTCGGGGAGCGCGGACTCGTTCCTCTACTACGTGATGCCGTACGTCGAGGGCGAGACGCTGCGCGGCAAGCTCCAGCGCGAACGGCAGCTCGGCGTCGACGAGTCGGTCCGCCTGATCCGCGACGTGGCCGACGCGCTCGACTACGCGCATCGACACGGCGTGATCCACCGCGACATCAAGCCCGAGAACATCCTCGTGCACGATGGGCGGCCGGTGGTGGCGGACTTCGGCATCGCGCTCGCGGTGAGCGCGGCGGGGAAGGGGCGGATGACCGAGACGGGCCTCTCGCTCGGCACTCCGCACTACATGAGCCCCGAGCAGGCGACGGCCGATCGCGATCTCTCGGCACGGAGCGACATCTACAGTCTCGCCTGCGTGCTCTACGAGATGCTCGCCGGCGACCCGCCGCACACCGGGCCGTCGCCGCAGGCGATCCTGATGCGGATCCTCACCGACACGCCGCGGCTGGTGAGTGAGACGCGCTCCACCGTGCCACCGCACGTGGTGGCGGCGCTCGCGAAGGCGCTCGAGAAGCTCCCTGCCGACCGCTTCGAGAGCGCGAAGGCCTTCGGCGAGGCGCTCGTCACGGAAGGCTTCACCTACAGCACGCGCGCGACGATGCGTGGCGTGCAGCCGGTCGCGCTCCCGCCAGCCGCGAGCGGTTCGAGGGGCGGGCGACGCGCGGCGATCGCCGGCTGGTCGGTGGCAGTGTTCGCCATCGTGGCGGCCGCGTACGGATGGACGCGTCCAACGCCGACGCTGCCGCTGACGCGGCTGGACCTCTCGACCGGCGCGGTCACCCCGGCCGACGGGTCCGACGTCGCCGTGTCCCCCAACGGGAAGATGATCGCCTTTGGAGGGACACTCGGCACCGAGCAGGCGATCTTCCTGCGCCACCTCGACGGCGAGGCCGATTTCCGAAAGGTCCCCGGCACCGAGACTGGGATGTACCCGGCCTTCTCGCCCGACAACCAGTGGATCGTCTTTCGGCGCGTGAGCGACCGGTCGCTCGTGAAGGTCTCCGTCTCAGGCGGAGGTGTGACGACGATCGTTCCCGCCGGAGCGATCGATCCCTACATGCCCCACTGGGGCACGGCGAACGAAATCGTCTTCAGCGGACCGACGGGCCTGCATCGCGTCGCCGCTTCCGGTGGCGCCCCTGTTCCATTGCCGAAGGTCGGAGGGACGACGCCCTTCCTGCTGCCCGATGGCTCCGGCGTGCTCAGCGGCCAGGGCAACAACCTGTCGCTCTACGACTTCGCCTCCGACTCGGCGTACCTCCTCGTCCCGAATGCGCGCCACGCGGTCTACGTCGAGACAGGACATCTGCTCTACATCGCCGAGGACGCCGGTCTCTTCGCTGTGACGGCCGACATCGGCAAGCGTCGCGTCAGCGGCGCGCCCGTCCGGGTGCTCGACCGGGTCGCGGCCGCGCCACTCGCCCGTGGGTATTCGCTGTCGCGGAACGGCGTGCTCGTCCACCACGAAGGGGTGGGGACCGGAGGGATCATCGGCGGGACCAATCGACTCCTGATCATCGATCCTGCGGGCGGCACCGACACGCTGCGGCTTCCGGCGGCGCGTCGACAGCAGCCACGCTTCTCGCCCGATGGGCGCTCGGTCGCCTTCGAGACCTTCTCGACGGTCCGCAATGGAGAGACCGACCTCTTCACGTTCGATCTGGTCAGCGGCACACACACGCAGATCACGTTCGATGGCGACAACGACCGCCCGATCTGGTCCCCGGACGGGAAGCAGATCCTCTTCAACAAGAGCGTGACGGGGTCCGGCGAGGACCTCTTCGTCAAGCCGGCCGACAACAGCGGTCCGGAAAGGGCGCTGCTGACGCAGCCCGCGAACCAACAGCCCTCAGCCTGGCTCCAGGACGGGACGATCACTTTCTTCTCCGGGACCGGCGGCAGCAGCGACCTTTTCACGATGTCGGTCGCGGACAGTGGGAAGGCGAAGGCCTACCTCACGGCGCCGTGGAATGAGATCGACCTTCAGGTGTCATCGGACGGGAAGCTCGCTGCGTTCGCCGCGTCCGAGTCTGGCGGCGAGGAGATCTGGATCCGCGACTTCCCGGTGCCGCAGGGGAAGTGGAAGGTTTCGCCGCACGGAGGAACCGCGCCGCGCTGGGCCCCGGACGGACGCGCCGTCTACTTCTGGCGAGCGGGCGTTCCGCTGGACTCGCTCTTCCGGGCGCGGATCGACAGGTCCCCGAACGTCATCGTGCACGCACCCGAAGTGGTGGCGACGCTCGACGCGAGCGGGATCCAGAACTGGGACCTGCATCCGGACGGGAAGCGGTTCATCGTCGCTGTGACGGAGGGGGCCGCCCCAGCGTCCGCCACCGGTGCGGCCGCGCCCGTCACCGACCGGTACCTCGTCATCCAGAACTGGTTCAGCGAGCTCAAGCGGCTGGCGCCGAAGCCTTGAGCGCGATCACCGAACGGCTCTCGACCGCGCTCGCCGACCGCTACCGCATCGAGCGACATCTCGGTGCCGGCGGCATGGCGACCGTCTACCTCGCCGAGGACCTGAAGCACAAGCGCAAGGTCGCGGTCAAGGTCCTGAAGCCGGAACTCGCGGCGGTGCTCGGCGCCGAGCGGTTCGTGCAGGAGATCACGACGACAGCGTCGCTCTCGCATCCGCACATCTTACCCCTGTTCGATTCGGGCACCGCGGACGGGTTCCTCGTCTACGTCATGCCCTTCATCGAGGGTGAGTCGCTCCGCGACAAGCTGAACCGCGAGACGCAGCTCGGCGTGGACGAGGCGGTGAAGATCGCGACCGAAGTGGCGGACGCCCTGGACTACGCGCACCGCCACGGCGTGATCCACCGGGACATCAAACCGGAGAACATCCTCCTGCACGATGGCCGCCCGATGGTCGCCGACTTCGGTATCGCCCTGGCCGTCTCGGCCGCGGCGGGTGGTCGGATGACAGAAACGGGCCTAAGTCTCGGGACGCCGCACTATATGTCGCCCGAGCAGGCGACCGCCGAGAAGGAGATCACGGCGCGGTCCGACGTGTACTCGCTCGCGTCAGTGCTCTACGAGATGCTGGCTGGCGAGCCACCGCACAGTGGGGGCTCGGCGCAGGCGATCATCATGAAGATCATCGCCGAGCCGGCGCAGATGGTGACGAAACTCCGGAAGTCGGTGCCGCCGAACGTCGCGAGCGCTCTGGCAAAGGCGCTTGAGAAAGTGCCGGCGGATCGCTTCGCGAGTGCGAAGGACTTCGCGGACGCGCTCGCGAACCGGGCCTTCCGGATCGAGGTGACTCCAGCGCACGCGGGCGCGATCCTTGGCGGAACGGGGGTGGTCTCTCGCGGCGCGTTCGCGGGAGTGGCCATCGTCGCACTGTTCGCCATCGCGGCGGCGGCCTGGGGATGGATGCGTCCGCCCCCTGTGACTGCCCCGGCTCGGTATCAGCTGTCATTGTTCGATCGGGGATCCGGCGCGGGTCCGGACTTTCGAAGCGTCGCGCTGTCACCGGACGGCCGTTCCATCGCGTTCGCGCAAGTCAGCGGAGGTGAGCCAATGGTGTGGCTCAAGACGACCGAGCGGGCGACCGCGGAGCCGCTGGCCGGAACGGGGGGTGGCCGGTCGCCGACATTCTCGACCGATGGCGAGTGGATCGCCTTCGTCGCCGGTGGCCGCGTACGGAAAGTTCGCCGCAGTGGTGGTGACGTCCTGACGATCGCCGATGGCGCACCCTCGGGGAATGCCCAGCTCGCCTGGCTCGACGACGGGACCGTGCTGTTCAGCGGACCGCAGTCCGGGCTGATGGCCGTGAATGAAGATGGCGGTCCGGTGCGGACGGTGATCCCGCGAGACTCGCTTCCCAACAACGTCTTTGACATCGCTGCCGTGCCCGGAAGTCGCACCGCACTGCTCGTCACCTGCGCCTCCAACTGCGTAGAAGCCCAACTCTGGGCGGTCGACCTCGCCACGGGGAGGCGCGAAGACCTTGGATCACGCGCTCACAGAGTCTGGCACCTGGATGGCGGCGTCGTCGTCCTCGCCGACCAGCGGGCCGGGAGCGTCCTCGCCGCACTGTTCGACGAACGACGCCTGGCCTTCCGCGCGCCGCCGACCCCCGTCCTCGAAGGCGTCCAGCGAGCCGGGGGTGAGAATATCGCGGTCGC
The DNA here is from genome assembly GCA_031396245.1 of Gemmatimonadaceae bacterium. Lineage (GTDB taxonomy): Bacteria > Gemmatimonadota > Gemmatimonadetes > Gemmatimonadales > Gemmatimonadaceae > Pseudogemmatithrix. The sequence continues at coordinate 47,230 of JANNKK010000013.1, forward strand.
TGTGTCGGATAACGGGACCTTGCTCTTCGCACCAGCTCGCGAGTCGGGTCGTGCCCACGCCGTCTGGATCAGCAGGGACGGAACGGTCGCGTCGGTGGACTCCGCGTGGTCCTTCGCGAATGCTCGCGGAGCGGCGCTCTCTCCCGACGGCAATCGTCTGGCCATCGCCATCTCCTCCGGGGATGCGAGCGACCTCTGGCTCCGGGACCTCGTCCCAAATGGCGGCGTGACCCGGCTGACGTTCGACGGGAGGGCGCGGATCCCTCAATGGTCAGCCGACGGCGCGTCGGTATTCTACGTCGAAGTGCCGGCCAAGTTCGGCGGTGGGTTCGAGGTCAAGCGACGTCGGATCGACGGGTCGGATTCGGCGCAGACGGTGCTGCGGAGCGTGCGCGACATCTCCGAGTTCGTGCTGCTGCGCGACACCACGCGACTCCTGGTGCGGTACGGGGCGCCGCCGACGCGGGACATCTATCTCGCGCGCCGCGCCGGCGATGCCGCCGCCGATTCCTTCGTGCCGCTCCTCGCCAGCGACCGGAGCGAGGAAGTCGCGATCAGCCTTTCTCCTGACGGGAAGTGGCTGGCGTACGCGTCCACTGAGTCAGAGCGCTGGGAGGTGTACGTCGTGCCTTTCCCGGCCGTGACCACCGGTCGATGGCAAGTCTCACTCGAGGGCGGCCGATCCCCGCGCTGGGCCCGGAGCGGCCGGGAGCTCTTCTTCCGTGACCTGAACGATGGACTCCTCGCCGTGCCGGTGACGTTCACGACGAGCCCGGTGTTCGGGCCTCGCCGACGGCTCTTCCGACTTGAGGGCCTCGCCCTCGCGCCGCACTCGACCAGTCCGATGCTGGTGCAGTTCGACGTGAGTCCCGACGATCGCCGATTCCTGTTCATGTCCGCGTTGGACCGGGAGCAGGAGTCGGCCAGTGCCGGCGCGGTGCTCGTGCAGAACTGGCTCGCCGAGGTCAAACAGCGGATGAAGGGGACGCGATGAGCTCGGCGAGCAACACCTTCGCGAACCCGATCTCGTCGTCGTTCACGAGGTGCCCCATCCCCTCGTAGATGCGGCAAGTGACCTCCGCTCCCATCTGCTCGAAGTGCGCGGCACTCTCCCGCACCCGCGGCTCGGGGATGTGCGGGTCGCGGTCGCTGCAGCCGAGGAAGACCGGCGTGCCCTCGAAACTCCCGTCGGCGCTCCACACGGTGCCCGGCGGGCCGATGAGTCCGCCCGAGAAGACGAGCACGCCGCCATAGCGCGCCGGCCGTCGCTGGGCCGCCGTGCTCGCGAGACACGCCCCTTGCGAGAACCCCAGCAGGACGATCCGCTCGGTCGGGACCCCGGCGGCGACGACCTCGTCGATCAGCGCGTGGATGACGCTGATGCCCGATGTGATCCCGGGCTCGTTCTGCGCGATCGGTGAGAGGAAGCTGAGCGGATACCAGGTGCCGCCGCTCGCTCCGGGCGCGAGGAACGCGACGCCGGGCGTCGCAAGCATCGGCGCGAGGCTCAAGATGTCACGCGGCCCTGCACCGCGACCGTGCACCGCGATCACTACCGCGCGCGCCTGCGCGAGAGGCGCCCCCGCAGCAACCACGGGCTCCCCGGCGTGCGGAGGGAGCGCGCCCATCAGTACGTCACCGCCGGCAGGACCGACGCGATCTTCGCGCGACGATGCTCCTCCCAGGGCGGGAGCTTCAGGTCGCGGCCGAGCGACGCGAGCGGTTCGTCCACCGCGAATCCCGGCGGCAGCGTCGCGATCTCGAAGAGCACGCCATTCGGCTCGCGGAAGTAGATCGACGTGAAGTACTGACGGTCCATCACGTCAGTGACGTTGAGGCCGCGCGCACGGAGCTCCTTCTGCATCCGGAGTTGGTCATCCGCCGTGGCGACGGCGAAGGCGACGTGGTGTACGGTCCCGAGCCCGTTGACCGCGGGGTCGGCGTCGCCGGCGTTCACGACCTCGACGATCCGGCCGGGCGCAGCGTCGCCCATCGCGTACCGCGTGATCCCCTCAGCCTCGCCCGCCAGTGAGGCGTCCATCATCCGCGTGAGCAACGCGCCGCTCACCGCCGGCTGCCGCACGTGCATCGCCACGCTATGGATGCCGCGGATCGCGTGCGCGGTGCTGATGTCGGGGCGCGTCCAGGGCTCGCGTACGTCCGCGTCGACACCGACGATCCGGATGTGCAGCCCCGAGGGATCGTCGAAGTGGAGCGCGTCCTCGCCGAACGGCGTCGGATCGCCGCTGTAGCGCACGCCTGCGGCACCCAGTCGCGCGCGCCAGAAGTCCATCGCCGCCGCCGGTGCGCTGAACGAGGTCACGTCGATCTGCCCTGCGCCATTGCTCCCGATCCGCACGCCCATCCCCGCGTAGGGGAAGGTTGTCATGATCGTCCCCGGTTCCCCTGCTTCGTTCCCGTAGTAGAAGTGGTAGACGCCGGGGTTGTCGAAGTTGACAGTCTTCTTGACGAGGCGCTGGCCGAGGAGCCCGACGTAGAAGTCGAGGTCCGCCTGCGCGTCGCTGACGGTCGCCGTGACGTGGTGCAGTCCCTGCACGAGACTATTCATCGGGGGCGCGGCTCCCCCAGCCTCGCCTCGTGCCGCACATACTCCGCTGCCTCGCCGTGCGTGGCCCACCAGACGGTGCGAGGGTCCTTCGACTTGATGTGCGCGATGACGAGCTCCAGCGCGACGAGCCGCGACCGGTGGCCGATCACGTGCGGGTGCATCGTGAGTACGAACATCGACCCTTCATCGTACGCCTTGTCGAACTCATCGATCCAGACCTTGGCGACGTCGCGAGGGTTCATATACCGCTCGCCGCGAGGGTCGAAGAGCGGCGCATCGTCGAGGATCCACTCCACCGGGAGTTCGACGAGTCCGGTGGGGCGACCCTCCTGCAGCAACTCGTAGGGAGCGTCGTCGGCCATCAGCGAACTCTCATAGCGGAAGCCCAAGTCGCGGAGGATCGTGAGGGTGTTCGGACTGAAGTTCCAGCTCGGCGCGCGATATCCGGTGGGGCGGGTGCCGGTCAGCTGCGTGAGCTCACCTACGGCGCGCACGAGGAGCATTCGCTCGATCGAGTCGGGAAGCGTCACGTTGAGCTCGTGGATCCACCCGTGCACGCCGAACTCGTGGCGTCCGCTTGCCTTGATCCAGGTCGCCATCTCGGGGGTGATCGCGAGACTCACCGAGGGGATGAAGAAGGTCGCCGGGATCCGCTGCGTGTCGAGCAGGCGCAGAATCCGCGGCAGTCCGACCCGGGCGCCGTACTGCATCTGCGAGAGCGAACCGACGGTCGGCTCCCCGTAGCGGATCGCGATCGTTTCGTTATCCACATCGAAGGAGAGGAGTACCGCGACGCGGGCCGCGTCAGGCCAGGCCTTGGGCTGGAGCGATCGGCCGGCGCGGACGGCGTGCACCACCGTCCTCACGCTGTCCATGGTCCATTGCCAACCGGGCTTGGCGTTGGTGACGGGTACCGGCTGCGCTTGCGCTCCGATGCGGGTGGTGCCCGCGACGCAGAGGGTCGCCGCAAGGACAGCGAATGAGGTGCGACGGGGCATCGAATGTCTCGGCGAAGGGTCCCGGGAGAACGTATCGCGCGCGGCGCGTTGGCGCACCGCGCTCCTGCTTCCGTCTGCGGCCGGCGGGAGCTACGCTTTGCCCGCTCCAACGTTCTCCATCCGACCCCTTTGGAGGTCCTTCATGCAGACCGGACGAATCCTGAAGACCGGGCTCGCCGTTGGTGTCGTCGCGAACATCTACGACTTCCTGACGAACACTTACCTCTTTCCGGCGCTGGGACCGCAGCCCGCGTTCATGGAGGAGATGGCCGCGATGCCGATACACTGGCTCGTGATCAACGACTTCGTGGCGACGCTCGTCCTCGTCTGGTTCTTCGACAAAGTCCGGGCGGCGTTCGGTCCGGGGGCCAAGGGCGGTGCCGAGTACGGTCTCAGCGCGGGCATCCTGATCAACTTCCCACTCTGGCTCACGATGGGCCTCGTCATCAAGGACTTCTCGTACGCCAACAGCTGGATGTGGGTGGCGTTCGGCGTGGTCTGGACGGTGATCATGGGCACGGTGGCCGGCGTGGTGTACGACAAGACGGGAGCCAAGGCGTAGCGACGGTCGCTCGGTCGACCGTTCACAACCCAGAGTGACCTTTGGACACGGGGGTCGTGGAGACTCCCGGAGGGTGGTGGCAGGGTGTGGTACACGCCCCTGCCACCACCGTTGCCAAGGAGTCACTCGATGTTGCCTCTGGTCTCCACGCTCACCCTCGTCGCGAGTCTCGCGACCGCGACGGTCGACTCCGCGGAGCTCCGCCGCGAGGACCTGATGTCGGCCCTTCGCGGCGGCGGCTATACGATCATCCTCCGGCACGCCAGGACCGATCGGACGGTGATGGAGGATCCGAGCTACATCCCGACCGAGCGGTTCAAACAGCGCAATCTCAACGACGTCGGTGTCGCCGACGCGCGACTGATGGGCGTCGTGTTCAAGAAGTACGGGATCACTTTCAGCGAGATCGTGTCGAGCCCGCTCTTCCGCACGAAGGAGACGGCCGAGTACGCTGCCGGCACGCCGACCACCACCATTGCTTTGCGCTCCTTCCCCTCGACGGCGGAGCAGGCTGCGCTCGTCACCGCGGCGCCGCGGGCCGGCACGAACCGCTTGCTCGTGACGCACCACTTCGTGATCGAGACGCACGTGCCGGGGATCCGTCCGGGCGAGATCGGTGAGAGCGAGGCAGTGGTCGTCCGACTGAACAGCGCGGGGAAGGTCGAGATCGCGGGGCGGATCACCTTGGCCGACTGGACCACGCTCGGCGCGGCGGCGACGGCCGACGCGCCCGCACCCGTGCCCGCGGCGGCGCCAGCAGCACACGGCAGCAGCGGCGTCGCCCTCCCCGCGACCCCGCTCGGGCGCCTCGCCGAGGCGTACTTGCGCGCCTTCAACACCGGCGACGCTGTGCAGATGGCGGCATTCATCGACAAGTCGCTGGCGATCGACGCAAACCGTCCGACCGCCGACCGTGTCCAATCCTTCGGGAAGCTGTTCGAGGACCTCGGTCCATTGATGTTCGCCGGCACCGAGCCCTCGGAGGGCGGGTCGCTGATCGTTCAGGCGCACGCGAAGACCGGGATGGTCCGCGTCACCTTCAAGCCGTCGAGCGATCAGGCCGGTCGTCTCGCCTCGGTCAGTTTCATGTTCGGACAGGCCGGGGGCCATCCCTGACCGACGGAGGTCGCAGGTGACGTCGCTGGAGGGTGTGGAACGAGGGTCGCCGTCGGCGATGGCGACCCTCGCGATCGTCTGCGTCTGTCTCGCGTTGGGCGCGATCGGGGCGCTCGAGGCGGGCACCGTCTCGGCCGCGCACGGCATCCCGCTCGACTGGACCGTCGTGGTCGCGGCGACGACGCCGCGATGGATCCACCTCGCGATCGTCCTCCCTTTCGTGTTCCATCTCGCGCTACGGATGCCGCTGGTTCCGTTCCGCGCTCGCGTGGTCGGCGTGCACCTCGCCCTCTTCGTTGGCCTCTCGCTGAGCCAGGCGATCGTCAGCGTGTGGGCGATGGGGTTCACGAGTCACGAGATCGCGATGGTCTTCACCTGGTGGGCCCGCCTGCAGCGCAACTGGTACGGGACGCTGCCCACGATGATCCTCGCGTACGGCGCGGTGCTCGTCGCCGCCTGGGGGCTGAACGAGGCGCGCGAACGGCAGCGACGCACCCTGCGCGCATCGCAACTCGAGGCACAGCTGCAGGCCGCGCGTGTGGCGTCACTCCGCGCGCAGCTGCAGCCGCACTTCCTCTACAACACGCTCAACGGCATCTCGGCGCTCGTCTCGGCGCTGCAGCCGACCCGCGCCGTCGCGGCGATCGAACAGCTCGGCGAACTGCTGCACGCCTCGCTCCGCGACGATGGGCGCGAGGAGATCACGATCGAGGAGGAGGTGGCGCTCGCGGATCGGTATCTCGCGCTGCAGGCGATGCGATTCGGGGAGCGGCTGCACTACGAACTCAGGGTCGCTCCGGCGGTCGCTGATTATCTCGTGCCGGTGCTGCTGCTGCAGCCGATCGTCGAGAACGCGGTGATCCACGGGCTGGATACGGGGCAGGAGGTGCTGCGCGTCTCACTCAGCGCGACGGAGACCGCGACCGGCGTGGAGCTCCGCGTCGAGAACGACGGCGCGGACCTCGAGACCATCGCGGAGCCGGCCGCGCGGCAGGGCGTTGGTCTGGCGCTCACCCGAGCGAGACTCGAGACCTGCTATGGCGAGAAGGCGACCCTGAGCCTCCTGCCGCGAGACGGCGGAGGCGCGATCGTCCGGATCCTCCTCCCTCGCTTCCCGCGCCGCGCGGAGCCGTCGTCGGAACGTGCGCGTTCCGACTTCGCCGAGGCTACCTCATGATCCACCGACACGGTGTGCTCCTCGTCGATGACGAGGCGCTCGCGCGGCAGCGGATGCGCCAACTCCTGAGTGTGGCGCCGGACTTCGACGTGATCGGGGAGTGCGCCGACGCCCGGCAGGTCGCCGACGTCGTGCGCGAGCTGCGTCCCGACGTCGTCTTTCTCGACGTGCGGATGCCGCATCGCGACGGGTTCGAGGCGCAGGCCGAGATCAGCGCCCACGTGCGGCACGTGGTCTTCGTGACCGCACACGCCGACTACGCGGCGCGGGCGTTCGACGTGGCGGCGAGCGACTATCTCGTGAAGCCGGTGACGCAGGCGCGCTTCAACGCGGCACTCGACCGGCTGCGGCGTTCGCTCGACGGGAAGTCGACGCCGCGAATCCTCCTCGGCAGTCGGCACGGCGGCGCGGCGGTGGATCTGAGCGACGTGCGGTGGGTCGAAGCCGATGGCGCCTATGTCGTCGTCCACGCCGGTGGCCGTCGCCACGTGTTGCGCGAGTCGCTGGTCCAGATACTGTCGCGGCTCGGGGCCGGTCAGTTCGTGCGCATCCATCGCTCTGCCGGGATCAACCTCGCCCACGTGCGTGCGCTCAAGCGGGGCAAAGGTCCTGGGCTCGAGGTCGAACTCTCGGATGGGACGCGGCTCCCGATCAGTCGCCGCAAGGCGCGTGAGGTGGTGGAACTGCTCCGTCACGAGCCACGTGGCGCCCGCGCGGAACACGAGGTGACCGCTGGTGGCCCCGCTGATTGAGTGAGGGCGCGCTGAGGCGCACTCTCCCCGCATCCACACTTGAGGATGCGATGTCCCACGCTTCTACCACCGCTGCTGTTCCCCGCGTCGTCGTCACCAGCCCCGAGACCGCGTACTGGATCCTGCGCGTCGGCGCGGCGGCGTGTTTCATCGGTCACGGGGCGTTCGGATTCATCACCAAGGCCGCGTGGTTGCCGTATTTCGGCGTCATCGGGATCCCGGAGGCCTGGGCCTGGCGCCTGATGCCGCTCGTCGGCGCGGTGGATGTGCTTGCCGGGATGGCGGTGCTCTTCGCGCCGCGTGGACTGCCGCTCGTCTATATGGCCATCTGGGCCACGTGGACGGCGTTGCTCCGACCGCTGAGCGGGGAGAGCGTGTTCGAGACGCTCGAGCGCGCCGGCAACTACGGCGTGCCGCTGGCCCTGCTGCTGCTGACGGCAATGCCACGGTCACTCGGCGGGTTGTGGCAGTCACTCGACGGTCCAGCGACCGACGCGGCGGCGATGGCTCGCGTACGCACTGCGCTCAAGTGGACGACCGTCCTTCTGCTCGTCGGGCACGGTGCCCTCGGCGCACTCATCGGCAAGCCGATGCTCACCGCGCACTACGCCTCGATCGGCCTCCCGGCGGCCACGACCGCGATCGTCGGCTGGTTCGAGCTCGCGCTCGCCGCGACGATCGCTCTCAGGCCGATCGCGGGTGTGCTGCTCTTCGTCGGGATCTGGAAGCTCGCGACGGAGTGGCTCTTCGTCGTGAGCGGCGCGCCGATCTGGGAGTTCGTTGAGCGCGCGGGAAGCTACGCGGCGCCGCTGGCGCTCGCGGTGCTGCTCCTGCGGACGGACGGGCGGGCGCGCGACTCCTAGGGCCGGTACCCGGGCCCCCTGACCACGACCCCCGGCTTCGCCCCCGTGTGCTGCCCGTCCCGCACCACCGCGACCCCATTCACGAACACATCGCGCACCCCGGTCGAGAGCTGGTGCGGCTTCTCGAACGTCGCGTTGTCCGTGATCGTGGCGGGGTCGAAGACGATCACGTCGGCCTTGAGCCCGACCTTGAGCACCCCGCGGTCGGTGAGCGAGAGGCGCGTGGCCACCGAGGAGGAGGCCTTCCTCACCGCGTCCTCGAGGGTGAGCACCTTCTGTTCGCGCACGTAGCGGGCGAAGAGGCGCGGGAAGTTCCCGTACGCGCGCGGGTGCGCACCACCACGCGCCGTCGCCGGATCCTGCGACCCCGCGTCGGTGCCAAACTTGATCCAGGGCTGCTGCAGTTGGAGCCGGATGTTCTCCTCGCTCATCAGGAAGAGGAGTTCACCGAGCCCGAGTCGCTCCTCGACGTTGAGGTCGATGATCGTCTCCGCCCAGTCCTTCTTGAGCGCGGCGGCGATCTCGGAGAGGCGCTTGCCCTCGAACTGGAGGTACTCCGGCTTCTTGAAGCCGATCACCATCACGTTCTCGGGTCCGGCGATCTCGCAGAGGTTCTCGTACCCAGCGTCGCGCGCGTGCATCTCCGTCACCATCGTCCGCCGGAGCGCCGGGTTCCGGAGATTCTCCATCAGTCGTCCACCCGCGGCGTACTTGGGGGGGATGCACGACGCGAAGGAGTTCCCGCCGGCCGGATAGAGGTACATGTTCGCCTGCACATCCTGCCCTGCCGCGCGCGCCGAGTCGATCTTCGCGATCGCGAGCGGCATCTTGGGCCAGTTGCGCGGACCGCTCGCCTTCAGATGGAAGATCTCGACCGGCACGCCTCCCTCGCGGCCGATCCGGATCGCCTCATCCATCGCCTCGAGGAACTTGTCCCCCTCGCTGCGCATATGCGTGATGTACACGCCGCCGTACGGGGCCATCGCCTTCGCGGCTTCGATCAGTTCGGTGGTGCTGGCGTAGGTGTTCGGTGGGTAGATCAAGGCGCTCGCGATGCCGAAGGCGCCGTCCTCCATCCCGCGCCGCACCATCGCCCGCATCGTGTCGAGCTCGGCGGCGGTGAGCGCTCCCTCCTCGCTCCCTTTCGCATAGACCCGGACCGTCCCGTCGCCGAGGAATGAGCCGACGTTCTGCGACGTGCCGCGTCCGACCATGAACTCGAGCCAATCGCTGAAGCCCCGCGGGCCGGTGAACCGCGTGAGCATCTGGCGAGTGGTGGGATCGGAGGCGGTCGCGAGGATGTTCGCGTTCACCGGTCCGGTGGACTCGCCCTCGCCGTGGATCGCCGTCGTGATTCCCTGCGTGACCATCGAGAGGGCGCGCCCATTCCCGACCATGTAGTGGTAGATCGAATGCGCCTGGATGTCGATGAAGCCGGGCGACACGACCAATCCGTTGGCGTTGACGCGCGTGGTGGCGGTCATTCCGCGGAAGGCGCCCCGCGGGCCGATCGCCGAGATCCGGTCCCCCTTGATCGCGAGGTCGCCGTAGTACCAGGCCGCGCCGGTGCCGTCGACGATCCGGCCGTTCTCGATGATGACGTCGTACGCCTGGGCGCGGAGGTCAGGGGCGGAGACGAGGGCCGCGAGCGCGGCCAGCCGGAGGATCGTACGCATCGGGTGGTCCCGTTTGAGTTGGCAGAATGTATCCTCGGACGCGACCGGAGGCTAAACTCGGGCGAGCCTCGATCCCCTCGATGCGACGACCGACCCTACTCCTCATCGCGTTTTCGACCATCGCGTTTTCGACCACCGTTGCCGCGCAGACTCCGCTGCGCGGCACCATTGCCGGCACGGTGGTCTCGAGTGCGGGGCAGCCGGTGGCGGGAGCCCTCGTCTCGCTGCGCGCGGCGCGTGACACGGCGGTGACCGCCGAGGCGACGACCGACTCGCGCGGTGCCTTCCATCTCTCGCTGCGTCCCGACGTCTTCTCCCTCGTCGTCCGCCAGCTCGGCTTCCGACCCGCGACCCTGGGCGGACTCCGCGTGGTCGGCGCCGACACCGTGCGCGTGCGGGTCGTGCTGGCGCCGACGGCGACCGCGCTCTCCACCGTCGTCGTGCTCCGCTCACCGGTCTCGGTCGAGACGCTCGACCCCCAGTCGACCCGGCGCATCACCACCGAGACGGCGCTCCTGCTCCCGACCGCGCGCGACGCGAGCGCCGTGGTCGCGCTGGTGCCGGGCGCGAAGGATGGACGCCTCTGGGGCGGCGCCGGCGCGGCGACGAACGATTTCCGGATCGACGGCATCTCGATGAACCATCCGGGGCGGGGTGGGGACTTCCTCCGCCTCCCGCGCGAGTGGGTCGAGGGCGTCGAGATCCGCGGACTCGGCGCCGGTGCGGAGTACGGCAACTTCCAGGGTGGCGTGATCGATGCGATGACGCGTCGTGGCGGCCAAGCGCGTACGCGTACCGTTCGAAGCTACTACGAGTCGGAGCGTCTCACGGCGTCGAGTTTCGGCGCGAACGAGATCGGCTCCGAGCCGGCGGGCCGCACGGAGTTCAGTGGCGAGGCATCGGGAGCGCTCGCCCCCGGAAAGGTGTTCTACTTCGCTGGCGCGCAGTTCGTCGAGAGTGCGCGTCGCTCCCCTGCGCTCGGGACGCCGGCGCCATCGGACTTCCTCGGGCTGCGGGAGCGCGAGCGCACGCTGCGCGCGATCGGCAAGCTCTCCTGGGACCTCGCCGCCGGCGCGCGGGCCGATCTCACACTCGGCGGAAGTACCAGAGGGACGAGTGACGCCGGGATCAACGGGCTCGACGACCGCACGGCCCTTCCCGATGGATCAGCGAGCGCGCTCTGGTATCACGCGCGCTGGTACCGCCCGCTGGGTGACGCGACGACCCTGGAGTTGCGAGCGGCGGGGTTCGACGCGGTCGAGTCCTCGAGCGGTGCGAGCGGCTCCGCGGTCCCGTCGATCCAGGTGCTGACGGTCGGCGACCTCCCCCGATACCAGAACCCGGAGTTCGAGGAGCGTGCCGCTCCGGCGAGCCACTCGCTCACGGCGATGCTGAGGCGAACGATCAGCCAAGGCAGCGCCATCCATCGCTTCTCCGCCGGGATCGAGTTGTCCGCGGCCCGCTGGAGTGAATCGCGGCTTCGGAGTGGCGGCCTCACCTGGCGTCCATACCTCAACGACACGACCCCGTGGTCGGCGACCGACGCCTCGACCTGGACCACGGTGGGGAGCGAGTGGGGCGGTGAGCTGCGACTCCGCGCGCGCGAACGTCAGGCCGCTGCCTTCATCCAGGACGAGCTCACGCTCGCCGCGCGCGTGACCATCTCGCCCGGCCTCCGCCTCACGCAGTGGAGCGGCCGCCTCACGCCCTGCTCGAACTACGTATTCGCCCCGACCTGCGTCGGAGAGATCGGGGTCGTCTCGACGCGCGCCGTCGATCCACGCCTCGGCATCGCGTGGGATCTGACGGGTCGCGGCACCTTCGCCCTCAAGGCGCACGCCGGCCGCTACCATCAGGGGATCTACGCCCAGCTCTTCGACCGTGCGGCCGGGGCGAATGCGTACACCAACGAGCGCTTCTACTACTACGCGCCGCCGATCAGCGATCCCCGTCAGGCGTTCACCGCCTTCCAGCGCGACGCGCTGCTCGGTCCATCGGGATTCTCCACGTTCTTCGACGAGCGGATCCTCAACGAGTCGGGCGCCGTGCGCGGGTATCGCCAACCCTACGTCGATCAGCTCTCGCTCTCCCTCGAACGACAGTTCGGCACCCGATGGAAGCTCGAACTCCTTGCGCTCCACCGGCGCAATGGCGACATCGTCGGGCTCGTCGACCGGAACCTCGCGACGAACTACACGCGACTCACCGGGATCGCGGTCGACCACCGGCTGACGGCGTTAGGGGTCCTGGACGCCTACGGCCGCCCACTCGTGCTCGATACGCTGGTCGTTGCGAACAAAGACCTCATCGACGCCGTCCTCCGACTGAACGAGAATCGCCGACCGCCACTGGCACCGCTCGCCTTCGCCGGCTGGTTGCCTGCCGACCTCGGCACACTTACCTGGGATCCAAGGGTCGAGTTGAGCACGTTGCCCGCGGCTCGAGGGCGCTACGGTCAGCTGACAGCGACCGTCACCGCATTCGGCGGATCGTGGCGTGGAGAAGGATCGCTCACCCTCGCCCACCTCGAGGGCAACGTCGCCGGCGTGACCGGACACGGCACCGTCGGTACCGCATTCTCCGCCGGCCCCTACGTGCGACCGAACGAGTCGCTCAACGCCTCTGGGATCCTCCCCGATGCGACGGAGTTCGAGGCGAAGGTGTGGGTCACGGGACGTCTGCCGCGCGGACTCCAGGGTGGGCTCCTCTTCACCCACATCCTCGGCGAACGCACGACGCCGAGCTTCACGATAGAGGGGCGGTACCGCTACACCGACGTCGCGGGGATGACTGCGCCGGACGAGCTGATCCGCCGGGTGCTCGGCCAGACGATCTTCGTCGAGCCCCGAGGCGCGCGACACTACGCCAGCCGGAGCCTCCTCGACCTCCATCTCGAGCGTGGGTTCGGCGCCCAGGCGCGGAGATTCGACGTCACGCTCGACCTGCTCAATGCCCTCGGTTCACGGGCCGTCACGCGCGTGAAGACGGAGATCGACGATCAGGCGATCGCCGATCCCTCCTCGGTGCTCGGCGCAGCTCGCGCGAGGGTGTCGCCCCGCGCGCTGCGCATCGGGCTGCGGATCGGCGCGCACTGACGGCGCTCTTCCCTCGTTGGGAGAGGTGCCGTACGTTCGGTCGCCCCCCCCAAGGAGATGCGGTGAGCAGGCACTCGGACGATCGGCGCGCCCTCCTTCGATACCTCGCGGCGAGTCCGCTCTTGGCTGCGGTAGGCACGCTCGCCTGCACCGACGACGATGACGACGAGACGGAAGCTGTGGCGCTCGACCGACGCGGCACACTGGGAGAGCCCGACCAGGAACTCGGCCAACTGGTCACGCAGGCTGAGCAGGCCCTCGACGTCTTCGACCTGCGCGTGACCGCCGAGCGCACCCTGCCGCCGGCGCACTACGGCTACATCGCAACCGGCGTCGATGGCGACGCGACCCTCCGCGCGAATCGCGCGGCCTTCGACCACATCCAGATCCGCAGTAAGCGACTCGTCGGCGTCGAGCGAATCGACATGAGCACGACGCTCCTCGGCACCGCGATGCCGACGCCGATCGTCGTGATGCCGACCGGGAGCCAACGCGCCTTCCATCCCGATGGGGAGCTCGCCACCGCCCGCGCCGCGAAGGCGCGAGACCACTTGATGATGCTCTCCACCGTGAGCACGACGTCGGTCGAGGACGCGACCGCGGCGCGCGGCGCGCCGATCTGGTACCAGCTCTACGCGACGTCGCAGTGGGACATCACGCAGAAGCTCCTCCGCCGGGCCGAGGGCGCCGGGTGTCCGGTGGTCGTGCTGACCGTCGACCTCCCCGTCTCCA
>JANNKK010000015.1:0-9553 GCA_031396245.1 Gemmatimonadaceae bacterium
GCGTGGTTCCAATCAGCTCTGCTGTTCTCTGTGCTCTCTGTGTCCTCTGTGGTGAACGCCGTTGCAGTAGCTCAGGAGCCAATGGTCGCCCTTGAAGCCGGAATGGTGATCACTCGATCGACTCGAATCAAACCCGGCACCTACAAGCTCCCCGCCTCCCCCTCACTAGACTCAGCCCTCATCACGATCCGCGGCGACGGTATCGTGCTCGATCTGCGAGGCGTGCGGCTCGAGGGAGCTCCGCTCAGCGCAGATCCTGACCAAGCGCGCGGTGTGGCGATCCGGATCGACAGCGGCTCCAGCATCACGGTCCACGGCGCGACGATCCGCGGCTACTTCATCGGGATCCTCGCCCGCGGCACGCGCGCCCTCACGATCGAGGGCACCGACCTCTCCTACAACTGGAAGCCGCGCCTCTTCTCGCAAGTGAGCCACGAGAGCCTGATGGACTGGCTCTCCTATCACCAGAACGAGAAGCGGGAGTGGATGCGCTTCGGCGCCGCGATCTACCTGGAGGACGTACGCGGCGGTGCCGTGCGCGCGAACCGGGTGGAGCAGGGGATGAATGGCCTGCTGATGACCCGCACCGACGGCCTGCTCGTCGAGGGGAACACCTTCGCCTTCAACTCCGGGCTCGGCATCGGGATGTACCGCTCGTCGCACAACACCCTCGTGCGGAACATCGTGGACTACAATGTCCGTGGCTATTCGCACGGTTGGTACCGGCGCGGGCAGGACTCGGCGGGACTCCTAATGTACGAGCAGAGCTCGCACAACATCGTCGCGTGGAACTCGGTGACGCACTCGGGGGACGGGCTCTTTCTCTGGGCCGGTCAGTCGACGATGGACACCGGCGTGGGCGGCGCGAACGACAATCTCTATTTCGGTAACGACTTCTCCTTCGCGCCGACGAACGGGATCGAGGCGACGTTCTCGCGGAACCGCTTCATCGCGAATGTCGTCGAGGGGAACGACCACGGCGTGTGGGGCGGCTACTCCTTCTCCTCGGAGATCAGCGGCAACTGCTTCGCACGGAACCGGGTCGGGATCGCGATCGAGCACGGGCAGGACAATGCGATCGGGCGCAACGCGTTCCGGGGTGATACGACGGCGGTGTACCTGTGGGCGAATCCGATCGAGCCGAGCGACTGGGGGTATCCCAAGTTCCGGGATACGAGGAGTCGGGATTATCGGGTGGAGGGGAACTCGTTCAGTGGCAACGCGACGGTGTGGCGAGTGACTCAGACGACCTCCTTCGACACGACTCGCAACACGACAACTGCAACGGCGGTCACCACAGAGGCACAGAGGGCACAGAGAACCGCCGAGTGTGTGCCCAAGGTGTTGTTGGGGGCGGCGTACGATTCGCTCGCGCCAAGGAACTTGGGGGAGCCGCGCGCGATCCCGCGCTCACCGTGGCCGCGGCGGGAGCGCTCGGCGATCGTCGTGGATGAGTGGGGGCCGTTCGATTGGCGCTCGCCAAAGCTCTGGCCGGTGGACTCGATGCGGGATGCGGTGAAGCTGCGGGTGTTGGGGCCGGCGGGGCGGTGGCGGGTGCGTTCGATGGAAGGAGTGCGCGGGGTCTCGGCGCGCGCCGGAGCGATCGGGGACACGCTCGTGGTGCGACCGCTCATCGACCGGGAGTCCGATTGGCGTGTCGACCTCGAATACGTCGGCGCGGCCACGCTCTCACCGCGCGGTGTGCGGTCGGGCGCCGGTGTGCCAGTACGCTTCGGGTTCGGGCGTTGGGCGCCTCGCACCGCGTGGGAGGTGCGCTACTTCACGTGGAACGACACGCTCCGCGATCCGCACCGCGGCGACGGGAATCTCGATGCGATCCTGAGCGGCACGTCGACGATGACGCGCCGCGAGTCGCGACTCGACTACCAGTGGTACCGGCCACGATTCGGCCTCCCTCTCGAACGCTGGGCGCTCGACGCCACCGCGACGATCGAGATCCCGGCCGGTGAGCACCAACTGCGGATCATCAGCGACGACGCGGCGCGGGTGTGGGTCGACGGCGTGGTCGTCGCCGAACGGAAGGAGCCGGGGGGATCGGAGGTGATGTACGCACCGATCGCGAGCGGCGTGCGGCGCGTGCGCGTCGCCTTCTACCAGATCGGCGGGTGGACGGAACTGCGGGTCGACGTCGTGAAGGGGAGTGCGCGCTCCTTCGGATCCGCCGGGCCGCACTGACCATCAGTCGGGGAACCGCTCGAATCCCGCGACGACGAAGTGGCGATCAAGGGTCAGCGCGCGAGTGATCAGCACCTGCATCTCGGCCACGATCAGGTTCGTCGTCACCGGCGCCTGGAGCGACGGCCGAGGTACTCCTCGGCGAGGGCCCCATCGTGTCGCGCGGCCAGTTCCCGCTCGGTCGGCGGCGTGGCCGCCAGTTCGTCGAGGTAGCGCAGCATCCGTCCGGGCGACGCGAGTTCACGGTCGTCGGCCTCCAAGTACACCTGGGCCGGCTCGCGAACGCGACGGGGAGGTGGAGGTCGTTTCGGCATGCCCGTAGAATGTCACATGCAGCACATCTAGGCAGTAGATGCACGAAGGAGCGCGGCGTCGGAGTCGGAAAGATCGGCCGGATGATGGCCCGAAGGGTCCTGCCGGGGGTATCTTGTCTAGGCTCCGCACCGATCCACCCCCTTTTCTCGACCGATGTCCCGTTCCCTCCGTCTCGTCCTCCCCGTCGCCGCGCTGGCTCTCGTTGTCGGGTGCTCCGATACCGAGCCGTTCGTGCCGAAGATCTACAGCACGAACTTCGCGGCCTCGCTCGGTGTCGACCTGGCGAACTCGACACGCCATCCGGCTGGGCTCTACTACCGCGACATCACCGTCGGCGGCGGCGTCCTGGTGCCCGATGATACGGTGAAGAGTGTGACGGTCGCCTACGTCGGCGCCTTTAGGAACGCGAAGGAGTTCGACAACGGCACGATCACGTTCACGACCGACGCCGGCAACATCATCGATGGGATGAAGTTGGGCGTGCAGGGGATGCGGATCGGTGGCGTGCGCCAGTTGATCATCCCGCCAGCGCTGGGCTATGGGAGCAACCCCGTCACCGGTATCCCAACGAACGCGATCCTCGTCTTTGAGGTGACCCTCCTCAACGTCACGGTCCCCTGATGAGCGATAGCGCCCCCAAGCAAGGCCAGTCCCCCCGGCGGTTCGAGCCGAGTGAATGGCGGGCGATCGTCGCGCGCTACACCGGGTCCGACGTGATCCGGTCGATGCGGCAGGTCGTCGTCACACTCGGGCTCCTCATCGGCTGCCTCGCTCTCGGCTACTGGCTGATGGGCCGCGCCCCCTGGGCGACGGTGTTGCTCCTCCTCCCGACCGCCGGCCTGCTGATCCGTACCTTCATCATCATGCACGACTGCGCCCACGGGAGCTTCCTGCCGTGGCCGAAGGTGAATGACGCGGTGGGATTCATCACTGGCGTCCTCACCTTCACGCCCTTCGCGCAGTGGCGCCGCGAACACGCACTGCACCACGCCTCGTCGGGCGACCTCGACCGCCGCGGGAATGGCGACGTCACGACGCTCACGGTCGCCGAGTACAACGCGCTCGACCGGATGGGCCGCTTCAAGTACCGGGTCTACCGGAACCCGATCGTCCTGTTCATCATCGGCGGCCCCTTCCATATGATGGTGCTGCAGCGCTTCCGCGCCCCGAGCATGGCCAGCGGGAAGCTGCAGCTCTGGAACGTCTGGATGACCAACGCCGCGCTCCTCGGATTGATCCTGATCGGACTCGTCGGCTTCGGATGGCAGTCGATCCTGCTCCTCTATCTCCCTGCGTATTACATCGCCGCGATCTCCGGGATCTGGCTCTTCTACGTCCAGCACCAGTTCGAGGAAGCGTACTGGGAGCGCGGCAAGCAGTGGGACTACGCCACGGCGGCGATCACCGGGAGCTCGCACCTGCGCCTGCCGGCGATCCTCAACTGGTTCACCGGGCACATCGGCTTGCACCACGTGCATCACTTGGGCCCGAAGATCCCGAACTACCGGCTCAAGCGGGCGCACGAGGAGAATCCGATCTTCCACGAGGCACCGGTCCTCACGCTCGCCAGCGCCTTCCGCACCCTCCGCCTCACCCTCTGGGATGAGCAGGCGCAGCGGATGATCGGGTTCCGCGAACTGCGGCAGTTGAAGCGCGCTGGGTGACCGAACCGACCGGCTTCGCCACCCTCGCGCTCGACGAGCGGATCCTCGGCGCGCTGACGGCGCTCGGCTACGAAGAACCAACGCCGATCCAACTCGCAGCGATCCCGCTGCTGATGGCCGGCCGCGACCTGCTCGCCCAGGCGGCGACCGGCACCGGCAAGACCGCGGCCTTCGCGCTCCCCCTGCTCCATCGCTTGAACCCCGGCGCCGCGGTGCGTGAGCGCACCGCCGCACTGGTGCTCGTCCCCACGCGCGAGCTCGCGATGCAGGTGGCCGAGGCGATCCACCGCTACGGGAAGGGGATCGGCGCGGTGGCGGTGCCGATCTACGGCGGGGCGTCGATGGAGACGCAGATCCGCTCGCTGAAGCGCGGCGTCGATGTGGTGATCGCGACGCCTGGTCGAGCGTTGGACCACATCCGCCGCAAGACGATCCACCTCGCATCGGTGCGCACGGTGGTGCTCGACGAGGCCGACGAGATGCTCGACATGGGATTCGCCGAGGACCTCGAAGCGATCCTGGCCGCGACGCCGGCGGAGAAGCAGGTCGCGCTCTTCTCGGCCACGCTCGCGCCGCGGATCTCGGCGATCGCACGGACACATCTCCGCGACCCGGAGATCATCCGGATCGACGCCGAGGCGGTGAAGGCGGGGAAGAGCGCGAAGGTGCGGCAGGTGGCGTACCTCGTGCCGCGGGCCCACAAGATGGCGGCCCTGGGACGGATCCTCGACGTCGAGCAGCCGCAGAGCGCGATCGTCTTCTGCCGCACGCGCACCGAGGTGGACGAACTCACCGAGACGCTGAACGCCAGGGGTTACCACGCCGAGGCGCTGCACGGCGGCTTGAACCAGGTGCAGCGCGACCGGGTGATGAAGCGCTTCCGCGCGAACACCTCGGACCTGTTGATCGCGACCGACGTCGCGGCGCGCGGGCTCGACGTGCAGCACGTCTCACACGTGGTGAACTACGACGTCCCTGCCTCCGCCGATGCCTATGTCCATAGGATCGGGCGCACGGCGCGCGCCGGACGGACCGGCACCGCGATCACGCTGGCCGAGCCGCGCGAGCACCGGATGCTGCGGAACTTCGAGCGGGTCACCGGTGGGACGATCGAGACGCTTGCCGTTCCCACGGTGGCGGACCTGAGGGCGCGCCGGCTCGAGTTGACGCAGGCGGCGCTACGAGAGGTGATCCTCGCGGGGGAACTCGATCCGTGGCGTGGGATCGTCGCGTCGCTGGCGGAGGAGTTCGAACTGCTCGACATCGCGGCGGCGGCGGTGAAGCAGGGTGCGACGCCCGAGGGCGACGCTGCGGATGCGGAGATCCCTGTTGCTGCAACAGCAAAAGCCTTTGACACGAAGGGCACGAAGCACACGAAGAGCACGAAGGAAGTGCACAACAGGACTGATGGAACGGCCGGAACGACAACGGCCAAGGCAGGGAAGGGTTTTACGAAGAGCGGCACAAAGCTCGCGCCTGGGTGGGAGCCGGCGAAGATCTACGTGGGGGCGGGGCGGAAGGCGAAGATCAGGCCGGGTGATCTGGTCGGTGCGATCACCGGTGAGATGGGGCTCGATTCGACGTCGATCGGGGCGATCCAGATCTGGGACCGGCACAGCATCGTCGAGGTCCCCGCCTCACTCGCCGACGCGATCGTCGCGGCGCTCACAGCGAGCACGATCAAGGGCCGGAAGATCCAGGTCCGGCGGGATCGCGCTACCGCTTAGCCGGCTCCGGCCTGAGCGACGCCCGCATCGGTCGCTGGATCACGATCATCACGAGTGAGTCGTAGGCGAGAGCGTCCGCCGTGCCGGTCGTGAGCGGGTTCGACGAGGCGGGACGCACCGCCACTGTGCGAGCCGGGTCTCGCGCGACGACGGTGCCGTAGCGCGCCATCGCGCTGTCGGGTTCAAGGGCATTCCAAGTCGCTGCTGCGACCACGCGGATGACGAGCATCGGATGGGGTTCGAGCGTCGAGTCGGCCTTGATGAACCGGAGGGTGAGTTCGCGCTCCACACCCGGCAGCGCCCCCGACAGGCTGTCGGAGAGCTGGTAGCGCCCCTCCCAGAGGCGGGGCAGGTCGACGGCGATCCCGCTCCGCGTGTCGGCCAGGACGTGCCCCGTCATCCGGGGAGCAGGGGCGGCTTGCTCGGCCCCACAGGCGCCAACGGCCAGAGTCAGAGCGAGCAGGAGCGAACGGCGCGGCAGGGAAAGCTCCGGGAAGGGAGATGTCGTATGCTAGCTAGGTGCCCCATTCGGCGGAGGCACTCCCGTTGGGTCCCAACGCTTCCCAACCCACCTGTGTCCAACTCCGCGTCACCGATGACTACCCCTGCCATCGCACGAGATGCCCCGGACGCGGGGTCGGACGAGTGGACACTGATCACCCGCACCATCGCGGGCGACCGGACGTCCGCACGGACGCTCTATGACCGCCACGCGAAACGCGTGCACCGGTTGGTCTACCGCATCTGCGGGGACGAGGAGCTCTCGTGCGATCTCACGCAGGATGTCTTCGTGAGGGCGTTCGGCCAACTGGCGAAGTTCCGCGGCGACGCGGCCTTCACCACTTGGCTCCATCGGATCGCCGTGACGACCGCACTCAACCAGATGCGGAAGGTCAAGCGGATCCGGGCGCACGAGGAGGCGCTGGGGGACGACGATCACCATGCGGCGCCGGCCCGCGAGGCCGATCCAGACCTGAAGGAACGGCTCAGCGCCGCGATCGACGCACTGCCCGAAGGATTGCGGATGACGGTGGTGCTGCACGATGTGGAGGGATACACGCACGGCGAGATCGGTGAGATGCTGGGCGTGGCCGAAGGGACCAGCAAGGCACGACTGTTCGAGGCGCGCGCGAAGCTTCGCGTCGCCCTCGCAGACTTCGCATGAGGACGGACCGATGACGGACGAGAAGCTGCAGTCCCTGATGCACGAGGCGAAGCACACTTACCGTGTGCCCGCCGATCCCCCGCTCGACGCGATGTGGTCGCGGATCGAACGCGAGCATTTCGATGGCGTCACCGCTGCGCCGACGCTCCAGGCGAACGGGCACGTCAACGGTCGCGCGCGTCGGTGGCTGGCGCCGTTGCTCGCGATCGCGGCGACACTCGCGATCGGCGTCGGCATCGGGCGCTTCACCGCGCCCGCCGCTCGGGCGGTCGCGGAACTGCCGGCGGCGCGCGACGCGTCGGGGCCGGCGGCCACGAACGGGTCCGACCCGCTGCAGCGCGCGACCTCGGAGTACATCGACGAAACGGTGGCGCTGCTCGCTTCGCTCCCCCGCGATTCGATCGCCACGCTCGTCGGGGGTAACGCGAAGTTCGTCGCCCAAGCATCGCTCCTGCTCGCGACCACCCGGCTCCTGATGGATTCCCCCGCCGCATCCGACCCTCAGCTCCGCGACTTGCTCGAGGACCTCGAACTCGTCCTGGCGCAAGTCGCTCGGCTCCGCACGACGCCGCGCGCTGAGGAACTGACCTTCATTGCCGAAGCGATGGATCAGCGCGATGTGGTGCCGCGCCTGCGCACCGTCGCCGCCTCGCTCTCGGTCTCCGGCTACTAGAGGATCATCCAATGCGTACGACCTTCCTCCGTTCTGCCCTCCTACTCACCTTCATCGCGCCGCTCGCCGGGGCGCAGTGGCCGACGCCGACACCGCCGACGCCGCCGACACCGCCCCATCCGCCGGAGCCGCCCACGCCGGCGGTCGCGCCGTTGCCGCCGCTCCCGCCCGACGCGCCGCGTCTCTACCGGCTCGACAGCGGCTTCGATGTCGTGGGGCTCTCCTACGACCTCGACGTGCAGCCGACGATGCTCCGCTCCTCCGAGCGCTATCCGCAGGATGAGGCCGACTCCACCTACCGCGAGGCGCGTACGCTGCTCAACCGTGGCGAGTGGCGCCGCGCGGCCACGCTCTTCGCCCAGGTCGCCGGCCGCACGCCGGCGTCGGCCTACGCGCCCGACGCACTCTACTGGCAGGCCTTCGCGCTCTATCGGATCGGCGGGATGACGGAGCTGCGTGATGCCCTCACCGCGCTCGACGCGCGGAAGAGCCGCTTCCCGCGGGCCCGCAACAACGAGGAAGCCGACGCCCTCGCGGTGCGCGTGGGTGGCGCCCTCGCGGCCCGCGGCGACGCCACCGCACAGAGTCGCGTGCGCGGGATGGCGAGCGGCGCCGAGACGGTCTGCGACTCCGAGGAACTCTCGGTGCGCTCCTCGGCCCTCAGCGTCCTGATGCGCAACGACCCCGAGGCGGCGATCCCGATCCTCAACCGCGTGCTCGACCGCAAGGACGAGTGTTCGGTCTCGCTGCGGAAGAGCGCGGTGATGATGATCGGCACCAAGGGGGACGCAGCGGCGAAGGCCAAACTCGCCGACGTCGCGAAGAGCGACCCCTCGGCCGACGTGCGCGGCGACGCGATCGGGTATCTCGCAAAGGTCTCAGGCGACGAGATCGTCGCCTCGCTCGAGAGCGTGATCCGCAGTGACGAGGACGAAGGGGTCCAGCGTGCCGCGGTGCGGGCGCTCGGGGCGCACGAGAGTCCCAGGGCCCGTGCGGCGATTCGTGCGCTCGTCGAACGGACCGCGGCGCCGGAACGGCTGCGGCTCGAGGCACTCTCGACATTCGATCGTGGGGCCGGGAGCGGTTTCAACTACAACTATGCCTATTCCTGCTCCGGCAACGACTGCACGCCTGTGCCGACACGGGTGATCGGCGGTCTTGGCGTCATTGCGCCCACGCCGAGCACGCCCATCGCGCCGACCCCGGCCGCCGCGTCGCGTCCGGCCGTGCGGGCGGAGGCGCCGCTGCGACCCGGTCTGGCGACGACGATCAGTTCCAGCGAGATGGCGACGATCGACGCGCTCCGTTGGTCGAACAGCGACAACGAACGCCGCATCTCGCCCGAGGATGCGACGTGGCTGCGCGGCGCGTATCCGCGCCTCGAGACCACACGCCTCAAGTCGCGCGCCGTGGCGGTGCTCTCCCGCTCGAGCGACGACCAGACGCTGATCTGGCTGATGAACCTCGTCCAGAAGGAAGAAGAGCCGGCCGACGTGCGGGCCACCGTCCTCTCGCGTTTGGGCAAGGAACTCCCGATCGCGCAGCTCAACCGGCTGTATGACGGGGCGTCGAGTCGCGCCGTGCGGTCGCAGATCGTCGAGGTGCTCGGCGACCGCAAGGAGCCCGAGGCGACCGACAAGCTGATCGAGATCGTGCGCACCGGCACCGACCCGCAGCTCCGCCGATCGGCGATCTCGGCGCTGAATGGCAAGAAGGACCCGCGCACGACGAAGCTCCTCCTCGAGCTGATCGATCGGTGACCGCGCGCACGAAGGTCCTCATCCCCGTCGTACTGGTGGCGGCGGGCACCCTC
>JANNKK010000017.1:0-12884 GCA_031396245.1 Gemmatimonadaceae bacterium
CAAGCTTCACCGGCACGTCGCGCCCGTACTCGGTCAGGATTCGGGCGCGGAAGTTCTCTGCGTCGTCGGCGCCGGCGAAGTCAGCTAGCGAGGACCCGTCCGACATAAAGACCGGACGCATGCCCGTAACGCGTTCAACAAACTCGTACGCGAACTCCCCATGGCGATCCAGTTCAGTCGTTGCCGCGAACCGCACTCCAGCCTTCGTGCCGGGACGAGGAAGCTGTTCCCGCGACCTCGCGATTTCGAGGTTCGCACGGAGCTCGGCCATCGCAGCTTCGCGAGTTTCGCCGAGTCCGCACATTTGCCAGTATCCGATGATCTGCACGCACCACGGAGGCACAGCGCCACCGACGCCTGGCGACTGGCGGCGCAGTCGAAGCGGATAGTCCTCAAGCTGCCAGTCTACTTTCCGAAAGGAAAGGCAGAACTTCCAGGCAGCTAGCACACTTTCGCTTGCGCGTTCGAGAAGATTGTTCGTCGGCATAACGTGGATTATACAGCAGTTGTATAAGACAAAATTGCCGCCTCAATGGAGCCCGCCCTTCGTGGCGCCAACGGCGGCGGCGCGCCGGCAACTCCCTCCACCACAACATTCTAACGCCTTCGGGCCCGCCGCGTCGTGGGAGGCCGAGAGGGCACGATAAGTTGTGTAATCCTTGCCGCGTCGAGCGGGGACCGCACGCCGAGACCGCCACGGTTCAGCACGTGAGTGTAGATCATCGTTGTGCTCACATCGCGGTGGCCGAGTAGTTCCTGAACAGTGCGAATGTCATAGCCGGCCTCGAGGAGATGGGTCGCGAAGGAGTGGCGGAAGGTGTGGCAGCTCACCCGCTGCGTCAGATCGGCAGACCGTGCGGCCGCGGTCACCGCGCGCTGAAGGACTGTCGGGTGATAGTGGTGACGCCGAATGATCCCGGTCGACTCCTCCACATACCGCCGCGTCGCCGGAAAGGCCCACTGCCAGGCGAACTCCTGAGCGGCAGCGGGGAGCTTGGCGCCAAGGGCGCCCGGAAGCACGACAAGACCGTTGCCGGCGGCGAGATCGCGCCGGTGCAAGCGACGGACACGCTCGAGATGCGCTTCAAGAGCCGGCACCATCGCCTCGGGCAACATCGTCCGACGGTCGCGACCTCCCTTCCCGCCGCGCACCATCACCTCGCCGCGAGCAAGATCGAGATCCTTCACCCTCAAGGCGCAACACTCGGCGAGCCTCAAACCACTTCCATACAAAAGCTCGGTCATCAGCCGCGGCATTCCCTTGAGCCTCGCGAGCACCACTTGCACCTGCCCGATCGACAACACCGTCGGCACGTGATGCGACCGCCTCGCCTGCTCGATCCCCTCCGGTGGGCCCATCGGTGTCGCGAGTACGTCGCGATAGAGGAAGAGGAGCGCCGCCATCGCCTGATTCTGCGTCGATGCGCTCACGCCGCCCCTCCGCGCGAGGTGTGAGAGATAGGAGCGGAGGTGCGACGCGTCGAGCGATCGGGGATGCCGGACGCCGTGGAACTTGACGTAACGGCGCACCCAGTTGGAGTAAACGGCGATCGTCCGCTCGCTATAGCGCCGCGTCCGCAGCACATCGGCGAGCTGGTCAAGCAGCTTGGGCGGCACGGCCCTGAATAGCGCTCCTGTTCGAGCGAACCGCACCACCCATCCCACGCCTACGTCGGCGGCGTGTCCCCGGTCCGCACAGTCGTCGCCGGCTCGAAGAGGATCACCTCGACCTCCTCGTCGGCGACGGGGCGATGCTCGACGCCGCGCGGCACGACGATGAACTCGCCAGCCGCGACTTCGACGGCGCGGTCGCGGAAGTGCATCGTGAAACGGCCGCGGTGGACGAGGAACATCTCATCCTCCAGAGCGTGATGATGCCAGTGGAACTCGCCGCGGAACTTGACCGCCTTCACCTGCTGGCCATTGAGGTCGGCGATCACGACGGGGGACCAATGCTCGGTGATCCGCGCGAAGACGCGCGCGAGGTCGGTCGGGTCGAGGGGGTGTCCGGTCACGGGCGGTGGGCGGAGAGAGGGATGAAGCGGAAGCGCATGGTCGTCCACACGCAGAGCCCGTAGATCGGACCGCCAGGGGGCGCTCTCACATCTATATAGTGTCCGACCGGCGAGGACCCCTGCGACGGCCCCGAATCCCGGGGCCAACCGTTCCCGTACTCGGTTTGTCCAACCTTCGCCTCCCTGAAAAGGACCCGAATGAGCTCCCGCCCACCGGCTGCCGCGGCCGTCGCCGCGCTCGCCCTCCTCCCGCTCGCGCTCCACGCCCAGGCCGGCGCCACCCGCTCGGACCGCGCCGGCGGGGAATCCTCCGCGTCGCGGGCACCCGCGGTCGCCGAGGCGGTGCGCGCCACCGAACTCGTCAAACTCGATGGCCGCAACGACGACGCGGTCTGGCGCACCGCCGCCAAGTACACGGCCTTCCGCACCTTCGAACCGCGGGTCGATACCGACCCCTCCTTCGCGACGGAGTTCCAAGCGGCGTACGACGAACGCAACCTCTACGTCTTCGTGCGGATGTTCGACCCGCACCCCGACAGCATCATGCGCGCCCTCTCACGGCGCGACGTGCGCGGCCCCTCGGACCAGATCAAGCTCCTCATCGACTCCTACGACGACAAACGATCGGGTTACGAGTTCGCGGTGAACCCCGACGGCGTCAAGCGCGACTACTCGATGGCCAACGACCAGGACGAGGACGAGTCCTGGGATGGGATCTGGGAGGTCGCGACCACGATCGACTCCCTCGGCTGGACGGCCGAGTTCCGGATCCCGCTCTCGCAGATGCGCTACGTGAATGCACCGGAGCACACCTTCGGCTTCGGCATCTGGCGAGACATCGAGCGCCTGAAGGAGCGCTCGGCGTGGCCGCTCTGGTCGCCGCGGGTCCGCGGGATCTCGTCGCAGTTGGGACGGCTCACCGGGATGCGCGGACTCTCGACCGCGCGGCGGATCGAGGCGACGCCCTACATCGTCAGCAAGAACCGGCGCGACCCGGCGACCGCCTTCGACCGCCTGCAGGAGTTCACCGTCGGCGGTGATGTCAAGATCGGCCTCACCCCCAACATCACGCTCGATGCGACGGTGAATCCCGACTTCGGACAGGTCGAGGCCGATCCGGCGGTCGTGAACCTCACGAACTTCGAGAGCTTCTTCGCCGAGCGCCGCCCCTTCTTCGTCGAAGGGTCGGGCTTCTACCAGTTCGCGCTCAACTGCTACATCGTCACCGACTGCGGGACGAATGAGGGACTCTTCTACTCGCGGCGCATCGGGCGCTCCCCGGCACTCGGCGGACTCTATGGCAACGCCTCGACGCCGACCGCGACGCCGATCGCCGCAGCCTTGAAACTCACCGGCCGCACCGCCGGTGGACTCGCCTTCGGCGTGCTCGATGCGGTCACCCAACAGGTCGGCGGCGTCGGCGGCCAGACGGTCGAGCCGCGGACGAACTACGCCGTGATCCGCGCGAACCAGGACCTGAACGAAGGCCGGATGGGATTCAGCTTCATCGGCACCGCCGTCAACCGGTCCCTCGACGCGCTCACCGAGCCCTACCTGCACCAGAGCGCGTACGCCGCGGGCGCGACCTTCCGCAATCGGTTCAACGAAGGGAACTACGAGATCACCGGACAGCTCGCGGCGTCGCTCGTGCAGGGCACGCCTGCGGTCATCGCCGCGACCCAACAGAGTCCGCAGCACTACTACCAGATGCCGGGCGATGAGCTCACCGTCGATCCGACGCGCACCTCGCTGAGCGGATTCGCGGGTCAGGCGAAGGTCGGAAAGTACGGCGGCGGCGTGACACGATTCGAGTCGAGCATCGTGCACCAGTCGGCGGGCTTCGAGGTCAACGACCTGGGCTTCCTCAATCGGGCCGATCTCACCAACTGGAGCACCTGGGCCGCGCTCAGCGACCAGGAGGCGAAGTGGATCTACCGGTGGGCCCAGCTCAACGCGAACTACTCGACGAGCTTCAACACGTCGGGCGCGCAGTGGGAGCACTGGACCAACGTCAATGGACACATGGGACTCAAGAGCAACTGGGATGTCCACTTGGGCGGCACGCTCTCGAATCTCGGTGCGGTGTCGAGCGATCGCGCGACGCGGGGCGGGCCACTCCTCGGCTTGAGTTCGAGCTTGAGCGGCTGGGGCGGCGTCAACACCGACCGCCGCAAGGTGGTGTCCGGTGGGATGTGGTTCAACGCCGGGCGCGGCGACGACGGGAACTCGGGGTACTGGGGCGTCGATCCGTACGTCAACGTGCGCCCCTCCACCCGCACGACACTCGGCTTCGGCTTCGGATACTCCGAGAGCGCGAACGACGACCAGTGGTACGGCAACTACACAGACCTCGGCGGGACGCACTACTCCTTCGCGCACATCGAGCAGACGACCGTGTCGATGAACACGCGGATCAACTACACCGCGACGCGCGACCTCACCTTCGAGTTCTACGTGGCGCCCTTCGTGTCGCACTGGACGTACAGCGACATCCGGGAACTGAGCAACGACGCTCAGTCGCCGGAGTACGATGCGCGGTTCCAGCCCTACGTGGCGCCGCCGGGCGCGCGGCCGCTCACCTCGAAGATCATCGACCTCCGAGGCAACGCGGTGGTGCGGTGGGAGTACCGGCCGGGGTCGACGCTCTTCGTCGTCTGGCAGCACGGGAAGAGCTACTTCACGAACTCGTTCAGCGACCAGCCGTGGACGAACGACTTCAGTGACCTGTTCAACCTGCAGCCCGACAACACGTTCCTGGTGAAACTCGCGTACTGGCTGAATCGCTGACGGCAACGGCGGCCACCACAGAGGCACAGAGAACGACAACTGCTCACCACGAAGACACGAAGAACACGAAGAACGACGCACGAAGAACCGCATATGCCTGGGGGAACGACATCGTCGCAGCAAGCGCCGTCGTTCCCCCAAGTTCTTGCCGTTCGTCGTGTCAGCCTTCGTGTCCTTCGTGTCTTCGTGGTGAGCCGTTGCAGTGCCCCGTGGCCCTCTGTGCCTCTGTGGTGAACGCTGTTCGGCCCGGACGCGTAACTTCCCCCGACACTCCACTCGAACCGAGAATGATGCGACCGACCCGACTCGCCCTCCTCCTCGCAGCGGCAACGATGCCGCTCGCCGCCCAAGGCCGCTCCGCCGGCTATCACACCGCGGCCCAACTGCGCGCCGCTCTCGACTCCGTCGCGCGTGCGAACGGCGCGACGGTCACCGTCTCCACCCTCGCCACGTCGCCCGGCAATCGCCCGGTGTCGCTCGTGCGGATCGGCGACTCCGACGAGAAGCCGGCGCTGCTGGTGTTGGCGGGAGCGTACGGCCCGCAGCTGGCATCGAGTGAGGTCGCGCTGCGCGTGGTGCGCGAACTCGCGGCGCGCCCGCGCCTCAGCGAACTGCTCGCAACGAACACCATCTACATCATCCCCAGGCTCAACCCCGACGCGTCGGAGGCCTTCTTCGCGCCGCTCAAGGCGGAACGGAAGGGGAATGACGAGGCCTCGGACGATGACCGCGATGGCGCCGTCGACGAGGATGGCCCCGATGACCTGAACGGCGACGGGATGATCACGATGATGCGGGTCAAGGTCGACGCCGGCGGCGAGTGGATCGCCGACGCGGTGGACCCTGCCCTGCTCCGTCGCGCCGATCCGCTCAAGGGAGAGAAGGGCGAATACAAGCTCTACGTCGAAGGCCGCGACAATGACAACGACGGCGAGTATAACGAGGACGGCCCCGGCGGCACCGACATCTCGCTCAACTTCGCGAACGGCTATCCCTGGTTCGCCGCCGGCGCCGGGCTCTACCCCTTCGCGTCACTCGAGACACGCGCCGTGGCGAAATTCGTTTCCGAACGCGCGAACATCGCGGCGGTGTACGTGCTCGGCATGCAGGACAACCTCGTGAAGCCTTGGGAGGGTCGGCGCGTCCCGGGAATCAGCGGGAATCCTCAGGGCACTTCAGCCGGTGGCCCGCTCACGGCGATCCTCCCCGAGGATGCGACTTGGTACGCCGAGTTGGGGAAGAAGGCACCGCGCCCGGTGGCCGGGCAGGACCCGGTGAGCGCCGCCGAGAATGGTGACCCGCTCTCGTGGGCCTACTACCATATGGGACGCTTCGCGGTGGGCTCGCGCGTTTGGTGGCCGGGGAAGGCCGCGGCCGACACCGCGACAGGTCGCAAGGCCCCGACGCCCGACCCGATCGCGAACGAACGCAACGATTACCGCTGGCTCCGCGCGAACGATCCGACCAGTCTCGTCGAATGGAAGTCGGTGAGCGGCTTCACGATCGACGGCAAGCCGGTCGAGGTCGGCGGCATCGCGCCCTTCGCATCGCTCAACCCCTCCGGCGCGGTGCTCGATTCACTCGGCCGACAGCAGGCGCAGTGGGTCGCGCAGTTCGCGGGCCTCCTCCCGCAGACGAAGCTCCTCGGCGAGACGAAGGTCGAGGCGGTTGGGCCTCGCGTCTGGCGCCTGACCACCACCGTGCAGAACACCAGCTTCCTCCCGAGTAACTCGGCGCTCGGCGCGCGCTCACGGCTGCCGCGGCGCGTGAAGGTCGAGCTCACCCTCGGCGCGGGGCAGAGTCTCTCTAGCGGGCGGAGGATCGCGTTCATCGATGCGCTGCGAGGGAGCGGCGGCAGTCAGACCTTCGAGTGGATCGTGGTCGGTGACGCCGGCGGCTCCGTGCGGCTCGATGTCGGCGCGCCGAATGCCGGCACCGCGACCGAGACCGTTACGCTCCGGGCGAGGTGATCGATCCAATGACCAACTACAACGGCTTTGAGACGAAGAGCACGAAGCACACGAAGCAGGCAACTACAACCGCCACTGAGATGAACTGCAAACTGCTACTGCTGATCGGTGTACTGGCTCTTCCGGCGACCGCGACGGCGCAGGCGAGGCCGCAACAGCCGATGCCGACACTGCCGCCGCCGGCGCGGGCGACACAGGCACCGGTCGCGGGAGCGCTCGCCGCGCTCGGCTCGCCGCCCAATCCCAAGGTCGCCGTCGCGTGGGACCGCTTCTACGACCACGCCGGGCTGATGGAGATCGCGCGACGCCTGGGCGCGGCGCATCCCGACCGGATCCGCGTCGGCAGCATCGGCCGCAGCACGCTCGGCCGCGACATGGTGCTAATCACGGTGACGAACTTCGACACCGGGAATCCGGACAAGAAGCCGGCGATGTACATCGACGGCAACATCCACTCGAACGAGATCCAGGGCTCGGAGTTCTCACTCTACACGGCTTGGTACCTGGCTGAGATGGCGGACCGGGTGCCAGCGGTCGATTCCCTGCTCGACCGATACACGCTCTACATCGTGCCGACGATCAACCCCGACGCGCGCGACCATTTCTTCCACCGGCCGAACACGGCGAACTCGCCGCGCAGCGGGCTCGCACCGCGCGACTCCGACGGCGACGGGCGGGTGGATGAGGACAATCTCGACGACCTGAATGGCGACGGGCACATCACGCAGATGCGCCGAAAAAACGTGAACGGCCGCTTCCGCGTGAGCCCGGAGGACCCGCGCCTCCTGATCCCGGTGCTCCCCGGCGAGAAGGGAGAGTACGACCTGCTCGGGCAGGAAGGGTTCGACAATGACGGCGACGGCATCGTGAACGAGGACGCCGACGGCGGCTACGACCCGAATCGCAACTGGCCCTGGAGATGGGCGCCGCAATATGTGCAGGGAGGGTCCGACCCCTATCCGGGTTCCCTCGTCGAGACGCAGAACATCATGCGCTTCGTGCTCGCGCATCCGAACATCGCGGGGGCGCAGAGCTACCACAACTCGGGTGGAATGCTCCTCCGCGGCCCCGGTGTGCCGCAGGACGAGTACCGGCCGCAGGACGTCGCGGTCTTCGACCAGATCGGCCGCACCGGCGAGGAGATCCTCCCCGGTTACCGGTATATGATCGTCTGGAAGGACCTCTACACGGTGTGGGGCGGCGAGCTCGACTGGTTCTATGGCGCGCGCGGGATCCTCACCTTCTCGAACGAGCTCTGGACCTCTTTCCTCTACTTCTATAAGGCGGAGACTGGTGGGGGCGGAGGGGGAGGCTTCGGCGATCCGCGGAATCGGCAGTACCAGACGACCGAGTCGCGCTTCAACGCCCTTCTATTGATGGGCGAGGCGATGGTGGAGTGGCAGGAGGTCGACCATCCGCAGTACGGACGCGTCGAGGTCGGCGGGACGAAGAAGAACTTCGGACGGGTCGAGCCGGGGTTCATGCTCCAGTCCGATGCGCACCGGAACATGATGTTCACGCTCTACCAGACGTCGCAGATGCCGCTGGTCGAGGTGGATTCGGTGACGACCCGCGCGCTGGGCGGCGGACTCACCGAGGTGACGGCGGTGATCCTGAACCGTCGCCTCGCGCCGACGCACACGCAACAAGACCTGGAGAACCGGATCTCGCGGCCCGATGCGGTGACCATCGCGGGAGGGCGCGTGGTCGCGGGGTTCATCGTCGACAACCCCCTGAGCGGCGACGCGACGGAACAGAAGCGTGAACCGGGCACCATCCGCGTGCGCAACATCCCCGGCAACGGCTTGGTGCGCGTGCGGTGGATCGTGCAGGGGGCGGGGCCGTTCACCGTGACGGTCGATTCCGAGAAGGGAGGGAGTGCCTCGGCGCGGTCCCGCTAACGGCAACGGCTTTCAACACAGAGGCACAGAGGGCCACAGAGGAGGACAACTGCCAACGCTGGGGTTACTCAGCGCGCGTGAAAGAGAGAGGGCCCGGCACGCGAACCAGTGCGCCGGGCTCTCGCTCTCTCTCTTTCGCACCCGCTGAGTTGTCGTTCCCCCAGCCCTTGCAGTGGCAGTCCTCTGTGGCCCTCTGTGCCTCTGTGGTGAAAGCAGTTGCAGTTCGGACTCTGTGGTGAAAGCAGTTGCAGTTCGGACTCAGACCACGATGCTGAGCAATCTCCCCGGCACCAGGATCACCTTCTTCGGCTCCCCCGTGATGAACTTCCCGATCGAAGGATCGGCCTTCGCCGCGAGCAGCGCCTGCTCCTGCGTCACTCCCTTCGCGACGATGACCTTGCCTCGAGTCTTCCCTCCAACCTGAACAACGAGCTCGATCGTGTCGCTCACCAGGAGCGCGGGATCGAACACCGGCCACCTCGCATCGAAGACACTCCCCTTCCCGCCCAGCATCTCCCAGAGTTCCTCGGCGACGTGCGGCGCGAAAGGTGAGACGAGCTGCACCACCGGTGCGACCTCGTCGCGGTGCGGTGTGCGCTCGGAGCGGCGTAGCGTGTTCATGTACTCCATCATCGCCGCGATCGCCGTGTTGTAGCTGAGTGCCGGGATGTCCTCCCCGACCTTCTTGATCGTCGCGGCGAGCTTGCGCATCACCTCGGCGTCGGGCTTGCCGCTCGATGAACAGTCGCGCACCGAGGCCCAGAGCCGATCCAGGAACCGCTTCACGCCGCTGATCCCCGCGTCGCGGAAGTCGCCCCCCTCCTCGAAGGGACCGAGGAACATCAGGTAGGTGCGGAAGGAATCAGCGCCCCACTCGCTGATGTACTCATCGGGATTCACCACATTCCCCTTCGACTTCGACATCTTCGCGCCGTCGCGGATGATGAGGCCGTGGGCGCGGAACTTGGTGAAGGGCTCTTCGAAATCGACGAGCCCCGCCTCCATCAGCACCATCGTGATGAAGCGCGCGTAGAGGAGGTGGAGCACCGCGTGCTCGTTGCCGCCGATGTAGGTCGTGACCGGCAGCCACCTCTTCGTGAGTGCCTTGTCGAACGCGACATCGGCACGCGGCACGCTCGGATAGCGCAGGAAGTACCAGGCGCTGTCGAGGAAGGTGTCGCTCACGTCGGTCTCGCGGCGCCCCATCTTCCCGCACTTGGGACACGCGACGCGGTACCACTCCTCGTGCCTCGCGAGTGGCGAGATCCCTGAATCGTCGGGCTTGAAGTCAGGGATGTTGGGCAGGACGACCGGGAGGTCCTTCTCCGGCACCGGCACCGTGCCGCAAGTGTCGCAGTAGATGATCGGGATCGGCGGGCCCCAATACCGCTGGCGCGAGATGCACCAGTCGTGGAGCCGATAGTTGGTCACCGCCTCCCCCGCCCTCCGCTCGGCGAGCCACTTGGTGATCGCGCGCGTTGCGTCGGCGACCTTCATCCCATCGAAGCGGCCCGAGTTCACGAGCGTACCGTCGCCGGTGTAGGCAGCGGGGATCTTCTTGCCGCCAACGCCGATCGGCGCGGTGAGGGGCGTCTTCGCGGTCTCCCCTTCGCCCGCGACCACCCGCACGATCGGGAGGTCGAACACCGTGGCGAACTCGAAATCGCGCTCGTCGTGGCCCGGCACCGCCATGATCGCACCGGTGCCGTACTCCATCAGCACGTAGTCGGCGATCCACACCGGGATGAGCTGGCCGGTCGCCGGATTCGTCGCGTAGCTGCCGGTGAACTCCCCGGTCTTCTCCTTGTTCGTCCTCCGCGTGATCAGGTCCTGCTTGGCCGCACGGGCGCGATACTCGGCGACGAGTGACTCCTGCTGCGGCGACGTGAGGGCGTCGACGAGGGGATGCTCGGGGGCGAGCACAAGGTAGGTCGCGCCGAAGATCGTGTCGGGGCGCGTCGTGAAGACCTCGATCGTGATCGCCGCCGCGCGCGACTCGGTCGTGACCGCGACCGCGGAGCTGCCGGCGTCGGCAAGGGCATCGAGCACGAGGAACCTGAGCCGCGCGCCATCACTGCGACCGATCCAGTTCCGCTGCGCCTGCTTCGTCGTCTCACTCCAGTCCAGATGATCGAGATTCGCTAGAAGACGTTCGGCATAGCTCGAGATCTTGAAGAACCACTGCTCGAGGAAGCGCTGCTCGACCAGGGCGCCGCAGCGTTCGCAGCGACCCGCTTCGACCTGCTCGTTGGCGAGCACGGTCTTGTCGCTCGGGCACCAGTTCACCGCCGCGGCCTTCTTGTAGGCGAGGCCACGCTCGTGGAGCTTGAGGAAGATCCACTGCGTCCACTTGTAGTAGGCCGGGTCGGTCGTGTCGACCGAGTGCGTCCAGTCGACCATCAGCCCCGCGCTGTCGAGCTGCCGACGGAAGTTCGCGATGTTGCTCGGGATCAGTTCCATCGGATGCTTCCCGACCTTCAGCGCGAAGTTCTCCGAGTGGATGCCGAACGCGTCATAGCCGAGCGGCTCGAAGACCGTGTGGCCTTGCAGGCGCTGGAATCGCGCATAGATATCACATCCGGTGAACGCGAAGAGGTTCCCGACGTGCAATCCCTCGGCTGAGGGGTAGGGGAACATCATCAGCGCGTAGAACGGATTCGCGCCATTCGCGAGGTCGGCCTGATGGGTGCCGCGGTCGGCCCACACGCGACGCCAACGCGACTCGACCGCGGACGGGTCGTAGCCGCGAGGCTCGTCGGTGGGCTCCGAGGAGACGGGCGGAACGGATGCAGTCATCTGCTATGGAAGGGAATCTGAGCAATCTAGTCCGGCCCGAGACCGTACGCACACACATCATCGACCGACTCACCACCTGGCTCGGCTTCGGTGGGGCGGCGGTCTTCGTCATCCTGCTCGGGGTCGGCTGGCCGGCGATCGCGGTGATGGCGGGTGACGGCCACATCTGGCTCCTCGTGGGCCTCGCCCTCTCGCTCGCCACCGCCTCAGCGGCGCTCGTCTTCCGCTATCTCATCTCGCCGATCGTCGGGAACCAGATCAGCGGCTTGGCCGACGTCGCGGTCGCGATCGCCGCAGGGGACCTTACGCGAACCCCCGAGGCCGCGTCGCAGGGCGGCCAGCTCGGCCGCCTCGCCCGCGCGATGGTGCGGATGAGCGACGAACTCGGACAGCTCGGCGGCCTGATCAGCCAGAACGCGCAGGAGACGGCTCGCCACTCGACCGAGATCACCGGCGGCACCGAGCATATGGCGCAGGCGGCGGCGGGGATCGCCGAGACCGCGAGTTCACTGAGCCTGCAGGCGTCAGCGATGGCCGACACCATCCGGCTCCTCTCCCTCGACGCGGGGCGACTCAATACCCTCGCCGGCAACGTCTCCTCGCCGGCAACGTCTCCTCGGGCGCCGCCGACGGCATCGCACGGAACCAGCGGCTCAAGTCATTGGCCTCGGAGAGTCACGACCGGCTCGACGAGAGTGCGCGGCGACTCGACGCGCTCGTGGGCGACGTGCAGGCGAGTGCACGGGCGACCGATTCCCTCTCGAACGCATCGGACCAGATCCGCGGCTTCGTGACCCTCGTGCAGAAGATCGCGCGGCAGTCGAAGCTCCTCGCGCTCAACGCCGCGATGGAGGCGGCGCGCGCCGGCGAACAGGGCGAGGGATTCACTGTCGTCGCCAACGAGGTGCGCCGCCTCGCCCAGACCGCCGCCGACGCCGCTGAGCGCACCGACCAACTGATGCAGGGCCTGATCGCGCAGATGGAGACAGCGCGCGATTCCAGTGCGCGGTCCCTCACCGCAGTCGAGACGGTGCGGACCGCGACCTCACACGGGCGTCAGGCCTTCACGCAGGTGGAGGTCGCGGTCGCCGCGGCCGACGAGTGGGTGGGCACGATGGCGAGCACGGCCAATGCGGGGAACGCGCTCGCGACGGAGATCACGGCCAAGCTCGATTCCCTGAGCGCTGGTACGCAGAACTTCGCGAACGCGATGCACGATGTGGCGGCGGCGAGCCAGGAACAGAGCGCGAGCACGCAGGAGATCGCGGCGGCGGCGAATGCGTTGGTCGCGGCGGCGGACAGGGTCAGTGGGGCCGCGAGGCAGATCGGCGGGAAGCAGATGTGAGATGGGAGAGGTGAGGGGCGCGGCAGGAACTCGCCGCGCCTGTGCGTCACCCACGCCGGCGCGCCGAGCA
>JANNKK010000037.1:0-4135 GCA_031396245.1 Gemmatimonadaceae bacterium
CGACGGGTTGGTGCCTGCCGGCTCCACTGGTGAAGCGGTGACTCTCACTCTCGCCGAGCGGGAACGCGTGGTGCGCATCACGGTCGAGCGCGCTGCCGGACGGGTGCCGGTCATCGCAGGCGCGGGATCCAATGACACCGCAGTGGCGATCGAGAACTCGCGCGTCCTCGCTCGCGCCGGTGCGACGCACCTGCTGCACGTCTCGCCGATGTACAACAAGCCGCCGCAGCGCGGGATCATCGCCCACTTCCGCGCGATCGCTGACGCGTCGCCGGTGCCGATCGTGGTCTACAACGTTCCCGGACGGACGGCGAGCAACATCCTCCCCGAGACGACGCTCGCGCTCGCCGAGCATCCGAACATCGTCGCGGTGAAGGAGGCGTCGGGGAACGCGACGCAGATCGACCTGGTCATCCGGAACCGCCCCGCCGGCTTCTCGGTGCTCTCGGGCGACGACGGCCTCACGCTTGCGGTGATGGCGTCGGGGGGCGAGGGCGTGATCTCGGTGATCAGCAACGCCGTGCCGCGCGCCTGCGCTGCGCTCGTTGCCGCCGCTGCGAAGGGGGACTACACGGCCGCGCGCGACTGGCACCAACGGCTCGCGCAGTTCGTGGATGTTGCATTCGTCGAGTCGAATCCGATCCCGATCAAGGCGGCGCTGGCGATGATGGGGCGCTGCCGGAACCGGCTCCGCCTCCCCTTGGTCCCGCTCGCCGCACAGCACGAAGCTGCGCTGCGCTCGGGGCTCGCCGCCGCCGGGGTGAAGCTGTGAGTGCCGCCGACCTCGCGTCGCTCGCATCGCGCGTCGAGCGGTTCTTCGCGCTGGCCGCAGACGCGATGCCGGCCGATGCCGACGAGGTCGTCGATGAGCTGCTTGGCGCACTCGAGGATGGATTGATTCGCGCCGCCGTCCGCGACGAGGACGGCACCTGGCGCGCCGTTCCCTGGGTGAAGCGCGGGATCCTCCTGGGCTTCCGCGTCGGACGTGTGGTGTCGCAGGGGATCGGCGGCACACCATTCCACTTCTTCGACAAGCACACCTATCCGACACGCGCGCTGAGTCTCGCCGATCAGGTGCGGGTCGTGCCCGGTGGTTCATCGATTCGTCGCGGCGCCTATCTCGGCCCCGGCGTCGTCTGCATGCCGCCGATGTTCGTGAATGTCGGGAGTTGGGTCGGCGCGGGGACGATGATCGACTCGCACGCGCTCGTCGGCTCCTGCGCCCAGATCGGCGCGCGCGTGCACCTGAGCGCCGCCGCACAGGTCGGGGGCGTGCTCGAGCCGATCAACGCGTCGCCGGTGATCATCGAGGACGATGTCACGGTCGGCGGCAACTGCGGGGTGTACGAGGGAACGGTCGTGCGCGAGAAGGCGGTGCTCGGCGCCGGCGTGATCCTCACGCGCGGCACGCCTGTGTTCGACCTCGTGCGCGAGACGGTCCATCGCGGGAGCGCTGAGAGGCCGCTCGAGATCCCCGCGGGAGCGGTGGTGGTGCCGGGAGCTCGGGCGGTGAAGGGTGGCTTCGCCGCCGCCGAGGGACTCTCGGTGCAGACGCCGGTCATCGTGAAGTACCGCGATGAGCGCACCGACCTTGCGACCGCACTCGAGGGATGGCTCCGGTGACGCGCTGCGGCCCATGCCGGGCCGCTCGATGAATCGGATCCTCGTACCCGGCGACAAGTCGATCTCGCACCGGGCGCTGATCCTCGCGGCGCTCGGGACAGGACGATCGCGGATCCGGGCGCTTCTCCGTTCCGCCGACATCGAGTCCACCGCCAGCGTCCTTCGTGCGCTCGGCGTCGCGATCCCTGACCCGCTGACGGACGATCTCGTCGTCGATGGCGTGGGCCTGCGCGGACTCCGGGCACCCGCGGTCCCGCTCGACTGCGGCAACAGCGGTACGACGGCGCGACTGATGGCGGGCGTAGTCGCCGGCGCTGGCCTGTCGGCACGATTCGTCGGCGACGCGAGTCTCAGCGCGCGGCCGATGCGACGCGTCGCCACGCCGCTCGAGGCGATGGGCGCTTCGCTCACGCTATCGAATGCGGGCACGCTGCCGATGGATCTTCGCGGCGGTGCGCTGCGCGGCATCACCTGGCGTCCCGAGGTCGCCAGCGCGCAGGTGAAGGGTGCCGTGTTGCTCGCCGGACTCGTCGGCGGAGTCCCGGTCGAGGTGCACGAACCCGCTGCGACGCGCGATCACACCGAGCGGATGCTGCGCGCACGAGGGGTCGCGGTCGTCAGCGAAGGGGTCACCGTCTCACTCCAACCGAAGGGGCCGCTCGCAGCCTGCGATGTGGTGGTGCCCGGCGACCCCTCGAGCGCGGCCTTCTTTGCGGGGCTCGCCGCGATCGGCGGAGCGGGGAAGGGCATTGCGCTCGACTCGGTGGGGGTGAATCCGGGGCGCATCGGTGCCTTCCACGCGCTCGAGCGGATGGGCGCAAGCCTGCGGCTCGAATCGAGGCGCGACGAAGGGGGAGAACCCGTCGCGTCCGTCGTCGTGTCGGCGCGCGAACTCCGAGGCACGGAGATCACCGCCGGTGAGATCCCCTCTCTCATCGACGAACTGCCACTCCTCGCCTGCGTTGCCGCCTGCGCCGAAGGCGAGACCCGCGTCACCGGCGCCGCCGAACTCCGCGTGAAGGAGAGTGACCGCATCCGCGCGATCGTCGAGAACCTTCGCGCGGTCGGCGCCTTCGCCGAGGAACTCTCCGATGGATTCGTGGTGCGTGGGAGCGACCGGACTTTGCGTGGACGCGTCGTGACGAAGGGAGACCACCGGATCGCGATGGCCTTCGCCGTCCTCGGCGCCGCCGCGGGGAACGCGATCGAAGTCGATGACCCGTCGTGCGCTCGCGTCTCCTACCCTAGCTTCTGGGATGAGCTCGCCCGTGTCCGAGAGCGCTGAGCGGCGCCGCCCCCTCGTGGTCGCCGTGGACGGCCCCGCGGCCTCGGGGAAGTCGTCCACCGCGCAGTGGGTCGCGCGCGAACTGGGCTTCCGCCACATCGACTCCGGCGCCCTCTATCGCGCCGCGACCGCAGCGGCGCTCCGGGTGAACGCCGACAGCGCCACGTGGACCGAGGACTCCGTTCTTGACGCGGCCAAGTCGGTGACGATGGAGTCGGGCGACACGACCTTCCACCCGCTCATCGGTCACCAGGGCATCGACGAAGAGCTTCGCGACACGCCGGTCACGGCGAACGTCTCGCTCGTCGCGCGGATGCCGCGCGTGCGGGAGTGGGTCAACGGGATGGTGCGGAAGGCAGCCGAGGGGCACCCGGTCGTGGTCGACGGCCGCGACATGGGGACGGCGGTCTTCCCGAAGGCGCGGGTCAAGATCTTCCTCGTTGCCGACCCGTGGGAACGAGCCAAGCGACGGCTCCTTCAGCGTTTGGGTCGCCTCCCGACCGAGGAAGAGATCGCTGACGAGACCGACGCACTGGTCCAGCGCGACGCGAAGGACGAGGCGCAGACCCAGCGCGCCTCCGACGCGGTGCTCATCGACACCACCTACCTGACGCAAGAAGAGCAGGTCGAGCGGATCGTCGCGCTGGCCCGGCGGGCGATTCGGGGTTGAGGGGGTCGTAGACCCAAGCACGACAACGGGATGCATTGACCACCCCGCGCGGCGCCGCTACTATTCAAGGCTTCCCACGCTCGGACCGGCGAATGCCGGCACCAGAGCGACCACACCCGAATCCTCGCTCGCGGCGAGCCGCAGGAAATCCCCCCGCGTATGGAACCCATGACCGTCGCCGAAGAAGAACTGACGCTGTCGCCCGAGCTGATCGCCCGCCGGAAGCGCGACGCCCAGAAGGCCCAGCTCCGCCCCCTCGCCAACCGCCGCCCCGAACTCTACGACGAGGCCGAACTCTCGTCGGACGAGTTCGAGGCGATGATGGATATGTACAACGGGACCCTCGCCTCGATCGAGGAGGGCGAGATCGTGAAAGCGACCGTCCTCGAGATCCGCGAGAACCTCGTCGTCCTCGACATCGGGTTCAAGTCCGAAGGGACGATCCCGCTCGAAGAGTTCAAGGACATGCCCGAGCTCAAGGCGGGCGATGCCGTCGAAGTGCTGCTCGAGCACCTCGAAGACGCCGAAGGCTCGGTCGTCCTGTCGAAGAAGAAGGC
>JANNKK010000059.1:0-1983 GCA_031396245.1 Gemmatimonadaceae bacterium
GATATGCGAAATCAGGGCATCAGACTCGCGCCAGCGCGTGAAGGACTGGGCGCTCGGCCGCTCGGGCAGTACGTCGACTCGTTTGCCGCGCATGTGGTCGTTCTCGGCTACGCGCAGGCGACGATCCGGTCGCAGCTGCAGCTGGTTAGTGCGTTCGATCGGTGGATGGGTCGCCACCACGTCACGGTTGCGGAGCTGGCGGAGCGCGACGTAGAGGCGTTTCTCGACGAGCCGCGGTCTCGGCGTCGTCGACAGCGCGGCAGCGCGTCCACACTCAGCCGATTGCTGACTCACCTTCGCACACAGGGCGCCATCAGCTTGCCTACGCCCATTCCGGACGAATCACCAGTGGCGCAGTTGGCGCGTCGCTACCAGCACTATTTGCGAGCGGAGCGCGGACTCGCGACGACCACCGTCCAGACCTACCTGACATTCCTCCGTCAGTTTCTGACCGAGCAACTGGACGAGGGTGAGTCGTCCGTCGGTACGTTGAGCGCGGCCAACATCTCGGCGTTTGTGCGGCGGCACGCCCGAGCCGCGAGTCCAGGGAGGGCCAAGATGATGGTCACGGCCCTGCGCGCCCTGTTTCGCTTCTTGTTTCACACCGGCGAGCTGCACGTAGATTTGAGCGCGGCCGTTCCCACCGTCCCAGATTGGCGCTTGGCCTCCATTCCGCGATCGCTCGCGGCAGAGGAGGTCGAGCGGCTCTTGGCGGCGTGCAATCCGCAGATGGCGACCGGGCGCCGCGATCCCGCCATCCTGCTGCTCCTCGCGCGTCTGGGCCTCCGTGCCGGCGAGGTCGTGGCGCTTGAGCTCGATGATATCCACTGGCGCACGGGCGAGATCACTATTCGGGGAAAGAAAGGGCTTCGGCACGATCGCTTCCCCTTGCTAGCGGATGTGGGGGCGGCCTTGGCGACGTATCTTCGCCGCGATCGGCTCCCGAGCACCGGGCGCCGGGTGTTTCTGTGCATGCGCGCGCCGCGTCGGAGCTTCGCGGGGCCCGGGGCGGTGACCACAATCGTCCGCCGCGCCCTCCGACGAGCCGATCTCCATCCGCCGGTACGAGGGGCACACCTGCTTCGGCACAGCCTCGCCACGCAGATGCTCCGGCACGGCGCCTCATTCACGGAGATTGGCGAGGTGCTGCGCCATCGTGCGGCCAGTAGTACGGAGATCTACGCAAAGGTGGATCTGGATCGCTTGCGCGGCGTGGTCCAGCCTTGGCCGGAGACGACGGGAGGTGCCCAATGACGGCGCTCGGCAACGCTCTCGAGGAGTATCTCGCGATGCGCCAGAGTCTCGGGGTCCACCTCCGAGTGACGGCTGGCCTCCTGCGCCGGTTTGTCAGATTTGTTGATGGCGCAGGCAGCGAGGTGATAACCAGCGATCTTGCCCTGCGATGGGCCATGGAATCGAAGGACGTCCAGCCTGCGACGTGGGCCTGGCGCCTTGGCATGGTGCGGCGCTTCGCCACCTGGCGGTGCACCATGGACTCGCGGACGGAGGTCCCACCGGCCGGGCTCCTCCCGCATCGCTTCCGTCGCACGCGGCCGTACTTCTACACCGAGACGGAGCTCAGGCGCCTGCTCACGGCCGCCCGAGCATTGCCCTCCGCCCGAGGGCTGCGTGGCCTGACCTATGCCACGCTCTTCGGTCTGCTCGCGGTCACCGGCCTGCGGGTGAGTGAAGCCCTCAATCTTGATGAGGTCGATGTCGCCCTTGACACCAGTCTCCTCACGATTCGCCGGACGAAATTTGGCAAATCGCGACTCGTGCCGGTACATGCCTCCACGATCGCTGTCCTCACCGACTATGTCTGCGCCCGCGACCAGCGGCTCCCGCGGCGTCCCACGCCCGCGTTTTTCGTGTCGGAGCGCGGCAAGCGGCTCACCGACGGCAATACCCGCCACACCTTTGCGTTAGTGTCCCGGCAGGTCGACCTGCGAGTGCCCACGCCCGGCCGTCGTCATGGGCGCGGGC
>JANNKK010000065.1:0-13729 GCA_031396245.1 Gemmatimonadaceae bacterium
TGCGCGGCGCGAGCGCCGTGGCGAGCGCCGCCGACCGCTCCACCCAGTAGGCGAGCATCGCCTCGTTCGCACTGAGTCCCTGAATGCAGCGCTCGTCGAGCACGCGCGCGGCATTGCCGAGGATCCCGATCTCCCAGAGGAGGTTCTGCCCGATCACCGGCATCATCACGTTCAGCTCGAGCTGCCCGTGCTCCGCCGCCGCGGAGATCGTCGCGTCGTGTCCGATCACCTGGAAGACCACCTGGTTCACCATCTCGGGAATGCTCGGGTTGACCTTGCCGGGCATGATGCTCGACCCCGGCTGCACCGGCGGCAGCCGCAGTTCGTCGAAGCCGGTCCGAGGACCGCTCGCGAGGAGTCGGAGGTCGCTCGCGATCTTCCCCAGGTCGAGGGCAAGGGTCTTCCACGCCGCGCTCACACCCGCCGCGTCGCCGAGACTCTGCATCAACTGCACCCGGTCGGCGCCGAGCCGCAGTGGGAGGTAGGTGAGCGCCCGCAGTTCGCCGACGATCCGCTCGGCGTACACCGGCTCGGCGTTGACGCCGGTCCCGACGGCGGTGCCGCCGATCCCGAGGTCGAGGAGATAGTCGGCGGCCTCGCGCACGCGTCGTATGCCACGCTCGAGCGAGCCGGCCCAACCAGCGAACTCCTGACCGAGACGGATCGGCATCGCGTCCTGCAAGTGCGTGCGTCCCGCCTTGACCAGACCGTCGAAGTCGACGGCGCGTCGACGCAGTGTAGCGGCGAGGGCGTCGAAGGCCGCGAGCGCCGGTCCGAGTGCCTCGAGCGCCGACAGCCGGATCGCGGTCGGGATCACGTCATTGGTTGACTGCGCCATGTTGACGTGGTCGTTCGGATGGACCGGCTCGTAGCTCCCCTTCGGCGCCCCAAGCGCGTGGTTGGCGAGGTTCGCGAGCACCTCGTTCACGTTCATGTTGATCGACGTGCCCGCACCGGCCTGATAGACGTCGACGACGAATGCGTCGCGATGAGCGCCGCCGAGGACGGCGTCGGCGGCGTCAGTGATGGCCTGGGCGCGCCGCGCATCGAGCCGTCCGGTGCCCCGATGCACCGACGCCGCGGCGCGCTTGATGCGCACCACGGCGTCGATGAATCCTTGATGGACTGGCAGTCCGCTGATCGGGAAGTTCGCGACCGCGCGGGCCGTCTGGGCCCCGAACCACGCGTCGACGGGGACCTCGACCGCACCGAGTGGGTCGTGCTCCACGCGGACGCGGTGACTCACGGCGCGGTATAGCTCCCCAAGGGCCGCGTGAAGGTCGAGACGATCGCGAGTTCCGTGCGGGAGTCGAGGGTCTTCGAGTTGTACCGGAGGCGCGTCGCGCGGACCTGGCGGAAGTCGCCGACCGAGGTCCTCCAGCCCGCGAGATGACCCCAGCCGACCGTCCCCGATCCATCGTCGGTGAAGGCGCAGAACACCTGTTCGTTGGCGCTCGTGCCGCTCCCCGTCGAGTTCGCATACTGGAGCGAGAAGCTCATCAACGACCCCGGCTCGGTCGGTGCGTCCCAGGTGATGATGATGTCCTCGCCCGCCGCCAGAACCGGGACCACCGAGTGGGTGAAGGGCTCGGCGGTGCGCACGTTGATGGTCGTCCCGGGGAAGCCGGGAACCGCCCCCGGCACCGTGATCGCCAGCGTGTCCCCCGGCGTATGCGCGAGGCCCGACGCGCCGGCGAAGCGGTACGCGATGAGCGCTCCGGTCGTGTCAGGTACGAGAGAGCCGGACAGCCCGCTGAGCGACAATGTGACCGCGTCGCCGGCGCCGAGCGTCGTCAGGAATCCCGTGGCGACCGGCGTCGACGTGTAGAACCCCACCAGGCAGGAGTCCGCCGGGAAGGTGCTGAACGACCGGTTCGTCTGCCCGAAGAAGACCGCCGTCGGTGCGATGATGTAGTTCGGATCATCGGGGCCGAAGGTCTCGACCGTGATCAGCCCGAAGCGGCCCGTGGGCGGCTCCAGCGTGTCGAGACAGGCGGCGAGAGAGACTGCGGCGATCGCGGCGAGGAACAGGCGGAGTCGCATCGGTCAGCGGTTGAAGGGCGCAAGGCGGGACCACATCAAGATACATACCCCGCTCGCACACGGAGGTGTGACGGGCGAGCCCTCAGCCTCGGAGCACCCGAGCCGCGCCATTCAGGAAGGGGTTGTCGCGGCGCTCCTTGCCGATCGTGGTCTCGATCCCGTGGCCCGGATGGACGATCGTCTCCGGCGGCAGCGCGGCGAGCCGGCCGAGGGAATCGGCGAGCGCGGCGGGGTCGCAGAGCGGGAGGTCGGACCGTCCGATCGATCCGGCGAAGAGGACGTCGCCGCTGAAACAGTGGCCCTCACCGATGAAGGCGACGTGGCCCGGGGCGTGGCCGGGCAGGTGCCAGACGGTGAACTGATGTGACCCGACGCGAACCACCTCACCCTCGGCGAGGGGTGCGTCGGGGAGCTCCGGCTGTTCGAACGGCAGACCGTACGCTTCGGCGACACGGCCGGCATTCAGGTACACAGTGAGATCGGCGGGGTGGAGCAGCACCGGCACGTCGGGAT
This sequence comes from Gemmatimonadaceae bacterium, assembly GCA_031396245.1. Classification (GTDB taxonomy): domain Bacteria; phylum Gemmatimonadota; class Gemmatimonadetes; order Gemmatimonadales; family Gemmatimonadaceae; genus Pseudogemmatithrix. The sequence continues at coordinate 2,557 of JANNKK010000065.1, forward strand.
GCGCGCGACGGACTCCCTCGATCGCGCCGATGTGGTCCAAGTGCGCGTGCGTGAGCCAGACCTCGGTGAGCCGCGCCCCGGAGCGACCGACCATCCGCAGGATGCCGTCGGCGTCGTCCCCCGGATCGATCAGCACACCTTCGCCGGCGACGGGGTCGTGCAGGAACCAGCAGTTCTCGTCGAATGCGCCGACGACGAGGGTGTCGATCCTCATCCGACCGCGGAGAGCATCGGCTGCGGCGCGGGAGCGGGCTGGCCGCTCTTCCGCGCGGTGAGATACTTCTCGACCGCGATCGCCGCCGTGGTCGCGTCACCCACCGCCGTAGTGACCTGGCGAGTCAGCTGCGCCCGCAGGTCGCCGGCCGCGAAGAGGCCGGGCACCGAGGTCTGCATGTTCGCGTCGGTGATGAGGTAGCCGCCGGCGTCGTGCTGGAGATGATCCTTGAGGATCCCGGTGTTCGGGCGAAAGCCGACGAAGATGAAGATCCCCGTCGCTGTGATGTCGCGGACCGCGGAGGTCTTCAGGTTCCGCACGCGGGCGTGCGTCATCAGGCCGTCCTTCCCGAGGATCTCCTCGACGACGGTGTCGTACACGACCTCGATCCTCGGATTCGCGAAGAGCCGCTGCTGCACGATCTTCGAGGCCCGGAAACTGTCGCGGCGGTGCACGAGGATCACCTTCGCCGCATAGCGGGTGAGGAAGTCGGCCTCCTCACAGGCGGCGTCGCCGCCACCGACCACCATGATGGTGTGACCCTTGTAGAAGGCGCCGTCGCAGATCGCGCAGTAGGAGACGCCCTTCCCCGCGTACTCGAACTCCCCGGGCACCTCGAGCTTCACCGGCGTGCCGCCAGCCGTCACGATGACCGTGGGGGAGAGGTAGAGGTCGCCGGTCTCGACGCGCGTCTCGAATCCTCCGTCGGGGAGTCGCCGCACCGATTCGACCGGGGTCGAGGTGCGGATCTCGGCGCCGAACTTCTCGGCGTGCGCCTGGAACTTGGTCGCGAGCTCGTGCCCGAGGACCGACTCGAAGCCGATGTAGTCCTCGATGAGCTCGGTGTTGAGGAGCTCGCCGCCGGGGAATCCCCGCTCGAGGACGACGGCCTTCAGCATCGCACGACCGGCATAGAGACCGGCGCACATCCCGGCGGGTCCGGCCCCGACGATCACCACCTCGAATTCGTGCGTCGCCAATCCGTGCGTCCTCTCGGTAGGGAAGGATCCGTTCGCGCGGAATCTAGCGGGCTCGCGAGCGGCGCTGCGCGTTCCCCATCTCCTCGATGTCGGCGAGCAGCTTCTTCGCGTCGTAGACGATCCCGTCCTTGATCGTCCACTTGATCCCGCCGTACTGCTCGACCTTCCCCGTCTCGTCGTTGAGGCGGAACCACCCGGTGCCATAGAGCACCTTCAGGTTGTGGAAGGGATTCGCGTCCACGATCACGAGGTCGGCGAGCATCCCCGGCTCGACGACGCCGTACTCGATCGGCTTCCCGGTCGGCTTGAAGACGGCCTGCGCGGCGTGATAGGTCCCTGCGCGGATCGCCTCGCCGGGATAGAACCCGGCCTCCTGCAGCAGTTCCAACTCCTCGATCGTCGAGAATCCCGGCGTGTTGTAGATGAATCCGGCGTCCGAACTCGCCGTGACGCGGCCACCCATGTTCTTGTAGTCGTTCAGGAAAAGCATCCAGACCCGATAGAAGTTCCGCCACGCGACCTCGTCCTCGGTGGTCCAGTCGAAGAAGTAGGAGCCGTGGTTGCTGCGGTCGGGCGTGTAGAAGTCCCAAAGACTGGGGATCGTGTACTTCGCGTGCCAGGGCTCGTTCATCCGCTTCACGATGTCGCGGCCGGTCAGGTAGGTGGTCATCGTCGGGTCGAGCGTCACGTCCCGCTCGAGGAACCGCTGGAGCAGGGCGTTCCACTTCTCCCCGCGCGGCGTGACGAGGGACCACTGCCGCGCGACCTGCCCGAACCGGACCTGTTCGTCGGCGAGGTTCGCGTCGGAGGGCCAGGGCTGCACCTGGTGGTCGTCGTACATCGACTCGAAGAGCCCGTAGAAGTGCGTCACGCTCTCGAGCCCGAGCTTGGTCGCGGCGTCGGCGTTCATGTGGGAGACGCCGCTCTGCTGCAGGTGTGCGGTCGTTCCGAGGCCGAGCTTCTTGGCTTCGTCGATGTAGGCCGCCATCAGGTCGGGGCGCTCGGCGCCGAGCTTGAGGCCGTCGGCCCCGTTCTCCTTCGCCCACCGGACCCAGGCGCGCGCCTCCTCGGGCGTGCGGGGCGTGCCCCGGCCCCACCCGGTGCCCGGCCGCTGGTAGACGACGTAGCGCGGCGCGGTGATCTCGTTCGCCGCGCTGCGGGCCCGTTCCTTCACCGAGTACTCGAAGCTCGCGAAGGGCACGCCGCGCACGGTCGTGATCCCGTTCGCGATCCAGAGCTTGTTGTAGTACTCGCTCTCGGCGGCCTTCTGCTGCGTGCCCTGGTGCACGTGCAGGTCGACGAGGCCGGGCATCAGGTACATCCCGTTCGCGTCGAGCTCCCGCGTCGCGCCACGCGGCCGGCGTGACTCGTCGATCCGCACGCGGGGGAAGCCGACGCCGATGATTTGCGTGATCCGATTCCCCTCGACGACGACATCGACCGGACCTCGCGGTGCCGATCCGTAGCCGTCGATGAGGTTCACGCCGCGGATGATGAGCCGTGGGAAGGGACCCTCCCCTTCCCCAGTCCGGCGGGCGGGAGCCGCATACGGATCCTCGCGCTGCTCGGCCCGTTGGCGCGAGGCGATCATCGTGTCGGTCGGCGTCTGGGTCGCCGGACGGCGCTGCTGGGCGGCGAGCTCGGCCGCGGCGAACGTCAGGAACACGCAAAGGAACGCGATGGGGGGAGCGGAACGCGGCATCGGGGGAGTAAGAGGGGGTGGTGGGCCGAGCGACGAGGAAGTTACGTACGCTCCGGGCACCCGACGACGCCAGTAGGACCGCACCCCTTCAGCCACCTCCTGACCCGTGCTCAATCGACCGACGTTCGTCCGCGCGGCCTTCCGCCTGCTCGCCCTTGGCGCGCTTCCACTCGCCGCCGCGGCACAGCAGCTCCAGGTCCCGGTGCCGACGCCGGAGCAGCGGAGGCACATGGCGGCCCGGCGCGTGACCGGCCGCATCATTGTCGATGGGCGTCTGGATGAGCCCGACTGGCTGAGGGCCGCGCCGGCAACGGACTTCGCGAAGGTGCGCCCCGACTTCGCGGAGCACACTCCGTATGAATCGGAAGTGCGCATCCTGTTCACCGATGAGGCGCTCTACGTCGGCGCGTACAATCGCGACTCGATCGGAACGCTCGACCAGTTGCGACTGCCCGACCTCCGGCGCGACTTCTTCCCGACCGACAACGATGTCTTCGCCGTGACATTCGGCCCGATGGGAGATGGCCGGACGGTCTTCGCGATGCAGGTGACGCCACTCGGGTCGCAGTCGGACGTCCAGGCGTTCGACGGAGGAGCGAACTACTCGTTCTCCTGGGACACGCGCTGGCGCGTGCGCACGACGCGCAGCGACTCGGGGTGGGTCGCCGAGTTGGAGATCCCCTGGACCTCGATCCGCTATGCACCGGGTGCGACGAGCTGGGACATCAACTTCACGCGGAACACCCGTCGCGCCCTGCACTGGAGCGCGTGGGCGCCCTTCCCCAACCAGTTCTCCTCCTGGCGCCTCGACTATGCGGGGATCCTCGACTCGATCCAGCCCCCGCCCCCGCGAACGAACGTCCGGTCGCGACTCTACGGGCTGACCGAGTCGGTGCGAGACGGGGCGATCGGACCCGACTACTCCACGAACGGTGATGTCGGCGGCGAACTGATCTGGGCCCCGACAGCGAACAGCGTGCTCGAGGCCACGCTCAACACCGACTTCGCGCAGGCCGACGTCGACCGTCAGGTCGTGAACCTCACGCGCTTCAGCGTCTTCTTCCCCGAGCAGCGACAGTTCTTCCTCGAGAACGCCGACCTCCTCAGCGTGGGAAGTCAATCGCTCGGCGGACAGGTCGCGCCCCCGGTCCCGTTCGTGGTGCAGCCCTTCTTCACTCGCCGCATCGGCCTCGGCGCCGACGGCACGCCACGCCCGATCGATGGCGGCGCGCGCTATGGCTACCGCTCGGGACGCTTCGCCGCCGGCGCGCTGGCGATGCGTCAGGGTGGCGTCGGCCCATCGGCGAGCGACGCGGGAACGTTCGGCGTGATGCGGGCGAGCGGCTTCATCGGCCAGAGCACGCGGGTCGGCGGCCTCGTCGCGATCCGGGACCTCGATGATGCCGTCGGGCCTGAGGGGACGCGCAATGTCGTCACCGCGATCGACACCTACGCGCGCCTCAGTCCACAGACGCAGGTCGCGGCGATGCTCTCGACGTCGAGCACCAACGTCGGCACGGGAACCGCGGCGACCTATGGACTCGGGTGGAACACGCCGAACGCGTCGGTCGGATTCAACGGGGCGTACGCCTCGCCGACCTATGCGCCGACCACAGGATTCGTCTCCCGCCCCGACGTGCTCTTCACCGGCGCATACGCCTCGAATGCCTTCCGCCCCGGGACCAGGATGCCGCGGACCGTCTGGATCCGGCCGCTGGTGATGGTGAACCTCTACCACGACCCTGGGGACCGGCGGTTCGACGAAGGCGCGATCGGGTTGTTCGCGGAGATCCTTCGGAGCACCGGTGCGGCGATCGCCCCGTACGTCTCGCGTGAACTCCAGCGCCCCGAGGCGGCGATCACCGTCTCCGGGGTGCCGGTCGCCGCGGGGGAACACGATCACTGGCGCTACGGTCTCGATCTCCGCACCGACCAGAGCGCACAGCTCGCGATCGGCGGCGGAGTCTCCTCCGGCGAGTTCTTCGATGGCCGGCTCGACCGCCTCTTCCTGAGCGCCCGCTGGTCCCCGAGCCCGTACGTGTCGGCACGCGCCAACTACGAGGTGAACCGCATCGAATCGCTGGGGACAGTCGACTCGAGCTTCGTGACGCACCTCGCCGGACCCGAACTCCGGGTCTTCCTCAACCCACGCGTGCAGTGGAGCGCCTTCTACCAGTACAACACCGCGGTCGAGCAGGGCTCGCTCAATGCCCGGTTCAGCTGGGAGTACGCGCCGCTCTCGTACCTGTACGTCGTGTGGAACGATCGGCAGCCGGTGCTCGACGGCACCTCGACGCGAGTGCGCTCGCTCATCGTCAAGCTGAGCTGGCTGCGCCAGTTGTGAGATCGGCGAGCGCGAGCAAGGTCAGCGCGCCGTGGCAGTGCGAGACCGTGCCGATGAGCACCTCAGCGGCGCGTGCGGCCGCGACCTCGGCGACGAGCCGGTCAGCCGCGACGACATCGGCGACATCGAACATCCCGACGCCGTAGGCGCGATGGGCGCAGTGGAAGATCGCCGGACCGTCGAGCCGTCGTCCGCGGAGCCGTTCGGTCTCGACGAAGGCCCGCACCGTGGGCGGGAGGCTCCAGGCCCGAGGTCCGCGCGTGTGCGGGCACGTCTTCGGCTCGACGCAGTTGATCGGGCACTCCCAGGTCGCGAAGCTCACGTAGTGCGTGCCGTCGTCCCCGGCACGCTGCCAGGGGACATCGAGCGCGCCTTCCAATGGGGAAAGGCGGATGGCGCGCCCTGGCCAGCGTACGCGCGCACGCGCCGTGACCCAGTGCGACATCAGGTGCGGCATCAGCGGCGAGGGGACGATGGCGTCGCGGGCGATCTCATCGGCCGTGCGCCCTGAGGCCGCGCCGAGGTATTCGTTGAAGAAGAGCGTCCAGTCCCGGACGACGAGTTCCACACCGGCCGCGTCGGCCGCGACCGCGCACGAGGGGTCACGGTCGACGACGATGAGGCGCGACCACTCCAGTGCGCCGGCGTCGCGCGCCCGGCGCAGTTGCCGCACGTAATAGCTCCCGTAGCAGCCGCCCCCGACCACCACGATGTCGCCGTAGGGTTGCACGGCCACGCGGAGCTAGCGGCCAGCCCGCCGCTCGGCCACGCGCGCGTCCTGCGCGTCGAGCCACTCGGCCGGCACACGCATCGCGCCAAGCACGCGGGTGCCGTGCGCCGCACCGTGCCAGTCGGAGCCGCCACTCGGCACCAGCCCGAAGAAGTCGGCGAGGGCCTTGAGCCGCAGCGCGTCCTCGGACGAGTGGCTCGGGTGGCGCACCTCGATGCCATCGAGGCCCAGTGGGACGAGTGGCTCGATCCGATCGCGGCGCCCCTCGGCGCCAGGGTGCGCGATGACCGCGATTCCTCCGCCTTCGTGGATGAGGGCGATCCCCTCTCCGATCTCGAGACGTTCCTTCGGCACGTACGCGGGACGGCCGGCGCCGAGGTAGCGGTCGATGGCCTCGCGCGAGTCCTTCACGTGGCCGCCGGCGATGAGCGCCCTCGCGACGTGCGGCCGGCCGACCGCGGCGGCCCCCGCGACCTCAAGCACCGCATCCATCGTCAGCGGCACGCCGAGGGTCCCCAACTGCTCGACGATCGCTGCGGCGCGCGCGCGCCGACGCAGCCGGTAGATCTCGAGTCGACCCTGCATCGCGTCGACGTCGCGGATGTGCAGCCCGAGGAGATGCACCTCGACCGAGTCCTGGTGCACGCTGAGTTCGACCCCCGGGACGAGTCGGATCCCCGCTGCGTCGGCCGCCACCTGCGCCTCGGGGATCCCGGCCAGCGTGTCGTGGTCGGTCAGCGCGAAGGCGACGAGGCCGGCGGCGTGCGCCGACTCGACCGCCGCCGTGGGACTCCTCGAACCATCAGATGCCGTGGAGTGGGAGTGCAGGTCCACGTGGGGCGCGGCCGGCGCCGCACCCAGGTCAGCGCTCACGTCGCGTAGCCGGCCTCAGGCGAGGTCACGCTCGGCTGCGACATCTGGAAGAGGCGGCGGAGCTCGGCGTCCCCGAGTTCGGCGAGTGACTGCTCGCGCGAGCGCGTGTTCGTGGGCCGGTACCTCGTGAGGCGCACTTCGCGTTGGTCGGCGACGCCGCGCACGAAGAGGAGACCGAACTCGTCGGCGTCGTACTGCGTGACGTACCCGCTCGGGTACACCTGCCAGGTGCGGCCTTCGATCTCCACGCGGCGGGTCGGCATCAGCTGAGCTCCACGGAGGTGTAGATGCGCGCGGTGTCGAGCAGTCGCTCGGGCGCGGCCGCGTGCGCGGCGGTGAGGGTCCCGGGGTCGGGTGCCTCGACGAATTCGACGAAGGCGCCCGGGAGCGCCTGTTCCTCGAACGCCCAGAAGCGGCATCCGGCAGCCGTGAAATGCGCCTCCTTCGCGCGCAGTCGCTCAAGGAACTTCACTCGGTCGGTCGGCGTGACGACGGTCCGATGGATCGTGAGAGCGCGCGGCATCCTATCCGACGACGGACTCGAGGGTCTTCTTGAGGTCGGCCATGAAGCGGTCGGCATCGGCGCCGTCCACCACGCGATGGTCGAAACTCAGCGAGAAGTAGGCGCAGGTCCGGATCGCGATCGTATCCTCGCCGTCGGGGCCGGTGATCACCTTCGGGCGCTTCTCGATCGCACCGAGCCCGAGGATCGCCGTCGTGCCGACGGGGATGATCGGCGTGCCCATCAGCGATCCGAAGACGCCCGGATTCGTGATCGAGAAGGTCGCGTCCTGCACCTCCATCGGATTCAGCTTCTTGGAGCGGGCGCGGAGCGCGAGGTCGTTCGTGCCGCGCGTGATCCCGGTGAGGTTCAAACCGTCGGCGTCCTTCAGCACCGGCACGATGAGGCCGCTCGGCTCGAGCGCCACCGCGATGCCGATGTTGTACCGCTTGCGCAAGATCACGTCGGTGCCGCTCACCGTCGCGTTCAGCACCGGATGGCGACGCAGCGTCTCGATGACGGCCCGGATGATGAAGGGGAGGAAGGTGAGCTTCTGCCCCGTCTCGGCCTCGAATCCCGCCCGCATCCCGGCGCGCAGCTTGGCGACGCGCGTGAGGTCGATCTCGAAGAAACTCGTGACATGAGCGGCGATCTGGCGTGCCTGCCGCATGTGATCCGCTGTCAGACGGCGGATCTTGGACATCGGCTCGACCACATCGCCGGGCCAGGGCTTGAAGGTCGGTTCGCCGTGCGACCCGAGCGGCGCGCTGAGCGAACCCGGGAGCCCGGCCGGCATCGCCGGCGCGGCGACCGGCCCCCTCTCGAGGTATTCGACGAGGTCGCGCTTGGTCACGCGGCCGGCGATCCCGCTGCCGGCGAGCGCCGTGATGTCCACGCCCGCGTCGGCTGCCATCCGGCGCACGAGGGGCGAGGACTTCGTGCGCAGCCGTTCCTCGAACGAGTTGCCATTGCCGGCAGGGCGGGCCGCGGTCGCGGGAGTCGGTGCCGGCTGCGTCGCTTGCGCGGCGGCGCGCGGCGCCGCCGCGGTCGGTGCATTCGCGGTGGGCGGAACAACAGCCGCTGGCGCCGCGATCGCTGCGCCCTTCTCGGTCTCGAGGCGCGCGACCACCGAGTTCACCGGGACAGTGGTGCCCTCAGTGACGATGATCTCGGCCAACACGCCGGCGACCGGCGCCGGGATCTCGGCGTCCACCTTGTCGGTGGAGATCTCGAAGATCGGCTCGTCGCGCTTCACCTCGTCGCCGACCTTCTTGAGCCAGCGCGAGAGGGTCCCCTCGGCGATGGACTCTCCCATCTGCGGCATGATCACATCGATGCGGGCCACGTCTCAGACCTCGGTCAGGCTGTATCGTCGGATGCACCGGCCGACGGCGTCGAACGCCGGAGGGCGGAGACCACGAGCCAGGGAAGGGTCACGCCGCCGATCGCGGCGCCGACCGCTGCATAAATGTACCAGTCGCAAGTCGGAATGCCGTCACACCGGGGGGCGCGGGAGAGATAGGCCACGAACACCCCCACGAGGATCAGGATCATCGCACCCGAGATCGCGCCGATCCAGGCGCCGAAGCAGCCGATGCCGACGGTGCGGACGAGCGAGGGCTTTTCCGTCACCACGAGGCCAGCCGGCGCGCCGCCGTGACGATGTCCGCGACCTGCGGGAGGACGAAGTCCTCGAGCGCCGGCGCGTAGGGGAGCGGAATGTCGTGCGCGGTCACGCGCAATACCGGCGCGTCGAGGTGGGCGAAGCAACTCTCGTTGATCCGCGCCGTGATCTCGCCTGCGATCCCGCCGGTCCGGGTGTCCTCGTGCACGACGAGGACGCGATTGGTCTTGCGCACCGTCGCGAAGATCGCCTCGTCGTCGAGCGGGCTAAGGGTCCGGAGGTCGATCACCTCGACCGAGAGTCCGTCCTCCTTGGCGAGCTGCTCCGCCGCCTCGATCGATTTCCAGACGGTCGCCGCGTAGGTAATGATCGAGAGGTCCGTCCCGTCTCGCGCCGTGCGCGCCTTGCCGATCGGGACCGTGTGGTCGCCGGCGGGCATCACACCCTTGATCCGTCGATAGAGGTACTTGTGCTCGAAGAAGAGCACGCAGTCGTCGTCGCGGATCGCCGATTTCATCAGGCCCTTCGCATCCTCGGCCGTCGCCGGGTACACGACCTTGAGCCCCGGCGTATGGATGAAGCCGGCCTCGGGATTCTGCGAGTGGAAGGGCCCGCCCCGCACGTAGCCGCCACTCGGGCCCCGCACCACCATCGGACAGGGGAGGAAAGCGCGGTACCGCGCCGTGGCGACGTAGTTCGTGAGCATATCGTAGGCGTTGGCCATGAAATCGATGAACTGCATCTCGACCACCGGCCGCATCCCCATATGGCCCGCCCCGGCCGCCGCGCCGACGATCGCGATCTCGGAGATCGGCGTGTCGATCACGCGCTTCTCGCCGAAGCGTGCGAGGAGCCCGTCGGTCACCTTGAACGCGCCGCCGTAGGCGCCGATGTCCTCGCCGAGCAGGAAGACGTTCTCGTCGCGCGCCATCTCCTCGATCAGCGCCTCGCGGATCGCCTCGAGGTAGGTGATCTCCGCCATCAGCGGGGTCCTCCCTTCGAGGCATCCCACGTGCCCCACCCTTCGGCGCGCTCCTTCCCGAGCACCGAGGTGTCGGCGCCCTCGCGGAACCAGAGGGGACGCTCGGCCGGCGGGTCGGCGTACACACCCCGCAGGGCGTCGAGTGGCTCGGGGAATGGCGAGGCCTCGGCGACCTCGGTCGCGGCGTCCACCTCCGCGATCACGCGCTGGTCGATCTCCCGCAGTCGTGTCTCCTCGACCCGCTCCCGATCCACCAGCACGCGAACGAACCGATCCAGAGGATCGTTCTCCCGCGCCCACTGCTCGATCTCCCCCTCGGGGACGTAGGACTGGTTGTCGTGCTCGGCGTGTCCCTTCCGGCGGAAGGTGATGAACTCGAGGAGGGCGACGCCTTCGCCGGCCCGCGCCCGGTCGACCGCACGCTTGGTGCAGTCGTAGACCGCGAGGACGTCGTTGCCATCCACCTGCTCGCCAGAGACGCCGTAGCCGATCGCCTTGTCGACGAACTGCTTGGCGGCGGTCTGCTTCGACGTCGGCGTCGAGTAGGCGTAGCCGTTGTTCTCGACGATCACGACGAGGGGGAGCCGCTGGACCGCGGCGAAGTTGATCCCTTCGTGGAAGGCACCGGTGCTCGTTGCACCGTCGCCGACGTACACGAGCCCGACGCGGTCCTGCCCGCGCATCTTGAACGACATCGTCACCCCGGCCATCACCGGCACCATATCGCCCAAGGGGGAGATCTGGCCGATGAAGCCGCGCTCGGTGTCGCCGAAGTGGATGTTCAGTTCGCGACCGCGGGTCGGGGAGTCGCCCTTCGCCATGTACTGCTTCAGGATCTCGACCGGCGTCGCGCCCTTCACGAGCATCGACCCGAGATTGCGGATCAGGGGCGAGAGGATGTCGCGCCGTTCCAACGCGAACGCCGATCCGACCGAGTCGGCTTCCTGTCCGAGCGAACGGAAGAGGCCGCCGACGACTTTCGTCTGGCGGTAGAGCGCCACCAAGCGCTCCTCGAGCGTCCGAGTGAGCCGCATCCAGTAGTAGAGCTCGAGCTTCCGATCGAGGGGCAGCAGGTCGCCAAGGTGCTGCCCGCCCGGACCGTCGGCGGTCCGTCGGCGGCGCGCGTTCATCAGTAGGCGGGCGCGAACGTGTGCGACGCGTCCACTTGCGTGTGTAGCTGGACGAAGAACTTCTTCACGTTCCGGTCGAGCCGGCTCTCCCC
>JANNKK010000071.1:0-9910 GCA_031396245.1 Gemmatimonadaceae bacterium
GCTCCTTCTCGTCGTAGTGGTGCGGGGGAGAGTTGGCGGCGCTTTAGAAACGGCAGACGGCGGACGGCAGACGGCGGAGGGCAGCAAAACGAGAATGCGGGATGCGAACTTCTTCGCATCCCGCATTTGTCGATTACCGCCAACCGCCCTCTGCCGTCCGCCGTCTGCCCCTAGCTACTTCGCCTTGGCCAGCGAGGACTTATTCCGAGCCGCGTTGTTCGGATGGATCAACCCCTTCCTTGCCGCGCGGTCGAGCAGTTGCACCGCCTTCAACTTGTCGGCGGGCGATGACGCAGTCTCCTTCGCGGTCTTCATGGCGGTCCGGAGCGCAGCGCGCTGCGACCGGTTGCGCGCGGTCGCTGCACGGGTCTTGCGCATGTTCTTCTTCGCGGACGCGATTCTCGGCACTGAGTCGATCTCCTAAAGTGAAATCGGGGCGCATCACGCACCCCGGGGACAGGGTGTGAAGGCTAGACAGCAAGAGAGGCTAAGTCAAGGGAACATCGTGCTTTGACTCAGTGCCGAACGTGGCCTAGTTTTCCTCTCGACTGCCCGTGACGGGCCTCACTCCAGCCGCCGCATCTTTGGAAAGTTTCCAGCGATTCCTGCTCTTCGCCCCCGTCATCCTCTTCTCGATGGTGGCGCACGAGTACGCCCACGCCTACGCGGCGCTGAAGCAGGGGGACGAGACGGCGCTCAAGCTCGGGCGCCTCACGTGGAATCCCCTCAAGCACATCGATCCCTTCCTCACCGTGCTGATGCCACTGCTCACCTGGTACGGGAGCGGCGGCACCTTCCTCTTCGGCGGCGCGAAGCCGGTGCCGGTCGATCCGGGCAACTACCGCGAGCTGCGCCGCGGCGACATCATCGTGTCCCTCGCCGGGGTGGTGACGAATCTCATCTTGGCAGTGGTGCTCACCGGTGCCTTCGTTCTGCTGGGCCTCGCCGGGCGCGTGCTGCCGGGCGCCGCGACGACGCTCTCGTTGATCCAGATGATGTTCGGCTACGGGATCCTCTTCAATCTCGTGCTCGCGATCTTCAACCTGCTGCCGCTGCCGCCCCTCGACGGCTCGCACGTGCTGAAGTGGTTCCTGCCCCCCACGTGGGCGATCCGCTACCAGCAACTCGGTCGCGCCGGCTTCCTCATCCTCATCGTGCTCCTCACCGTCGGTCGTCCCGTGCTCATGGCGTGGATGTCGCCGGTCTTCTTCCTCTACCGGACGGCGCTGCAGTTGGTCTCGCCCTACGCGCTCCCCGGCGCGTGGACGCTCTGATGCCGGCTCCGGCCCAAGCCGAGGGCATCTTCCTCGTCGACGTGGCGGGCTTCAACGGCCCGCTCGACCTGCTCCTCGCGCTCATCCGCGATGAGCAGGTGGACGTCTACGACATCCCGGTCGCTCGCGTCTGCGAACAGTTCATCGCGCGGATGCACGAGCTGCAGCTGAACGAGGCGGCCGAGTACCTCGAGATGGCGGCGCGGCTCATCCGCATCAAGGCGCAGATGCTCCTCCCGCGGAAGTCAGGGGAGGATGGATGGGAGGATCCGCGGGCCGAACTCGTGCGGCGCCTCCTCGAGTACCAACAGATGCGCGAGGTGGTGGACGTCCTGGAGCGGCTCGGCGAGGACCGGCGGAACCGCTTCAACCGCACGTACCTCCAGCAGGCTGCGGCGCCGCCGCCGGCGCCACTCGCGCTCTCCCTCGGCGACCTCCTCGTCGCCGTCGATCGCGTGCTCCGCGCTTCGCGGCGTCCCTCGATCCACGAGGTGGTGCCGCGCGCGATCGACGTGGACGGCGCGATCGCGATCGTGCGCGCCCTGCTGCTCCTGCGCGCCCACGCGCGCTGGCGCGATGTCGTCCGCGACGATGCCGAACCGTGGGAGGTGCTGAGCGGCCTCCTTGCGCTCCTCGAACTCGCGCGTCGCAGTGAACTGCACCTCACCCAACCCCGACCCTTCGCAGACGTGGAGATCCGCCGTGAACTCGCTGGCGAAGCTGCTTGAGGCCGCGCTCTTCGCGAGCCCGCGCCCCATCCCGACCGACGAACTGGCCGCGCTCGACCCCGAGGCGTCGCCTGCGGCGCTGCAATCGGCGCTCGATGAACTGCGCGAGCACTATGACGTGGATGGCCACGGCGTCGCGTTGATGGACGTCGGTGGCGGTTGGCAGGTGCTCACCCGCCCGGAGTACACCGAGGCGATCGAGCGGGCTCAGCTCGCCGCGCGCCCGACGCGCCTCTCCGCCGCTGCGCTCGAGACGCTCGCCATCGTTGCCTATCGGCAGCCGATCGGCCGCGCCGAAGTGGGGGAGATCCGCGGCGTCGATGTCGGCGCGGTGATCAAGTCGCTGCACGAGCGGGGACTGATCGACGTGGTGGGACGGGCCGAGGGACTGGGGCGGCCGCTCCTGTACGGCACCACCTCCCTCTTCCTCGAGCAGTTCGCCCTGCGGCATCTGGAAGAGCTCCCGCGCGTCGACGAGCTCGCGATCGCGCTACGCCGGAACGGCCCCGACGGCGCGGCGATGCCCGAGGTGATCCCCCCGAACGCGGTCGCCGAACCGCTCCCCGCGTGACCGACCAGGCGATGCGGATCCATCGTGCACTCGCACGCGCCGGGATCGCCTCGCGTCGCAAGGCGGAGGAACTCGTCGCCGCCGGTCGCGTGTGCGTGAATGGCGTCGTCGCGCGCACCGGCCAATCGGTGGACCCGGTCCACGACGCGATCACGGTGGATGGCAAGAAGGTCGGACAACCGGTCGCGGCTCGTTGGTTGCTCCTCAACAAGCCGGCCGGCGTCATCACGACGAAGGACGACCCCGAGGGTCGCCCGACCGTCTTCGGTCTCGTGCCGCCGGCGCCCGGCCTCACGTACGTGGGGCGCCTGGACTATCTCACCGAGGGCGTGCTCCTCCTCACCACCGACGGCGACGCGGCGCACCGGCTCACTCATCCCAGCACCGGGGTAGAACGGAGTTATGTCGCCACGGTGCGAGGTGCGGTGAAGGCAGCAGCGGCGGCGATGCGCGCCGGCGTCGCGCTCGAGGATGGCATCGTCGCCCCCGAGGCGGTCGAGGTCTCACCCGGCACCCAGCCGCGGACCTGGGACCTCGCGATCACCATCCGCGAGGGACGGAACCGTGAGGTGCGTCGGCTCTGTGAGGCCGTCGGTCTCGAGGTCCTCCGCCTCGTCCGCACCTCCTTCGGTCCGATCAAGCTCGGCTCCCTTGCGCCCGGTGAGTCGCGCGCGCTCACCCCGCGTGAACGCGAACTCCTCGCCGCCCTGATCAATCCAGGATCCCGCTGATGCCTCCGTCGCAATTCGCCCAGGACATCCTGAATCAGGTCTCGCTGCGTGTCGTCGGGCAACAGCCGATGGTCGAACGCCTCCTGATCGCGCTGCTCACCGGCGGCCACGTCCTGCTCGAAGGGGTGCCCGGGCTCGCGAAGACGCTCACGGTGCGGACGCTCGCCGAGACGGTGAGCACGACCTTCAGCCGGATCCAGTTCACTCCCGACCTGCTCCCGGCCGACGTGATCGGCACACAGGTGTTCGACCAGTCGACCGCGACCTTCTCGGTGAAGCGCGGGCCGATCTTCGCGAACATCGTCCTCGCCGACGAGATCAACCGCGCGCCGGCGAAGGTGCAGGCGGCCCTGCTCGAGGCGATGCAGGAGAAGCAGGTGACGATCGGAGGGACGAGCTTCATCCTCGACGAGCCCTTCCTCGTCCTCGCGACGCAGAACCCGATCGAACAGGAGGGGACCTATCCCCTCCCAGAGGCGCAGGTGGACCGGTTCATGCTCAAGCTCCGCGTCGGATACCCGACCCGCGAGGAGGAGCGTGAGATCATGAAGCGGATGGCGGGCGGCGAAGCGATCCCGATCAAGCAGGTCGCCGACCCCGAACAGCTCCTCGCCGCCCGGCGCACGATCGCCGCGCTCTTCCTCGATCCGCGGCTCGCCGACTACATCGTCGATCTCATCCACGCGACCCGCTCGCCCAAGGACGCCGGACTCGCCGACCTGGTGCCGCTGATCGAGTATGGCGCGAGTCCCCGCGCGACGATCGCCCTTGCGCAGTGCTCGCGCGCCCACGCCTACCTGCGGGGCCGGGACTTCGTCTCCCCCGATGATGTGAAGGCGATGGCCTCGGACGTGCTGCGGCACCGCGTGCTCCTCACGTACGAAGCCGAGGCGGAGAACGTGACGAGTGAGGACGTCATCGCCCGCATCCTCGGCACCGTCCCCTCGCCGTAAGGGTCCGATGTCCGCCGTCCGCCTTCGGCCGGATCGACACACGTCCGCCGTTCCCGCGGAGGTGCTGCGGCAGGTGAAGCGGATCGAGCTCCGCACCCGCGGCCTCGTCAATTCCCGATTCACCGGCGAGTACCACTCGGTCTTCAAGGGGATGGGGATGGAGTTCGCCGAGGTGCGCGAGTACCAGCCCGGCGACGAAGTGCGGACGATCGACTGGAATGTCAGCGCCCGGATGCGACGGCTCTTCGTGAAGCGGTTCGTCGAGGAGCGGGAACTCACGGTGCTGCTGATCGTCGATTGCTCGGGGTCGAGCCGGGGCGGGGCGGGGGCGCGCGACAAGCAGGGGGTCGCCGCCGAGCTCGCCGCCGTGCTCGCCCTCACCGCGACGCGCAACAACGATCGCGTGGGGCTGCTCCTCCACTCCGACCGCGTGGAGCACGTGGTCCCGCCGCGGAAGGGGCGTCGACACGCGTTGCGGATCGTGCGCGACGTGCTCGCCTGGCCGGCCGGATCGCGCGGCACCGACCTTGGCGCCGCCTTCGACTACGCGGCGCGCTTGCTCGGCCACCGCAGCATCGTCTTCATCGTCTCCGACTTCGTGAGCGCCGACCTCGAGAAGCCGCTCACGCGCCTCTCGCAGCGGCACGACGTCGTCGCCGTGGTGCTCGACGACCCCGCAGAGCGAACACTCCCCGACGCCGGGGTGGCGCGGCTCGTCGACGCGGAGTCCGGTCGCCTGGTCGAGGTGGATACCAGTGACCGCGCGGTCCGCGCGCGCTACGCGTCGTTGGTCCGTGCCGAGCAGATCGCGCGACAGGGACTGTTGCGACGCCTGGCGGTCGACGAGGTGATCGTCCCGTTGGAGCAGGGGTACGTCGAACCGATGCTCCGCTTCTTCCGCTCGCGCGAGACCCGCGCCCGTCGCCGGTGATCGGCATCGTCGCGCTCGCCGCGTTGCTCCTGCAGGGCCAGGCGGCGATCAGGGTGCCGCAGGTCACCGCCCGCATCGCACCCGATTCGGTCGGTGTCGGTGAGCCCGTCACCGTCGAACTGCGGGTGCGCGCTCCGGTCGGGAGTGAGGTCCGCTTCCCCGCGGTGCCCGACTCGTCGGAGCAGATCGAACCCCTCGACCCTCGGCTGGTGCGCGATGCCTCATCAGCCTCGCTCGTGGATCGCACGGCGGTCTATCGTCTGATCGCCTGGGACACCGGCACGCGGGTGATCCGGTTCGCCGACATCACGGTGAGCGCGGGCGGCGCCGAGCGACGCTATCGTGTGAATCTCCCTCCGATCCGTGTGCATCCGGTCCTGCCGGCCGACTCGGCGTCCCGAGTGCCGCGGAATCCTCGGGCGCTCTTGCTGGTGCCGGGATGGTGGTGGCGTCTCGCCGTGGGTGGCGCGGTCGTACTGGTGCTCGCGTTGTTCGCGTGGCGTGCTTGGCGCCGTCGCCGCACGTCGGCGGCCGACCCGGGGCCCGACGCCGCCGACGAAGCCGCGACTCGTTTCGCGCACGCCGAGCGGCTCGGCCTGCTCGAGGCGGGAGAGCCGGGTCGGTTCGCACTGACCCACGTCGAGGTGATGCGGGAGTACCTCGCGCGGCGTTTCCCCCAGGCGGGCCTGTCGAAGACCGGACGCGAGGTCGCGCAGGCGCTCACCGGCGCCGAGTTCCCGATCCTCCCTGAACGCGTGACCGATATCCTCATCCGGTGTGAGCCGATCGCCTTCGCCGGCGCGCGGGTCGCCGAATCGGAGGCGAGGGAGATCGCGGTCGAGGCGCGAGCGATCGTCGGAGACGTCGAGACTGCCTGGCGCACCCGACTGACCGCCGCGGCAGCGCGGCCCAAGCGGCGGCGCCGATGAACGCCCTCGCTGCCCTCGACTTCGCCACGCCCTGGGCGTTCGCGGCGCTCGTCCCGATGCTCGCCTGGCTCCTCTGGCGGCGTCGGCGTCGTCCTCCCGCGCTCCTACACGCGCGCGCCGAACTCCTGGCGAGCGGACCGCGCCGCGGACGCTGGACGGCGCGCATCACCCTCTCGCTTCGGATCCTCGCCCTCTTCCTCACCGTCACCGCGCTCGCCCGGCCGCGCGCCGGCGCCCGCGCCGAGACGATCCGCGGCGACGGCATCAGCATCCTACTCGCGCTCGACGTCTCGAGTTCGATGCTCGCCGAGGACTTCCAGCCGGACAACCGGCTCGCCGTCGCGAAGCAGACGATCAAGGACTTCATCTCAGGGCGCGAGGTCGACGAGGTCGGGCTCATCGCCTTCGCTGGGGAGGCGCTGACCCAGGTGCCGCTCACGCTGGACTACCCGGTGCTGCTCGCAGCGGTCGACAACCTGCAGCCGCACCAGCTCGAGGATGGCACCGCGATCGGGACGGGCCTCGTGACCGCGACCAACCGCCTGCAAGGCGCCAGCGGTCGCTCGCGGGTGGTGGTGCTTCTCACCGACGGCGAGAACAACCGCGGGACGATCGATCCGCGCACCGCGGCGCAGGCAGCGGCCGCACTCGGCGTGCGCGTCTACACGATCGGCGTTGGCAGTGACGGCGTCGCGCCGGTGCCGGTCGGGCGCGGCGTCTTCGGCCTTCGGTACGAGAATCGCCCCGTCCGGATCGACGAGGCGCTCCTCGAGGACATCGCGCGGGTGACCGGTGGGCGCTACTTCCGCGCCCGCGATGCGCAGGCACTGAAGCGGATCTACGACCAGATCGACCAGCTCGAACGGGCACCGATCCGCGCCACCCGATACGTGCGATTCACCGAGCTCTATCAGTGGCCCCTCGCCCTCGCGGCATTCGCGCTGCTGCTGGAACTGGGGTTCCTCTGGCGGCGAGGCGCCCTCCCCTGACGCGCTACGCCGACCATCCCTGGGTCCTATGGCTCGTGCCCGCATTGGCGCTGTTGGCGCTCTTCGCAGTCCTCGCCGGCCACCGCCGCCGGCAGGTGCGGCTCGCGCGGTTCGGCACGCCGGAGGCGCTCGAACGCCTAGGCCCGCGCGGTCTCGCCCGCGTGCCGAGGGCGCGTGCCCTTCGATTGGCGCTGGTCGCCGCCGCACTCGCTGTCGCGCTTGCGGGCCCGCGATGGGGAGAGGGGAGCGCGATCATCGATTCCGACGGGATCGATGTGGCGCTTGCGCTCGACGTCTCTCTCTCGATGCTCGCCGAGGACGAACGCCCCAACCGGCTCGAACGGATGAAGCAGGAGGTGCGCCGGTTCCGCGCGACCGCACCGGGCGACCGCGTGGCCCTCCTTGCCTTCGCCGGGCGCAGCTACATCCTCTCGCCACTCACCAGCGACGACGGCGCGCTCGAACTCTTCCTCGAGAATCTCGACCCGACGATCGTCGGGCAGGCGGGGAGTGCGGTGGCCTCACCGCTGCGGCAGGGGATCGACCTCTTGCTCGTGAGTCAGGGCGGTGCCGACCGCGCCCTCGTGCTGATGAGCGACGGCGAGGCGTTCGACGACAAGGAAGCGGCACTCGCGCTCGCGCGCGAAGCCAAGGAGAAGGGGATCCATCTCGTGACGGTCGGCTTCGGCACGCCCGGCGGCGCGCCGATCCCGCTCCTCGAGAGCGGCGGCACCGAGGTGAAGCGCGACGATCTCGGGGAGATCGTGATCACGCGCTACGACGAGACGTTTCTGCGGGACCTCGCGCAGGCCGCCGATGGCGAGTTCATCCCGGCGGAGGTGACCGACAAGGGCACCCGCGTGCGCCGCGCACTCGCCGACCTCGAGACGGTCCGGCGCGAGGAGGAGCAGCGACTCGCGCGTCCATTGCGCTTCCAGCTCTTCGCCGGGATCGCCTTCGCGCTCCTCCTGATCGACATCTGGCTCGCCGATGGGGGACGCCGTCTCTGGTGGCGCGCCGCCCTACCGCTCTTGCTACTCTCGACGTTCGGGCCGCGACGCGCGGCCGCGCAGGGCGGGGAACTTGGCGCTGCCGTCCGCGCCCATCGCGACTGGCGACTCCCCGACGCGATCCGCCGCTATCGCGCCGTGATCGCCGGCGGGGATCGGCGTCCGATCGTGCTCTATGACTTGGGGACCGCGCTCCTGCAGGCTGACTCGATCGACGCCGCGGTCGACGCGCTCGAGCGAGCCGCCTTCACGCCCGACGCCGAACTGCGCTCGCGGGCACTCTACAATCTCGGGACGGCGTACCTGCGGCGTGGACTTCGGACGGACGGCGATGCGCGGGCCAATGCGCTGCGAAATGCGCGGCGCGCGCTCCGCACGGTGCTCCTTGATCGTCCCGGTGACCGCGACGCACAGTGGAACTACGAGCTCGCCCTGCACGCGTCCCAGGGTGGCGGCGGTGGAAGCTCGGGGGCGCCATCGCCACAGCAGCAGGCCCCGCAACAGCGCCAGCCCGAGCCACAGGGTCAGATGTCGCGCCAGCAAGCGGAGGCCCTATTAGAGGCGGCGGCGCGCGAGGAGCGCGAGACGCAGGCCCGGCGCCAACGCGGGAGCCGACCCCTGCGCGCTCGCGGGGAGCGCGACTGGTGAGCGCGCTGCATCCGTGCGCTCGGATCGCGCTCGTCGCCGGGCTGGTGATGGTCTCCGCGCCGAACGCCGTGGCACAGGAAGGCGTCGGATTCCGCGCTGCGATCGGCCCTGACACGGTCTATGTGGGTCAACAGGCGAGCTACACGCTGATCGTCGTCGTGCCCGCCGACGTCCGCCAGCGCCTGCGGCGGAATCCGGTGTTCATCCCCCCCGAGGCGCGGGCGATGCTCGCGTACGACCTGCCGATGGCCCGCACCGACCCGGTGCGCGAGGGCGCCGAGACGCACGTCTTCCGGCGCGCCCTCTTCCCGCTCACGGCAGGGCGATATCCGATCGCCCCGGCGCAACTCAGCTACGCCCTGCCGCAGAGTCCCTCGTTCTTCTCGCGCGAGGAGGAGCGGATCCTGCGATCCGAGCCGATGATGCTCGTGGCGATCGAGCCACCCACCCGCGGGCGGCCCGCCGGCTGGAGCGGAGCCGTTGGCAAGTGGACGGCGGTGGCCCGGATGGACGCGCAGTCGGCGCGGGTCGGCGATCCCTTCGTCCTCACGCTGCGCGTGACGGGAGTGGGGAACGCGACGCTCCTGCCGCGTCCGGTGATCGTGGTGCCGTGGGCGAACGTCGTGGCCGAGGACGAGCGAGTGGTCCTCGACTCTACCCCGACGGTCCTTGCAGGATCGAAGGAGTTCGCCTGGCTCGTGACACCGCGCGTGGCGGGAGCCCTCGAAGTGCCGGCCCTCGAGTACGCCTTTTTCGATCCGGAGGCGCGTGCCTATGCGGTCGCGCGGACGGCTCCGATGTCGCTGCGCGTCCGCGCCGGCGACCTCGTCACGATGCCGGACCGCGCCGGGCTCACCGCAGCATCGGTGGTCCTCCCACTCCGGCCGCTGCTCTCCGGAGCGCGCCCACTCGCGAGTGACGTCGCCGCCTGGTGGGGTTGGCTCGTCCTCGCCGCGCCGCTGCCCTGGCTCCTCGTGAGTTGGCGGCGGCGTCGTCCTCGGCGCGCGCGCGTCCGCACCGCGGCCGAGCTGCTCGCTGATCCGCAGTCGGCGAGTCCGGGCCGACTGCGGTCGCTCTATGCGGCGGCGCTGCTCGCCCGCACCGGGATCCGACTCGAAGGCGCTACCGGACGGGGCGTTCTCGCCG
>JANNKK010000106.1:0-1733 GCA_031396245.1 Gemmatimonadaceae bacterium
GCACGATCTCGTACAGCGCGGTCACCGAGTGCCCGGCGCCCATCTCCCCGGCGTCCTTCTGGTCGTTCTTGAAATCCTCATCAGCGAGCACGCGATTCTCGTAACCGATGAGCCGGTAGCGGGCGACGACGGCGGGGTTGAACTCGACCTGGAGCTTCACGTCCTTGGCAACCGTCACGAGCGTGCCCCCCATCTCCTCGACGAGCACCTTTCGCGCCTCGAGCGCCGTGTCGATGTACTGGTAGTTGCCATTCCCCTTGTTGGCGAGCATCTCCATCCGGTCGTCCTTGATGTTCCCGGCGCCGAAGCCGAGCACCGTGAGGGCGGTACCCTCGGCCCGGCGCTCCTCGACGTATCGCTGCAGCTCACCATTGTCGGTGACGCCGACATTGAAGTCGCCGTCGGTGGCGAGGATCACGCGGTTGTTCCCCGCGCGGATGAAGTTCTTGCGGGCGATGTCGTAGGCGAGACGGAGTCCCGCACCGCCGGCGGTCGAGCCGCCCGACTCGAGCTGGTTGATCGCGCGCAGGATCGCCTGCTTGTCGGCACCTGAGGTGGAAGGAAGGGCGAGTCCCTCGCTCCCGGCGTACACGACGATCGCCACGCGGTCCTGTTCGCGGAGCTGCTCGACGAGCATGAAGAACGCCTGCTTGAGCAGGGGCAGCTTGTCGGGCGTCGACATCGATCCGGAGACGTCGATGAGGAAGACGAGGTTGTTCGGCGGCGCGTCCTCCAAGTCGATCGTGCGTGCTTGCAGGCCAATGCGGACGAGCCGGTGACTCGGCGCCCAGGGCGCGGCGCTCACGTCCGCGGTGACGGCGAAGGGATGCCGGCCGCGGGGCGCGGCGTAGTCGTAGGGGAAGTAGTTCAGCATCTCCTCGACACGAACCGCGTTCACCGGCGGGCGCTGGTGATCCACCGTGATGATGCGACGCACGTTCGTGTACGAGGCGCGGTCGACGTCGACGCCGAAGGTCGAGCGCGGGGCTGCGCTCGGCGACTCGAAGCCGTTGTCGACGAAGGTCGAGTAGCCCTCGTTGCTCAGGTCGCGCGGCGGCTGCGAAGGCGCGCTGCGAAGCCGAATGTCGGACGAATTCCCACCGTCAACGCGGCCGATCGAGAAGGGGACCTTCCTCCGTTCTGTGCCCTCGCCCTTGCCGGTGACCGTCACCTCTTGGAGCAGGTTGATGTCGCGCTTGAGCGAGAAGTGGATGACGGCGCTGTCCTGGACGAGCAGGAGTTGCGTCACCACCGGCGAGTAGCCGATCGCGCGCGCCCGGAGGTTCACCGACGAACCGCGGAGGCGGCCAGGGATTAGGAGTCGATACCCGCCGGAATCGTTCGTCGCGACGGAGATCGTCGCTTCGGCGACGTAGACCTGCGCCTGCGCGAGTGGTGCGCCCCCTTCCGCCCGCACCGTCCCCGTGACGAGGATGTCAGCGAGCCACGCCGCATCGCCGGGAAGAGCGGCGCCGAGGAGCAAGCCACCGGCGAGAATTGCCCGACCCACCATTCTACCGCGCATACTGCCTCCCGCGCCCCGAGGGCGCATTGGTTCGCGACGGACTCCGTGTTGCCACGAAGGGGACGCCGCGGCCTGAGTGACTTGCACATCAGGGGTGGGAGGCAGAGAACACTGCGCTGATGTCCGACCTGCTGTTTGAACGCCGTACCCGAGGGACCAACGGTTCGTCACTGGCCGCGGTCTCAGGTGTAGCTTGGCCTTAAGGAGG
>JANNKK010000140.1:0-21772 GCA_031396245.1 Gemmatimonadaceae bacterium
TCTAGCAGCCCTCGACGATCGACACCTTGTCCGGCTTGTCCGGTACGACGGAGATGCGCCTCCTTGTCGGGCCCGAGCAGGGCGACACCTCGTTCGCATTGCGCCGCTTCACGATGGGCGTCGGCGGCGGTATGCCCCTGCACACGAACCTGGTCGAGCATCAGCAGTACGTGCTGCGTGGGCGCGCGCGGATCCGCGTCGGCGACGAGGTGCACGACGTGAAGGGGGACGACACCCTCTTCATCCCCGCCGGGATGCCGCACTCGTACGAGGTGATCGAGGCGCCGTTCGAGTTCATCTGCGTGGTGCCGGACAAGCCGGACAAGGTGTCGATCGTCGAGGGCTGCTAGAGGCGATCCCGAGTTCGCCATGTCACTTGGAGGTCCGTCGCGTTGCGCGGGTGACATCGGGGCTTCGCTGAGGGATGACTTTGGGATCCGATCATCCATCGCCTCCCGCGGCCCTCGATGCTACCCGAATACTCTTTCGCGGCGTACTTTGAGAACCACGTCCTGCGGAAGCGACCCTGCTTGCGACGGGAGTGGTGCATTCGCGCGTGCGAGCATCCACTACGAGTCGAAGTCCAGCCGGATGGGCGCGTCCGATTCTGGAGTTCCATCCCCGAACTCGGTGACCGCGTGTTGCGGGTCGTTACGCTGGAGGATCGCCGAACGATCCTGAACGCCTTCCCTGATCGCGGGTTCCGTCGATGAAGCTCAACTACGATGCCGAGACCGACAGTCTGTACATCGACCTCTCCGAGCGGACCAGCGTGGATAGTCGCGAGATCGCGCCCGGTGTCGTCCTCGACTATGACGCATTGGGGGGGCTGGTCGGGATCGATATCGACCACGCCCGGGAGCGGGTCCAACTCGACCGTCTGGTGATCAATTCATTGGAACTCGAGATCGAATTGGTCAAGTAGCTGTCATCGCGACCGAGGTGGGTCAAGCCAGGCCTCGCGACAGTCGGCCTTCATCGGGAATCAGCATCCGTGAGAAGAACGGGTGCATCGAGGGAATCGTCGGCCCTTGTCACGACCAGTCGCGGATCTGCCGGTGCAGTAGGCAAGTGAGTCCCAGACGGCGCGCCGACTCAAACTTCTCTCAAGCACGATGAGGAGGCCGTTTCCGATCACGTCGGTCTCGCTCGGGAACCTCACCGAGGTACCGCTCCCGACGAATCGAGCTGTAAAGCGTTGACTGATAGCGACTTGACAATGAAAGCTTTTAAGCTATCATTGCTTATGCGCTACAGGCACCCGGGGGTGCTGGTCCGACAAGTCAGGGAGTCTGCCGCGCTCAGCCAGCGCGAACTCGCGGCGCGCGCCGAGACCTCGCAGTCGGTGGTGGCGAGGATCGAATCGGGGCAGGCCAGTCCCACTTGGGACACGCTCTCACGACTCCTCGCCGCGGCTGACCTGGCACCGTGGATCATCGCGGAGCCGGCCGCGATCGTCGCTCCGGAGTGGCTGGCCGATGTCGATCGCATCCGCGCCCTCTCGCCCGAAGCGCGCCTCCAGGAGGTCGCGAACCTCTCGGCGTTCGCGACGCTGGCGGTGAAGCGTGGCTGAGCGTCCCGCCGTGCGGCCGCTCGAGCCCGGACTCTTGATCCGCACACTCGCCGAACAGGGCGTTCGCTACGTGCTGGTCGGCGCGCTCGCGGCGCGACTGAATGGGTTCCCGCGCGTCACGGCGGACGCAGACATCACGCCGGCGCGCGACCGCGAGAATCTTGAGCGGCTCGCGGCCGCGCTTCGCGCTCTCGACGCTCGCGTCTGGACGGACGGCGTGCCAGAGGGACTCGCCTTCGATTGCTCAGCCGCGATGCTCGACCGTGCCGACGGCTGGAGTCTCGTCACCTCTGCCGGTCGCGTTGACCTGCTCTTCCAGCCGGCGGGCGTCGCTGGATTCGACGAACTGGCGGCGGATGCTGAACGCTTCGAGGTCTTCGGCGTGTCGCTGCTGGTCGCGCCGTTGACCTCGATCCTCCGGATGAAAGAGGCGGCGGATCGTCCGAAGGATCGGCAGGATGCGGCGGTCATCCGGGCGATGCTCGCGCTCTAAAGGAAGTGCGCGCATACTTCGCCCGATGAGCAACAGAGACTCCCTCTCCCGCCGCGACCTGCTCAAGGCCTCCCTCGCCGCCGGCGCCGGCATCGCCGCCGCGAGCGCGCTCACCCCATTCCCAGCCATCGCCGAGTCGATCACCGCAGCCGAGCACCCTGACGCGGTTCCGCCGCGGACGGCGGCCGCGAAGTCGATGAAGGGCGTACCCTTCGCCCGCCACGAGACGGTGCGGTTCGGCATCGTCGGTACCGGGCTCCGCGGGCGCAGCGTGCTGAACGAACTGCTGGCGATCGAGGGAGTGCGGATCGTCGCGGTGGCCGATGTCGTCACCGACAAGGCCCAGCGCGCCGTGAAGATGTGTACCGACGCGGGGAAACCGGCGCCGGAGGTCTATGCGAATGGCGACCGTGGCTTCGAACAACTCGTCTCCCGGGACGATATCGACTTCGTGTACACCGCCACGCCCTGGGAATGGCACGTCCCGGTGATGCTGGCTGCACTCAGGGCGGGGAAGCACTGCGGCACCGAGTGCCCGACCGGCACGACGCTGAAGGATCTCTGGTCGCTCGTCGACACGAGCGAAGCGGCGCAGCGCCACTGCCTCCAACTCGAGAACTGCAACTACGGCTACAACGAGATGATGGTCAACCGTCTCGTGCACGACGGTGTGCTGGGCGAGATCCAGCACGGCGCGGCGGCGTACATCCACGACCTGCGGACGATCCTCTTCGAGACGCGCGACGAAGGGCTCTGGCGGCGCGCCTGGCACACGCGGGTGAATGGGAATCTCTACCCGACGCACGGATTGGGGCCGCTGGCGTGGTATATGGACCTCAATGCCGGCGACCGCATGGAGACGATCGTCTCGATGAGCACCGAGGAGCGCGGCTTGTCGCTCCATCGCGAGAGCACTGTTCCCGACAAGGCCGATCCCAAATGGAGCGAGCGCTACATCACGGGTGACCTGAATACGTCGCTCATCCGCACCGCCACGGGACGGATGATCCACCTGCAGCACGACGTCTCGAGCCCACGCCCCTACTCGCGCCTGAACTCCGTGGCCGGCACGAAGGGAGTGTTCGAGGACTATCCGCCGCGGATCTTCGTCGACGGGCAGTCGGGTGGCCACGCCTTCAAGCCACTCGACGCGTGGCGGATGACGCACGAGCATCCCCTCTGGACGAGGATCGGCGAGCTCGCGCGCACCGGTGGCCACGGGGGGATGGACTTCGTCCTGATGTGGCGCCTGGTCGAATGCCTGCGAGAGGGACTGGTGCCGGACTTCGACGTGTACGACGCGGCGAGTTGGAGTGCGCCGATGCCCTTGTCGCAGATGTCGGTCGCGAAGGGGTCGGCGTCGATGAGGTTCCCGGATTTCACCAGGGGCAGGTGGAAGGAGGAAGGGGGAAGGTGAAAGGAACGACGATGCGGGGGACGTGATTGCGTTGAGTGCAGGTGCCGTGACCTTTCTCCTTTCACCTTCCACCTTTCTCCTTCAGTTCAGATGCTTCTCACTCGCCTCGACTGGCTCATCGTCGGACTCTCCCTCGCCGCCGCCTTCATCCCGGCGCTCTTCCTCGCGCGGCGAGCCGGCTCGAACACCACCGAGTTCTTCACCTCGGGTCGCGCCGCACCCTGGTGGCTGATCGGCGTCTCGATGGTCGCGACGACCTTCTCCACCGATACGCCGAATCTCGTCACCGACTTGGTGCGGCAGGGTGGCGTTGCAGGGAACTGGGTCTGGTGGGCCTTCCTCCTCACGGGGATGGCGACGGTGATGTTCTACGCCCGGATGTGGCGGCGCTCGGGCGTGATGACCGACCTCGAGTTCTATGAGATCAGGTATTCGGGCAAGGCCGCCAGCTTCGTGCGCGGGTTCCGGGCCATCTACCTCGGCCTGATCTTCAACGTCGTCATCATGGCGACGGTGAACCTCGCCGCGGTGAAGATCGCGTCGATGCTGCTCGGGTGGGGGATGGGGAAGACGCTCGTCATCTGCGCGCTGCTCAACGTCGGCTTCGCCGTGATCTCGGGGCTCTGGGGCGTGCTTGTTGCCGACTTCATCCAGTTCGGGATCGCGATGGCGGGCTCCTTCGCGGCGGCGTACTTCGCGCTGCAGCGTCCCGAGGTCGGTGGCCTCGACGGACTCTTCGCGCGGATCCCGGCCGAGACCTACGCCTTCCTTCCCGACTCGTCGAACGCGACGGTCTTCCTCACCATCTTCATCCTCCCCCTCACCGTGCAGTGGTGGTCGGTCTGGTATCCGGGCGCTGAACCGGGCGGTGGGAGTTACATCGCGCAGCGGATGCTGGCCTCGAAGAGTGAGAAGGATGCCTTGATAGGCACTCTTTTCTTCAACGTCGCCCACTACGGACTCCGCACTTGGCCCTGGATCATCGTCGCCCTGAGCTCGATCCTCGTCTTCCCGCAGCTCTCCGACATCTCCAAGGCCTTCCCGAACGTACCGGCGAATCTGATCGGCCACGACATCGCCTACCCCGCGATGCTGACCTTCCTTCCGGTCGGGTGGCTGGGCCTGATGATCGCCGGGCTCCTCGCGGCGTACGTCTCGACGATCGTCACGCACCTTAACTGGGGTACGTCGTATCTCGTGCACGACCTCTACCGCCGGTTCATGCGAACCGACGGCACGGAGAAGCACTACGTCTTCGTCGGACGGTTGGTCACTGCGGGCCTGATGGTGATCGCGGCCCTGGTCACGCGATACATCAACACCGCCTCGACCGGATTCACATTGCTTCTCTCGATCGGCGCAGGGACAGGACTCCTCTATCTGCTCCGGTGGTACTGGTGGCGCGTCAACGCCTCCGCCGAGATCGCGGCGATGGCGGCCTCCTTCGTTACCGCTATCGCCTTCGAGGTCGCGCGCCGGAATGGCGCCGCGATCAGCGGCAGTGCGTCGCTCCTCGTCACCGTCGGTGTGACCACGGTCGTCTGGATCGTCGCGGCCTTCGTCGGTCCCAAGACCGACGCGAAGGTGCTCGAGTCGTTCTATCGGCTCGTCCGCCCCGCGGGGCCCGGATGGGCCCAGGTGCGCGCCGCGACCGGCATCGGCCCCTCCCCCGATTCGATCCCGCAGGCGATGCTCGGCTGGGTGCTCGGTATCTTCTTCGTCTACGGCGCACTCTTCGGAGTGGGGGCGTGGCTCGCCGGGAACAACTCGCTCGCCCTCACCTGGGGCGTGATCTTCCTCGTGAGCGGCGCCGGCGTGATGCGCGTGCTTCGTGGATTCTGGACCGCTGCCGCAAGAGCCTGACGCGACCACCGCGGTGATCCTCGCCCGGGGGCTCGGCTCCCGGATGCGGGCGGGGACCGCGGCGCTCAGCTCAGAGCAGCGCGCTGCGGCGGACGCGGGGCAGAAGGGGATGATGCCGGTCGCGGGCCGTCCCCTGCTCGACTACGTCCTCCACGAGCTTGCCGAGGGGGGCGTGCGCACGGTCGTGTTCGTCGTCGCGCCGGACGAGACGGCGATCCGAGAGCGCTTCACGCGGCTCGCTCCACCCTCGCGCGTCAACGTCCGCTTCGTTGTCCAGGCTGAGCCGCGTGGCACCGCGGATGCCCTCCTCGCCGCGCGCGCGGCCGTCGGCGATGCCGAGTTCCTCATGCTCAACGCCGACAACCTCTATCCCGCCGAGTCGGTGCGGGCGCTCGTCGAGCTCGGAGGGCCGGGGCTCATCGCCTTTGAGGGGGATGCGCTCGTGGCGCAGGCGAACATCCCCGCCGACCGGGTGAAGCAATACGCGCTGCTCGACCTCGCGACCGATGGCACGCTGCGCGCGGTCGTGGAGAAGCCGCCCGTCGACCATCCGATGCTGCGCGCGAAGCCGCGCTGGGTCTCGATGAACCTCTGGCGGTTCGACGCGAGCATCTTCGACGACTGCGCCGCGGTGCGGCCGTCGGTGCGCGGTGAACTCGAGCTGGTGGACGCGGTGCGCGGCGCGATCGGCCGGGGCGTGCGGTTCTCGGCCGTCCGCCAACGGGTCGGAGTGCTCGACCTCACCAATCGCATGGACATCCTTCCTCTGGAGTCGCGGCTTCAGGGCCGGAAGCCGCTCCCGTGACGACGTCGTGACCACGCGCGAACTCTTCGTGCCGGGGAGGATCGAACTCTTCGGCAAGCACGTCGACTACGGCGGTGGCCCCTCGCTCACCTGCGCGGTGGGCGAGGGGATCCGCGCCACGATCGGGCCGATCGAGCGGCCGGTGATCGACATCGAGGACACCGCGACCGGTCGACGGTCGCGGATCCCGCTCCGGCGCGATGCGCGGCCGGGAGGCACTCCGGGGGGCGCCTACATCGCCGCCGTCGCTCGCCGGATGTCGCGTGACTTCGCGCCGCTCAAGGTGGGCGTGCGCATCCGTTCGGAGAGCACGCTGCCGCGATCGGCCGGCCTCTCGAGTTCAAGCGCATTCATCACGCTGCTCGTGATCGCCGTCGCTGAGGCCAATCGACTGCCCGAGCGTCGCAACTGGCGCGACCACGTCGGCAATCCGCTCGCGCTCGCCGAATACTGTGGTGCGGTGGAGATGGGTGGGCCCTGCGGACCCTTCCCCGGGGAGCGGGGCGTCGGGACGCGGGGGGGCGCGCAGGATCACGTGGCGATTCTATGTAATGAGGTCGAGTCGGTCGGGGCGTTCCGATACCTCCCCGCCGAACGGTTCGGCCGCGCGCACTTTCCCGCTGAATGGAGCATCCTCGTCGGCGTGAGCGGCGTGAGAGCCACCAAGACCGGTGGGGCGCGGGACGACTACAATCGCGCGTCGGACTTGGTGCGCGACCTGCTCATTCTATGGAATCGGTGCAGTGGGCGAGCCGATGCATCGCTCGCCAGCGCCCTGCGCTCGTCGAAGGATGCCGCAGCGCGGCTCGAGGAACTCGCCCGCAACGCCGACGACGCACCCTGGTATATCGCGCGGATCGCGCAGTTCCGCGCGGAGACCGAACGAATCGTGCCGCAGGCGCTGGTGGCATTCGAAACCTCCGACGCCGCCCTGCTCGGCCGACTCGCGGTCGAGTCGCAGCAGCGCGCGGAGACGGCGCTCCGGAACCAGATACCCGAGACGATGTTCCTCGCGCGATCGGCGATGGCGGCCGGCGCGCACGCGGGGTCGGCGTTCGGTGCCGGCTTCGGCGGCGCGGTGTGGGCGGTCGTCGACACCGCGTCCGCCGATGCCGTGACCGAGCGCTGGCGGGCGGAGTACGCGAAGGCCTTTCCCACGCGCGCTGCGAAGGCGCAGTTCTTCACCGTCCGGCCCGGCGCGGGCGTGCGATGGCCCTGACAAAGCTTCCCCGCAACGTGAAGGTGCTCGCGTCGGTGAGTTTCCTCACTGACGTCGCGAGCGAGATGATCTATCCGCTCTTGCCGCTCTTCCTCTCGACCGTGCTCGGCGTCTCGGCGGCTGCGCTCGGCGTGATCGAAGGGGCAGCCGAGAGTATCTCGTCACTCCTTCGCCTGCCGGCTGGGTGGCTCTCGGACAAGTTCGGACGGCGCAAGCCGCTCATCGTCGTCGGCTACACGCTGGCGGCGCTCGCGCGGCCGCTGATCGGTCTGGCGCAGACGACGGGGCAGGTGCTCGCGATCCGCCTCACCGACCGCTTCGGGAAGGGCGTGCGCACCGCGCCCCGTGATGCGCTGATCGCCGACTCGGTCCTGCCGGAACAACGGGGATTCGCGTATGGCCTGCACCGCGCGTCGGACAGCCTGGGCGCGGTGCTCGGTCCCCTGATCGCGTGGGCCTTGCTCACGTTGGGCGTGGTGGAGCTGCGTGGACTCTTCCTGTGGGCGGCGCTTCCGGGATTGCTCGCGGTGCTGCTCGTGATCCTGATGGTGAAGGAGACGGCGGTGTATGCGCAGCCGAAGCCGGAGCCCCTGCCGGTGCTCACCGAGGACGCGATCGCGATCTCAGGAGCCGCGGGGGTGACATCGCCCGCCGAGGAGCGGCGAAAGCACGCGCTCGGCGCGCCGTTCTGGCGCTATCTCGCCGTGCTCTTCGTCTTCACGCTGAGCAACTCGAGCGATGCCTTCCTGCTGCTTCGCGTTTCGGAACTCGGGGTGCCGACCGCGATGGTGCCGATCCTCTGGGCGATGCTGCACGTGGTGAAGTCGTCCTCGTCGCTCCTCGGGGGCGCGCTCTCCGATCGAGTCGGTCGCGGGCGGCTCATCCTCGCCGGCTGGCTCATCTATACGGCAGTCTACGTCGGCTTCGCTTTCGCGACGGCGGCGTGGCACGCGTGGGCGCTCTTCCTCGTCTACGGTCTCTACTTCGGCGCGACCGAGGGAGTCGAGAAGGCACTGGTCGCCGATCTCGTGCCGGCGACGCGGCGCGGCACGGCGTTCGGGTGGTTCAACGCGACGGTCGGACTCGGCGCGCTCCCCGCGTCGATCGTCTTCGGGATCGTCTGGGACCGCGCGGGGGCGAGCACGGCGTTCGTGATGGCGGCAGGAGCGGCGGCGGTGGCGACGATCGCGTTCGTTCTCCTCGTGGCGTCAACCCCGAAGCAGCGGTAGCTTCGCGCACTCTCCGCACTGAGGAACGCGCCCTGCCCGACTGGCCGATCTCCGACCGCCTGCGCGAATACCTCGCCGTTCAGTACGAGCTCGTGCGCGTGCTCGGGACCGGCGGGATGGGGACGGTGCTGCTCGCGAACGAGCGCGCGCTCGACCGGATGGTCGCGATCAAGGTCCTCCACGCCGACAAGGCGACCGACGCCGAGGCACGCGAGCGCTTCCGGCGCGAAGCGCGGTCGGCGGCGAAGCTCACCCATCCCAACATCGTGCCGCTGCTGACCTTCGGCGACGTGGATGGCGACCTCTATTTCGTGATGGGCTACGTCGAAGGAGAAACGCTCGCCGCGCGCCTCGAGCGCGTCGGGCGGATCTCCCCGGATGAGGCCCGTACCCGCCTCGCGGAGTTGGCCGACGCCCTCGACTACGCGCACAAGGCGGGGATCGTCCACCGCGACCTGAAGCCCGAGAACATCCTGCTCGATGCCGCGACCGGACGCGCGATGCTCACCGACTTCGGGATCGCGCGTGACCTGGGGAGGGAAGGCTCACTCACTTCGACCGGCCTGATCGTCGGAACGCCTCACTATATGTCGCCGGAGCAGGCGAGTGGCGACCGTGCGATCGACGGGCGGAGCGACATCTACTCACTCGGCGTGATCGCGTATCGGATGGTCAGCGGGACGCTGCCATTCGGCGGCGCCAACGTACGCGACGTGATCGCCCAACATCTGACGGCGAGTCCGGCGCCGCTTCCTGAGGCGGTCAGCGAATCGTCACCCGCACTTTCGGCGGCGATCGAGCGTGCCCTGGCCAAGACGCCGAGCGAGCGTTGGGCGACCGCGGCGGAACTCCGTGACACCCTTCGCGCCGATGGCGACGAGGAGATGCTGCCCGACGATCTCGAGGTGATCGACGGGGCGTATGCACGGGTCCTGCTCATCTTCACCGGAGTCGGCGGGGCGGTGGCCCTCGCGCCGATCGCGGGATTCACGACCGGTTCGGTGCTCGAGACGATCGCCTCCGGCGCGGCGCTTCCCGCGATCACCGCCGCGATGCTCTGGGCGTTCGCGAAGTTCGACCGTTGGCGGCGGCCGGTGGGGGCCGATCGGCGTGAGCGGATCGCCCTGCGGCCGCCGCGCTGGTGGTCCGCGTGGTGGCCGCGGCGCTACCGCCGCCCGGGCGACGTGTGGGATCGGCTGCCGCGCGAGATGCGCCTGATGCGCTGGGTCAACCTCTTCTCGCTCACGGTGATCCTCCCCCTGCAGCTCGCCGGGATGATGTGGATGTTCAGCGGCACCGGCATCGAGACACTCGCGCACTTCCGCGCCAACCAGCGGCCTCTCGCGAACCTGATATTCGCTGGCGTCATCGGGTTTGTCGTCGCGATGGTCGGGACGATCGCATTCCTTGCCTGGCGGATGCGGCGGCGATTGACCATCGACAACGCGCACCTCCGCCAGCTCCAATCGCTCGCCAACGCCGATCCCAAGTGGCGGCATCCGCGCTACGCGATCCTGCTGGATGCGACCGCGCACCCGAAGGACACCGCACCCTCGACAACCGAGCTGATCCGGTCCTTGCGTGCCGCGGCCGTTCCGCTCCCCGATGGCCTCACGGCGGCGCTCGATGCCGTCTCCCGTGGCGAGACGGCGCTGGGGCGCCAGCTGCGCGAGTTGCGCGAGATGGTCAACGCCGAGGAGATCGAACGGGTCGAGAAGCGGCTCGCCGCGCTCGGGAGCGGCGACACGAGCCTGCGTGCGATGCTCGAGTCGCAGCGGACGCTGCTGGCTCGCGCCGAGGCGCGAATCGGCGAACTCGGCGCGCTGAAGGCACGCCTCGATGCGCAACAGGCGCTGCTCCGCCAGCAGCTCGTCGCACTCCGCGATCTCGCCCCGTCGGGCGCCGACATCTCCGAGATCACCGGTCGGATCGGCGCGGTGAATGCGGACCTACGGGCGCTCGCCGAAGGGCTCGCCGAGGCCTAGTGCAACCTCCGCCACTCCCACGAGTCTGCCGCGAGCCGCGGAAATGCCCGCGACACCATCACAAAGATCGCCCACTAGAATCTCATTGCGAGGCCGAGCGTCATAGCTCCGTTTTCAGCGCGCCCAATCGCAATTCGAAGTGGTGCGGTGTAGACGGTGGTCCACTTTGCGGCGCCTACGATGCTGCCGATCGCCGCGCCCCAGATCACTCCGCCCAGAGCCCCCCCGGCAACAGACATTCCGATAGCTGCCCTCTCACCGGGAGGGCTGACCAATCCAGCCAAAAGTCCCACGCCGAGGCCGATGCCGCCGCCGATCTTCATTCCCTTGATCGCACCTGCACCGTGGGATTTCCCTTGGCTCACTCGGACGCGGGTCAGGGATCCTGACGCGACCGTAGTGAGAATTGCCCCCACCGCCGCAATCGTGATGGAATCTGCGGTTTGGGACATCAGTGTCCCCTCGAGTTTCCTGTGGTTCAGTCCTTCGACTCGCACTCGGGCGCCTGGAATGATCGAGGGGAACTGAGCGTCGGCTTGTGAGGCGCCGAGAAAAATGAGCAAAAGCGCGTGGCGCATTTGGACCCCGAGTCCGGAGGGCTTGTTGGGATGAAGCGGCGGTTGGGCCTCCACGGTACCGTGTTGGCAGAGTCGCCCCACGCATATCAACGCGCTCACCGTCTTGCGACGGGCGCACACCAGGAGGCTAACCGCCATGGAGATCATGGGCCTGGGTCTGCACCAGCGCTAGAAGCCGTTTAGCAGCACCGCGACCCCGGCTGCTCGTATCGCGCCCTCAACCGGTCCGCGACGAACTCCCGCTCGCTGAGCGGCTGACGCTCCGGATGGTAGGCGTGTACGTGCGCGACATACGACGCATAGTCGGGCGCGCCGATGATGCGCCGGACCACCGCCGCGATACGCGCGAGGAACGTCACCGTCTGGCCTTGGTGCCGTTGGGACCGATCGTCCGCTCGAAGAGCTCATAGATCCGGCGGTACTCGTCGGTCCACGACGTCGGCCGCACGAATCCGTGATTCTCCACCGGGTACACTGCCATCTCCCAGTCGACCTTGCCGAGTTCGATCAGTCGTTGCGCCAGCTGCACGACATCCTGGAACTGCACGTTGGTGTCCACCATCCCGTGCGCGATGAGGAGCGGATCCTCGAGCCCCTCGGCGAAGAAGATCGGCGACGAGCGGCGGAACGACTCCTTGTCGTCCTGCGGCAGGTTGAGGATGCTGCCGGTGTAGCCGTGATTGTAACTCGCCCAGTCGGTCACCGAACGGAGCCCCGCGCCCGCGCCGAAATACTGCGGCTTGGTGAAGAGCGCCATCAAGGTGATGAAGCCGCCGTAACTGCCGCCGTAGAGGCCGACGCGCTCGGGGGAGATGCCGAACTGCGACGTGAGGTACTTGGAGCCGCTCACGTGGTCGTCGAGGTCCTTCCCCCCCATCCAGCGATAGATCGCGGTGCGCCAATCGCGGCCATAGCCGGCCGAGCCGCGATAGTCGATGTCGAGCACGGTGTAGCCGCGCGAGGCGAGCAGGTGGTTGAACATGTACTCGCGCGAGTACGTGCTCCACCAGTTGTGGACGTTGTGCAGGTAGCCGGCGCCGTGCACGAAGATCACGCCGGCGCCATTCGGCTGCGCCCCGTGCTCGGCCGGACGATAGATGCGCGCCGGCACCGGCGTCCCATCCTCGCCGGGGATCATCACGATCGGTGGCACCTTCCACGCGAACGAACGGAACTCCGCCGTCGTGGAGGTCGTGAGCTGGCTCATCGCAGCCTGGCCGACCTTTCCGAGGAAGAGCTCGGGCGGGGTGTTCGCGGTCGAGTAAACGCTCGCAAAACTGATTCCATCGGGGGCGAAGACCGGTGCGTGACCGCCCTCGCCGGTCGTGTACCGCGTGCGCGCGCCGCCTGTCATCCGCATCCGGTATCCCTGGCGCGTGAAGGGCGACGGCTCGCTGGTGACGAGGTCGAAGCTCACGTTGTCGCTCGAGCGCTCAACCTGCAGGACCTCCCATTGACCGCTGGTGAGCGCCTGCCTGCCGCTGCCGTCGGGCATCGCCGCGTAGAGCTGCGCGTACCCGCTCGACTCGGAGACGAACCAGACCTTCCCCTCCGGCGTCCAGCCGAGGCAACCGCCGCAGGGGCCGCTGACCCACGCATCATCGTGCAGCACATCCACCATCGTCATCGCGCCCGTCGCGGCCGCGACCGACCAGAGATAGCGGTTCTTGAAGTCCGCCGAGTTGACGAAGAGGAGTACGAAGCGTCCATCGCCGCTCCACTCGCCCACGTTCGCGAAGCCGGTGGGCTTCTTGTCCGGTGAGAGCTCGAGCCAGGTGACCTTGCCGGTCGCGACGTCGAGATGGCCGGCCTTCTGCGTGTTCTGCGCGTCACCGACCTTCGTGCGCCCCGGGATCATCGCCGGGTAGCCGTCCGTCTTGATGTAGTCGGGGACGTCGGAGCCTTTCTGGCCCTGGGGCGGCGTGATCGTCGTGAGGATCGCGCTCTTCCCATCCGGCGAGATGGAGAGCCCTCCGATGCGATCGGCGGTCGGCACCCACACGACGGGCAGGCGGCGCGCCTCGGTCTCGCGCTGCGTCAGGCGCCGCAGCGAGTCGGCGGCGAGTTGGTCGCGGATGTACTGCAGGAGGTCCTTCTGCTGTTCGGCCACCGCCGCACGCTGTCCCTTCGGCGGCTCGGGGTCGCGCGGCGCGGCACCGAGCCGGATGTCGGTCAGCTGGCGCGTCAGGCCGGTCGCGATGTCGGACGCGTAGGCGTTGTTCTCGCGGATGAAGAGCACTTCTCGACCGTCGAGCGAGAACTTGGGATCGCTCTCGGCGGCGTTGGTCTGCGTGAGGCGGCGGAGCTGGATCGGGCCGCGGGTCGGGGCGGTGCGGAGCCAGAGATCGCCGCCGGCGGTCACGACGACCGACCGGCCATCTCGCGACTTGGCGCCGGTCGCGAGCATCGGCGCGACGGAGTCCATGTGCGCTTCGGTCACGAGTTCTGGCGTGGCGCCGGCGCGCGCGGCGACGCGGAAGGGCTTCAGCGCCTCGCTCCACACCGTTCCCGGCGTGTTCCAGCGGAAGTAGATCCACTGCCCATCGGCTGTGAAACGCACCTGCGAGGGCTCGCGGCCGTAGAGCTCCGGGCCGCGCATGATGTTCTTGACGCTCAGGTCGAACGTCGACTGCTGGGCGTCGAGCGTCGTGACAAGCGCGAGGGGAAGGACGAGGAGGGCGCGGCGCATACTCATCGAGAGGGTTCCGTCGTTGGGTTGATCAGGGTTCAGGACCTTTCACTGCTCACCACGAAGACACGAAGCACACGAAGGACTTCCACCGCTGGGGGAACTGCGGGCGGCTGGCAAGGTGTCGTTCCCACAGTACGTGTTGTCGCGGTTCTTCGCGCCTTCGTGACTTCGTGTGATCCGACACTGAACGGCGCCATCACGCCGCCTTCTGCTCAGCCCGCGGAGTGAACGGGATCTCGCTCGAGACCATCGGCCGGCGTCCGCTCAGGACACCCCGCCACTCGCGAACCGACTCGATCAGGATCACCACCACCGAGATCATGAAGAAGGCCGCGACCCCGGCATCGAGCCGGTCGTTGAACATCAGCCGTCCCGCCGCCTCGGCGCTTGGTACTCCAACTGGGAGGTTCCCCGCCGCCACCCGCTCCGCCAGCCACCGCGCGTGGGAGAGGAACCCGATCCGCGGATCGGTCGAGAAGAGCTTCTGCCACCCGGCGGTCATCGTCACGATCACGAGCCACACCATCGGAACGAGTGTCATCCAGGCGTACCGCGCCTTCCCCATCTTGATGATCACCGTCGTGCCCACGCAGAGCGCGACCGTCGCCAACAGTTGGTTCGCGATGCCGAAGAGGGGCCAGAGCGAGTTGATCCCGCCGAGCGGATCGGTGACGCCCTGATAGAGGAAGTACCCCCACATCGAGACGAAGATGAAGCTCGACATCACGACCGCGGGATACCACGACACGCGCCCGAAGGGTTCCCAGAGGTGCTTGCCGAGGTCCTGCAGCATGAAGCGGCCGACGCGCGTCCCGGCGTCGACCGTCGTGAGGATGAAGAGCGCCTCGAACATCAGCGCGAAGTGGTACCAGAGCGCCATCGCGCCGGGGCCGCCGAGGACATCGGCGAAGATCTTCGCCATCCCGACCGCGAGCGAGGGCGCGCCGCCGGTGCGCGAGAGGAGCGACGCCTCCTCGACCTGTTGCGCGAGCGTCGTGAGTTCCCCGGGTGTGAGCGTGAAGCCCCAGGTCGCGATCACCTGCGAGGCGCTCTCTACGGTCGAGCCGATCACGCCGACCGGAGCGTTGATCGCGAAATAGATGCCGGGAGTCAGCACGCATGCCGCGATCAACGCCATGATCGCCACCAGGGACTCGGTGAGCATCGCGCCATAGCCGATGAATCGCGCGTCCTTCTCGTTCTCGATCAGCTTGGGCGTGGTGCCCGAGCTGATCAGTGCGTGGAATCCGCTGATCGCGCCGCAGGCGATCGTGATGAAGACGAAGGGGAAGACCTTGCCTGCGAAGACCGGGCCCGTGCCGTCGATGAACTGTGTGACCGCAGGCATCTGGATCGGCGGCAGGACGATCAGGATGCCCAACGCGAGTGCGACGACGACGCCGATCTTGACGAACGCCGAGAGATAGTCGCGCGGCGCGAGCAGCAGCCAGACGGGGATGACCGAGGCGGCGAAGCCGTAGATCATCACGCTGAAGGCGAGCGCCTTGCCGTCGAGGGTGAACATCGGTCCGAGGACCGGATGCAGCGCCGCCCACCGGCCGGCGTAGAGTGCCACGATGAGCAGGAGGATGCCGATCGCGCTCACTTCGAGCACGCGCCCCGGTCGCAGGAAGCGGAGGTAGAGCCCCATCGCCATCGCGATCGGGATCGTGAGCCCGATCGTGACGGTGCCCCACGGACTCTGGCGCAGCGCGTTCACCACGACGAGCGCGAGCACCGAGATGAGGATGATCATGATCCCCAGCACCGCGACCATCGCGGTGAGGCCGGCGATCGGGCCGATCTCCTCCTTCGCCATCTGGCCCAGCGACTTCCCGTTGCGGCGGATCGAGGAACAGAGGATCACCATATCCTGCACTGCGCCCCCGAGCACGACGCCGACGATTATCCAGATCGCGCCGGGGAGGAAGCCGAACTGGGCGGCGAGCGTCGGACCGACCAGCGGACCGGGGCCCGCGATCGCCGCGAAGTGGTGCCCGAAGACGATCCAGCGATTGGTCGGAACGTAGTCGCGCCCGTCGGAGAGCCGCTCGGAGGGCGTTTGCCGCGCCGGGTCGAGGACGAAGATCTTCGCGGCGATGATCTTCGAGTAGAAGCGATACGCGACGAGGTAGGTGCAGACCGCGGCGGTCAGGAGCCAGGCCGCGCTGATCGTCTCACCGCGCGTGAGCGCGAGGTAGGCGAAGGCGCCGGCGCCGACGAGCGCGACGAGGGCCCAAATGAAAGCCTCGAGCCAACGGGGCATCGGGGGTCCGGGTTCGGGAGGCGGAGCGTACGGGACGACAAAACGTAGAACTAACCCCGCTTGCACACTAGGTTTGAAGCAGATGTGAGAAGGGAGATGGGAGATGTGAGACCACCCATCGACCTCCCCTCTCACATCTCCCATCTCCCATCCCGTCGTGAGACTCGCTCTCCCACTCGCCGCCCTGCTGTTTCCTGCGTCGCTCCTCGCACAGGATCCGAAGACCGCCGTCCCCGCCGGTCCCCCGCTCGCCCCCTTCGCCTCGATGCGGGTCGCGATCGTGCCGATTCAGCTCTGGCGACCAGACTCGATCGGCTGGAGCCGCGAGATCAACTGGGGTCGCACGCGCCTCGCAGTGGATTCGGCCCTGCAGGCGGTCCTTGAGGAGCGCGGAATGGGGAGGAAGTGGGCGTACGCCTCCGATGCCGTGCGGAGCGCGCGCCGCAACCCAACCTACGCGAGCGATCCCTACTCACTCGGCGTCGGTCGCTGGCGCAACACTCCGCCCGAGGGAGGAGAGGTGCTCCCCGGCGCGCTCGCCGACAACCTCCGCTCCGTCACCGCACTCGGCGACGCGCGCTTCGCGCTCATCCCCGTCGAACTGCGCGCCCAGGGCGACGCGGTCGTGCTCCGCCTCATCCTCGCCGACACGCGCACGCGACAGATCGTGTGGGCGGGGGATCTCCTCTCACCGGCCGGCGCGAAGATGCTCGAGGAGCTCGCGACGCGCGTCGCCAACCTGATCATCGAACCGTGACCCGCCCAATCACCGCCACGCTGATC
Organism: Gemmatimonadaceae bacterium; assembly: GCA_031396245.1. Taxonomy (GTDB): domain Bacteria; phylum Gemmatimonadota; class Gemmatimonadetes; order Gemmatimonadales; family Gemmatimonadaceae; genus Pseudogemmatithrix. The sequence continues at coordinate 16,904 of JANNKK010000140.1, forward strand.
CCAGGTGATGGGATCGGCCCCTCGATCACCGACGCGACCCTGCGGCTCCTCGAGGCGGCCGGCGCGCGATTCACGTGGGAGCGTCACATCGCCGGCGCCGCCGGCGTGAAGGAACTCGGCGATCCGCTGCCCGACGCCACGCTGGACTCGATCAAGCGGACGCGCCTCGCGCTGAAGGGTCCGCTCGAGACGCCGGTCGGGAAGGGGTTCCGCTCGATCAACGTCGCCCTCCGCAAGGAGTTCGACCTCTACGCGAACCTCCGCCCCGCCAAGTCGGTGCTTCCCGGACTCCGCTTCGAGGGCGTCGACCTCGTGATCGTGCGCGAGAACACCGAAGGCCTCTACGTCGGGATCGAGAACTACGTGAAGGTCGGCGATGACCCGCACGCCGTGGCGCAGTCGGTCGCGATCATCTCCCGCCACGGCGCTGAGCGGATCGTGCGCTACGCCTTCGAGTACGCGGTGAAGCACGGGCGGAAGAAGGTCACGATCGTCCACAAGGCGAACATCCTCAAGTACTCGCAGGGGCTCTTCCTCGATGTCGGCCGCGAGGTCGCGAAGGAGTACGAGGGCAGGGTAGAGAGCGAGGACAAGATCGTCGACGCCTGCGCAATGGAACTCGTGATGCGTCCCGAGCGGTTCGACGTGATCGTCACGACCAACCTCTTCGGCGACATCCTGTCGGACCTGACCAGCGGCCTCGTCGGTGGACTCGGCCTCACGCCCGGCGCCAACATCGGCTACGACGCGGCGATCTTCGAGGCAGTGCACGGCACCGCGCCCGACATCGCCGGCAGGGGCGTCGCGAATCCCACCGCGGTGATGCTCGCGGCCTGCCAGCTGTTGGACCACGTCGACGAGGTGGTGACGGCGAGGCGCATCCGCGCGGCGATCGAGGGCACGCTGCGCGAACGGAAGATGCTCACTCGAGACGTCGGTGGCACGGCGAGCACCGAACAGTACACGAACGCGGTGATCGCGCGGCTCGGCGCGTGAGCGGCGAAAAGATCTCGCGGTGAGGCTCGCCCAACTCTCCGACGTCCACTTCGGGCGCCACGCGATCCTGGAGCACCTCGAAGCCGTCGCCCGCAGGATCGGCGAACGGCGCTACGACGCGGTGATCGTCGCCGGCGACCTCACACAGCGCAACTTCCGCAGCCAACTCCGCGCCGCGAAGGCGTGGCTCGACGCGGCGCGCGCCTCGACGACCGTCCTGACGATCCCCGGGAATCACGACGTGGCTTGGTGGTGGATGCCTGTTGGGATCGGATCCAGCACCATGATGTACCGCGGCTACCGGAAATGGATCTCGCGCGAGTTGGAACCGACGCTGCGGCTGCCCGGCGTGACGATCGTCGCCCTCAACTCCTGCCACGGCGTGCGGCCGTACACCCTCACGACGCGACTCAGGGACCTCTCGATCGTCGGCGCGATCCGGCCATCACAATGGGCACGCGCCGCCTCGGAGTTCGCGGCGGCGCCGACGGGGGACCTGAAGGTGCTGGTCTTCCATCACAACCTCCTCCGCGGCGACCTCTCCCGCCGGTGGGGACTCGCCGCGCGGGCCGACGCGATCGGCCAAGCGCTTGCGACCGGCGCCGACCTCGTGCTCAATGGCCACGATCACCAGACGCGGATCGAGGCGATCGAGATCGGGCGCCGAATGGTCGTCTCGCATAGCACGACCCTCTGCGATCGTCGGCGCGGCGCGCTCCCGTCGGCCTTCCAGGAGATCGAAGTCACGCCGACCGAGCTGCGAGTACGGGCCTGCGTCTGGAGCGACGAGACGAAGGACTTCAGCCCGCGAGAGGACCGGGTGTTCGCGCGCCCACCGTCTTCTCCATGACGGCGCGAGTCATCGCCAGCGCCAGCTCGTGCTCCCCCATGAAGACCTCGCCGGCACCTTCGCGCCGCAGGAGCTCCGCCTCCGCATCGCCGTGCGTGCGGAGGATGATCGGGATGTCCGGACGCAGCTTCTTCGCAATGCCGGTGATGGAGCGGACCCCGACCATGTCGGGAGTCGCGACGACGAGCACGCGGGCGCGCATCAGGTGCGCTTGGATGAGGACGCTTGGATCGGCTGCGGCATTCCCCGCGACCGCCGCCTGCCCCTCGGCACGGAGCCGGTCGACGACCTCACGGTTCTGCTCGGCGACCACGAACTGCACGCCGCCGGCGCGCAGCGCATCCCCGATCCGGCGCCCGACCCGTCCGTAGCCGACGAGGAGGACGTGACCGGTCAGCCGCTCCGGCGTGAAGGAATGCGGGAGCTCGGCCAGCCGGTCCGCCGGACGCGCCATCAATCGCGCGAACCGCGACCGTGACTCGATCCAACGTCGAGCCGGCTCGACCGCCCGGAAGAGCAGGGGATTCACAGCGATCGAGACGACCGCCGCCGCGAGCAGGAGTTGCTGGCCTTCGGCCGGAAGGAGGCCAAGCGAGACGCCCATCCCCGCGAGGATGAAGGAGAACTCGCCGATCTGCGCGAGACTCGCCGATACCGTGAGCGCCGTGTTGAGCGGGTAGCGGTAGAGCATCACGAGCCCGAGCGCGATCAGGGTCTTCGCCCCGATGACGATCGCGAGCACGAGCAGCAGCTTGGTCGGCTCGCGCCAGAGCAGCGTGGGATCGAAGAGCATCCCCACCGAGACGAAGAAGAGCACCGCAAAGGCGTCACGGAACGGGAGCGACTGGTCGGCGGCTCGATGGCTGAACTCCGACTCGCGCATCACCATCCCGGCGAGGAACGCGCCGAGGGCGAAGGAGACCCCGAACAGGCGCCCGGCGCCGTACGCGATCCCGACCCCTGCGGCGATCACGCAGAGCGTGAAAAGCTCACGCGACCCGGTGCGCGCCACCTCCCAGAGCAGCCAGGGGATGAATCGGCGGCCGACGATCCACATCAGCGCGACGAAGATCCCGACGCTGCCGAGCGTGAAGAGGAGCTGCCGGGCGAGTGCGGCGCCGCCGTCGCCCGCCGGCGCGCTCCCGCCGAGGGCAGCGGCCAGCGGCGGCAGGAGGACGAGCACGACGACCATCGCGATGTCCTCGACGACCAGCCACCCGACGGCGATCCGCCCCGAGAGCGATTCGAGGGTGCCTCCCGCCTCGAGCGCGCGCAGGACGACGACGGTGCTCGCCACCGAGAGCGCGAGTCCGAAGATCAGCGACGCTCCGGCGTTCCAACCCCAGAACGAACTGAGTGCCGCGCCCATCGCGGTGATGACCGCGATCCGGATCAGCGCACCCGGCACCGCGACGCGGCGCACCGAGAGGAGGTCGTCGAGCGAGAGGTGGAGCCCGACGCCGAACATCAGGAGCATCACGCCGATCTCGGCCAGTTGCTGCGTGAGGCCGGCGTCGGCTTCGAACCCCGGCGTCCAGGGGCCGAGGGCGACGCCGGCGACGAGGTAGCCGACGAGCGCCGGCATCTTGAGGCGAACGGCGAGCAGTCCGAACGCGAGGGCCAATCCGAACGCGGCGGCCATCGTCGCGATGAGGGAGACGCTATGGGGCACGAGGCAACCTATCGCCTTCGCCGTCGACCGGGCACCCGCTACATTCCAGCGTCCCTCAATCACCAGACACCGATGCCGAACGATCTCGAGACGCAGTCCCACCTCGCCTCGCCCCACCTCAAGCCGCGCGCCGGCGACCTCTTCAACATCGACGCCGCGCTGACCGAAGAGGAGCGCGCCGTTCGGGATGCCGTCCGGGCCTTCGTGGATGACAAGGTCCTCCCGATCATCGGCACCTGCTACGTCGAGGGGCGGTTCCCGAAGGAACTCATCGCCGAGATGGGTGAGCTCGGATACTTCGGCGCGAACCTCCCCGAGGAATATGGCTGCGCCGGGCTCAACAACGTGATGTACGGGCTCATCATGCAGGAGCTCGAGCGCGGCGACTCGGGCATCCGCTCCTTCGCCTCGGTGCAGGGCGCGCTCGTGATGTACCCCATCTACGCCTTCGGCTCCGAGGAGCAGAAGAAGTATTGGCTCCCGCAGATGGCGAAGGGGACGAAGATCGGCTGCTTCGGGCTCACCGAGCCCGACTACGGGTCGAATCCCGCCGGGATGATCACCCGCGCGCGCAAGCAGGCCGACGATAGCTGGATCCTGAACGGCGCCAAGATGTGGATCACGAACGGCTCGACGGCGCACGTCGCGGTCGTGTGGGCCAAGACCGAGGACGCCGACGACGCCGGCCACTCCATCCGCGGCTTCCTCGTCCCCACCGACTCAAAGGGTTTCAAGGCGAAGGACCAGAAGGGAAAGCTCTCGCTCCGAGCGAGCGACACGAGCGAGCTCGTGTTCGATAGCGTGTCGCTCCCCGCCGACGCGATCCTGCCCAAGTCTGGGGGGCTCAAGAGCCCGCTGATGTGCCTGACGCAGGCGCGCTACGGGATCTCCTGGGGCGCGCTCGGTGCAGCGCTCGCCTGCTACGAGGAGGCGCTCAGCTACTCGAAGGAGCGCGTGATGTTCGGCCGGCCGATCGGTGGCTTCCAGATCCAACAGGTGCGCTTGGCCGACATGCTCACCGAGATCGTGAAGGGCCAACTCGTCTCACTGCACTTGGGCCGGATGAAGGACGCTGGCACCTTCACGCCGCAGCAGGTCTCGCTCGCCAAGCGCAATAACGTCAACATCGCGACCGACATCGCCCGCGAAGCGCGCCGACTCCTCGGCGCAGTCGGGATCCTCGCCGAGTACCACGCGATGCGTCATATGGCGAATCTCGAGAGCGTGTACACCTATGAGGGGACCCACGACGTGCACAGTCTCATTTTGGGAATGGCGGAGACGGGACTGTCAGCCTTCGAGTGAACCGCAGGTGAAAGGTGGAAGGTGGAAGGGGGCCGCCCGGCACGGG
>JANNKK010000162.1:0-1507 GCA_031396245.1 Gemmatimonadaceae bacterium
GCCGTGCCGAGGCTGACACCGATCGCCAGCGCCGCGGTGCCGATCGGGATGAGCGCGGCAGTGAGCCCACCGAAGAGGACCAACAGGAGCACGAGTGTCACCGGCAGCGCCCGCCGCTCCGCCGCCGTGGCGTCAGCGCCGCTCAGCGCTCGCACATCGTAGTCGAACGCCGCACTCCCGGTCCACGCCAGTGTGGCGGTGACGTACCGCGCGCGCCACCGCTCCTGCACGAGGGCGGTCGCCGCGCGCAAGGAGACGATCTCAGGCAGGGCGAGTGCCTGCTCCGGCGCGAGGCCGACCACGACGAAGGAACCCTGCGCGCCGAGGAACATCGAGTCGCCCGATGTCAGATAGGAGAGCGTGCGGGTGACCGATGGCAGGCTGTCCACGGCGGCGACCGCTTCCCGCAGGAGCTCCTCGCCCGCGGCGCCGTCGACCGCCGGGATGCCGGTGAGCACGAGCACAGCGTACCTGGCGTACGGCGAATCGAAACGGTCTCGAAGCAGTCGATCGACCTCTGCTCCCTCACTAAGTCGTCCAGCCGCTGCGGAGACCTTGAGCGTGCGGTTGAGTCGTGGCGCTGCGGAGATCAACAGTGCGCCGACCACCAGCCAAGCGAGCGCGATCCAACCTCGGCGCCTGACGATCGCCTCGGGCAGGGCGGCGAGCAGCCGATTCGCGAGCGCGATCGCCCCGCTCATCCGGTGGGTTCCAGCAAGGGACCGTCGCGAAAGGTCCATCTCGGCACATAGCCGAGTCGGTGGCGCGCCCGTGAGAGATCCAGCGTGAAGTGCTTCGTCATATGGCTCACGAGGAAGCGGGAGAGCTTGCGGTCGCCGCGACCACGGAGCGCGTTCGGAAGGGAGTCGATCAGCACCGCCGCCGGCCAGGCGACCCGGCGCGGGAGGTACACGACCCGCGCCCTGAGCCCTGAACGTGAGAGCAGCGTGCGGAGGATCTCGTCGAGCGGGGCGGTCGCTTCGTCAGCGACGTTGTACACGCCGGCCAGCGCACCAGGACGGAGCGCGCACTCGATCGCGAGTGCGAGGTTGTCCACGTGGGTCACCGAGAGGAGGTTCGTGCCGTCGCCATACATCGGAAGCCAACCGAACCGGCGCGCCGCGAGCAGCCCAGGGAGGAGGTGCGTGTCACCCGGCCCATAGATGATGTGCGGCCGGAGGATGATGCTGTCCCTCCTACTCGCCGCCAGGATCCGTTCCGCCTCGACCTTGGTGCGAGAGTAGGCGTTGAGGTAGCGCCTCGCGAGGGGAGTGTCTTCGGTGATGCCGAGCGTGGACGCCTCGAGATCGTAGGCACTTGCCGAGCTGATGTGCACCACGCGTGCTGGCGCCGGGAAGCTCGCGAGAAGCGCCCGCATCCCGTCGACGTTCGTCGCCTCGAACGCCGGATCGTCGGCCGCATCGCCGACGTGTGCTGCGCAGTGCACCACCGCGTCCGCGACGGGCATCTCTGCGGGACCTCGCGTGAGGTCCCACGAGACGTAGCC
>JANNKK010000177.1:0-8717 GCA_031396245.1 Gemmatimonadaceae bacterium
GGCGCGGCCAGCGCGGGCAACGCTTGGTGCCCCGACGCGACGAACTGGTGCGGAGAGCGATCGTCGATCGCATAGACTCCGCTTGCAAGGGAACTCTTTGTTGACTAACCTGTTAGCTATGAAGAGGAAACCCCCGGTGAAGACCGTTACGATGCACAAGGCCAAGACCAATCTGTCGCAGCTGGTCGCGGCGGTCGAAGAAGGCGGCGAGTTCCTCCTCCTGCGCGGCACCGTACCCGTCGCCCGCCTGGTCGGAGTCGGCCCGGCCCCCGAACGTCGTTACGGGGCGCTCGCGGGCCTCCTCGCAGTAGGTCCCGAGTTCTTCGAGCCCCTCCCCGACAACGAACTCAAGCGCTGGGAGTCCTAGGGCGTGCGGCTTCTCCTCGACACGCACGCACTACTCTGGTGGCTCGCCGGAGAAGCACGACTCTCAGCGCGCGCCAAGCGTGCGATCGGCGACCGCCGGAACGAGATCCTCGTCAGCGCCGCGTCAGCGTGGGAGGTCGCCACCAAGCACCGCCTCGGGAAGCTCCCCGGCGCGGGGCCGCTCGGCGTGGACTTCAGCGGGGAGGTCGATCGGCAGGGATTCACGCCGCTCGCGATCACCCTCGAACACGCAGAGGTCGCCGGTGGGTTGAGCGGTGCCCATCGCGACCCGTTCGATCGGATGTTGGTCGCGCAGGCGCGCGCCGAACGGATGGCGATCGTCTCGAACGACGCCGTCTTTGACGACTTCGGCGTCCACCGCGTCTGGTGACGTAGCGGAGAGTTTGATTCGCGCCACTCTTCGGGTACCTTCAGTGACCCCAACACCAGGATCCAGATGCGGCACGCCTTCACCTACCACGGCGCTCTCGAGCGGAACCTCCCGAAGCTCACCCCCGGCGCGAAGACCTTCGAAGGGACCGACGGCAAGGTGCACGACCTCCCCGAGGTGCCGTCGAGCGCCTATCTCCACGTCGGCTATATGGAGAAGGCCGGGAAGAAGTTCTGCGCCGTCCGCGTCGCCGACCGCGATGATGACGTGATCGTGAAGAACGAGCTCGTCCTCGAGCCGGGCCGTCACGTCGGCTTCGGCGTCCGCTTCGGGCCCGATCCGGTGCTCGTCGACGACGACACTGTCGTCCTGACCCTCGTCGAGGACCTCATCAAGAAGAACGCCGACCAGGCGACCCCCCTGCTCCGCATCCGCGACCGGCTCAAGAAGGCGATCAAGCGGTAGTCGGCTCGTCTCTCACGATCGAGGACAAGCGATGAAGATGCTCTTGATGATCCTGGCCACGGCCGTCGCCACCCCCGCCCTCGGCCAGGGGTTCATCGCGTCGATCGACGATGACGACTTCAGCGCCCTCTTCGGCCGTCCAGCGATCGTGAAGCTGGTCTCGGGCGACTCACTCTCGGGCAAGATGACGGGCGGCACGATCATCAACGGCTACCTCAGCACGATCAAGTTCAAGACCGACAGCGGCGAGACCTCGAAGTTCAAGCCGGAGGATGTCGAGCGCCTCTCGATCAAGGCGGGGAAGATGGCAAAGCTCGCGATGATCAGCGAGGCAGGATCCTCGCTGAATGAGATGGCGAAGGCGAACTTCAATGAGATCGTCGATCGCGAATACATCATCTTCGAGACCGCCCGCCGCAGCACGAAGAAGGGGACGCCACGACTGATGCAGTTGCTCAACCCGGGGTTCGACGGCGGGATCAAGGTCTTCGCCGATCCGAACGCCAGGAAGACGATGGGCCTCTCGATCGGCGGCGCGAAACTGCTCGGCGGCGAGGACAAGTCGTTCCTCTTCGTCCAGGGGGGCGAGAAGGCCGTCGTCGTGAAGAAGGGCAGCTACAAGGAGAACTTCGCCGAGCTCTACGAGAAGTGCCCGGCGATGCTCGGGGAGTTCAAGGGGGAGAAGCTCAAGTGGAACGACGTCGCCGGTCACGTCTGGGTGTACGATCGGATCTGCGGGTCAGGGACCGCACCGACGGGTTGAGGGGGCCGAGCGCCACGCGATGACGATCCCGCGCCGCGACTTCATTGCCTCTGCTGGCGCCGCACTTGGTGCCTTCGCCCCCTTCGGCGTGCGCGGCACAACCGCACCCGACGGCGCATGGGAATCACGAATCGGCGGCCCCTCGGCGACCTACTGAGTCGCTAGCTGCAGCGCAGCGCCATCGGGTTGCCGTCCATCCCGGCACACGGCAGCTTCGGGGCAGCCGATTCCCGGAGACACGATGAACGCTCGACCGCTTGTGTTCGCTATCCTTCTGATTCCGACGCTGGCGATCGCACAAGCCGCCCGCCGCCCGCCGACGATCGATGACCTCTTGAAGGTCCAGTCCACCGGAGGGGCGAGACTCTCCCCCGATGGCGGTCGGGTGGTCTACGGGGTGACCGAGACTGACTTCACCGCCGACGCCTTCATCACGCACCTCTGGATCGCCGATGTCGCCACGGGGAGAGCCTTCCAGCTGACGCGCGGCGAGAAGTCCGAGGGGAACGCGCAGTGGTCCCCCGACGGCGCGTGGCTCTCCTTCACCTCCGATCGTGCCGGCGGCAAGAGCCAGCTCTTCCTGATCCGACCCGACGGCGGCGAGGCGGTGCAGCTGACGAAGGCCGAGAATGGCGTGAATGGCTTCTCCTGGTCGCGTGATGGCCGCCGCATCGCCTACACCTCGAGCGACGCAGACGCCAAGGCCACCAAGGACCGCCGCGACGATCTCGGGGATTTCGAGATCGTGCGCCGCGAGTACAGCCACTCGCACCTCTGGAGTTTCGACGTCTCCGAGGCGCTGACGGCACCGGCTACCGGCACGCAGCACACCAAGGGGAAGACCTTCAGCATCGGCGGATTCGATTGGTCCCCGGATGGGAGCCGGATCGCCTTCGCGGCGACGGTGAATCCCGACCTGATCAATGGCGGCACAGCAGACCTGTTCGTGCTCGGCGTCGCCGACAACACCGTGAAGGCGATCGTCACCCAGCCCGGGCCCGACAACGCGCCGCGATGGTCTCCCGACGGCCGGCAGATCGTATTCTCCTCGGCGATGGCGAATCCGAAGTACTTCCACGCGAACTCGCGCCTCGCCGTCGTGCCGGCGGACGGCGGAACGCCGCGCTCGATCACGGATGCGTTCGACGAGCAGCCCGGACTCATCGAATGGCGCGCCGAGGGCGTGTACTTCGGAAGTGCGCAGAAGACCAGCGCGCATCTCTTCCGCGTGGATCCCGCCACCGCGCGGATCAGCCGCGTGAGCGGCCCCGATGGCCTGATGGCGAGCGGTTTCAGCTTCTCGCGCGACGGGAAGCGGCTCGCGTTCACCGCCCCCTCCCCGACCGAGCTCAACGAGGTCTTCGTCACCGAGGTGGGCGGCTTCGCTCCGCGAAAGCTCACGGCGTCGACCGACCAGGTGAAGGACTACGTGCTCGCCACTCGTGAGGTCGTCTCGTGGAAGAGCAAGGACGGAACGACGATCGAGGGGATCCTCATCAAGCCCGCCGACTTCGATCCCGCGGTCAAGCGACCGTTGATGTGCGTGATCCACGGTGGGCCGACGGGCGTGGACCGTCCGACCCTGCTCGACGCGCGCTATTACCCAGCCGACATCTGGGCGGCGCGCGGCGCCCTGGTGCTCAAGGTCAACTACCGCGGCAGCGCCGGCTACGGTGAGAAGTTCCGCCAACTCAACGTCCGCAATCTCGGCGTCGGCGACGCGTGGGATGTCCTGTCGGGCGTGGACATGCTCATCGCCAAGGGCTGGGTGGATCCGGCGAAGGTCGGCTGCATGGGCTGGAGCCAGGGCGGGTACATCTCCGCGTTCCTGACGACGTCCACTACGCGCTTCGCGGCGATCTCGGTCGGCGCAGGCATCTCCAACTGGGCGACCTACTACTACAACACCGATATCACGCCGTTCACGATCCAGTACCTCAATGACGACCCGGCCGACGATCCAGCGATCTATGCGAAGACGTCGCCGATGACCTATGTGAAGGGAGCGAAGACCCCCACGCTGATCCAACACGGCGAGTTCGACCGTCGGGTGCCGATCGCCAACGCGTATGAACTGCGCCAGGGCCTCGAGGATCGCGGCGTGGTGGTGGAGATGGTCGTGTACAAGGGTTTCGGCCACGGCATCACGAAGCCGCGGGCGATGCGCGCGGTGATGCAGCACAACTTGGCGTGGTTCAATCACTACCTGTTCGGGGACCCGTTGACGGACTTCGGTCGGTCGGCAGTGCCCTGACGAAGTCCACCTTGGAGCAGAGATGCTACGTCGTTCCCGATTCCCCCTCGCGTCGTCCGGCCTGATCGCCCTGGTCGTGATGCTCGGCACCGCCAGCGCCCGCAGCGAAGCGCAGGCCGCGACACCGGCACCCTCGGCCCTCACGTCCGGCGAGCTCCGACTCACCTACCTCGGCAACGCGGGCTGGGAGATCACCGACGGCCGCCGGGTGGTGTTGGTCGACCCCTTTCTCACGCAGTTCCGCCGCTGGCGCCCTGGCGGCACCGAGGTCGCGCCTCACGCGCTCTTCCTCCCCGACACGACGCTCATCAAGGAGCGCGTGCCGCGGGCCGACTACATCCTGATCACGCACGGGCATTCGGACCATGCGCTCGACGCGGGGTATATCGCGCGCCGCACCGGCGCGGTGGTCATCGGCCACGAGACCGCGGCCAATCTCGCGCGCGCGTACGATGTGCCGGATTCCTCGTTGATCACCGTGATCGGTGGCGAGGACTACGACTTCGGCGACTTCTCCGTGCGCGTCATCCCGAACATCCACAGCGCGCTCGACGACAAGCGCTACTACAACAACGGCCGCGGCATCGCCGGCACGGCGCCGCGCGGCCTGCGCGCGCCGCTCAGGCGCGCCGATTACCAGGAAGGCGGCAACCTCGCGTACCTGGTCCGGATGGCCGGACACGAAGTGCTCGTCATGGGGTCGATGAACTACATCGAGCGTGAGATGGAGGGGCTGCGGCCAAGCGTCGCGCTCGTCGGCGCCAACAGCCAGCGACTCGAGATCCACGACTACACTGGCCGCCTGATGCGCGCGCTCGGGCATCCCGACGTCGTCATCCCGAGTCACGCAGACGGGTATGGCGATCCCGATCCACCTCCCGCGACGCTCGCCGACCGGAAGCGCTTCCAGCAGGAGGTCGCTGCGGCCTCGCCTGAGTCGCGCTTCATCTCCCCCACCTGGTTCGAGCCGATCGTGATACCGGCGCGCGCGGCGACCACCGCATCGGCGATCGCGTCAGGGGGAGCACGCACGGTCGTGGGCGTTCCGGGCATCGCGCCGTTGGTACCGGCCTACTCCCCGGCGATCCGTGCGGGCGGTCAGGTGTTCGTGTCGGGGATGACCGGGATCAAGCCCGGCACGCAGGACATCATCGAAGGTGGCGTGGCCGTGCAGACGCGCCAGACGCTCGAGAACATCCGCGCGCTGTTGCAGGCGGCGGGCGCGACCATGGCGCAGGTCACCGAATGCACCGTCTTCCTCGTTGATATCGCGGACTACGCGGCGATGAACAGCGCGTACCTCGACTTCTTCCGCACCGCCCCACCCGCCCGCGCCACGCTCGCCGTCACCGCGCTGCCGCGTCCCGCGGCGCGCGTCGAGATCAAGTGCAGTGCGGTCGTGCCCGACTAGTCGCGCCGCGCGCGCGCCGCGCTGAACCAGACCGCATTCACGGCATCCGATCGCGCCGCCGCGATGTCGGGCCAGCCGTCGCCGTCGAGGTCGCCGATGGCGATGGCGTAGACGGAGCCGAATCCGTCGTTCCACGCCGCGGGGGTGAACCTGAGCTGCTTCCCTCCCCCCTGATTGAACAGGATCACCCCGGGAAGCTGGTCGTTGCCGACCACGAGGTCGAGCCGTCCGTCGCGATCGAGGTCGGCGATGGCGACCGCTCCGGGCACGACCTTGCCCGCACTCAACGGCATCGGCGACGCGAAAGCGCGACCACCGGTTCCAAGGTACACGAACAGGCCCGTCTCGACGTCGCCCACGAACAGGTCGATGACGCCGTCGCCGTCGAGGTCTGCGGCCGCCGCGGCGCGGATGGATGAGTGCTCGGGTCCGATCGCGACCGGCGGCGCGCTGAAGGTGCCCGCGCCGTCGTTCCAGAAGACGAGGTTCCGTCCGCCATCGCGATGCGGCACGAAGAGGTCGACCGCCCCGTCGCGGTCGAGGTCCGCCGCGACGATGATCGTCGCTGAGCTCGTCGCCAATGGCGCGCAGTCCGGGAACGCCCCCTTCCCGGCGTTCATGCATATGAAGCTCGGCCGGCCCGGGCTCGCACTCCCACCGCGATTCGCCACGATCAGGTCGGGACGTCCGTCGCCGTTGAGCTCCGCGACGGTCACGTAACGGGTCGACCACTCCGGGGCGCCGAACGTGCCTACGACGCTGAACCGTCCGGCTCCGTCGTTGAGGTACACGAACTTCCGGTCGGGCCGGTCGTTGCTCGAGACGATGTCGAGGTCGCCGTCGCCATCGAGGTCAGCGAGTGCTGCCGAGTAGGTGCGATCGGGCTCGTCGCGCAGCGGTGCCGCGGTGAAGTTCCCGCGGCCGTCGTTGCGGAGCACCATGTCCCGCAGCGGCCAGTGGCGGCCCTTGGCCAGCACGATGTCGAGGTCACCGTCACGGTCGATGTCTCCCAGGCTCACGCCGGCGGACGTCGCGCTGTCCGCCTCGAGCGGGAGCATGCGCTCGAAGACCCGTGATGCGGCGGGTGTCGACTGCGCCACCAACGGCGCCGCGAACAGTGACAGCAAGAGGAGCGATCTCGACGCAGACCGCCGACGGTCACCCACGTGGCCGACCCCGTCGAGCGTTTTCACGTCGATCATGCGGCGGATGTTACGGTGGCGCCTCGTCCGCGGCAAACACCCGCAGCCTGATCCGCGATGGCGCCTGCGCGACACGGACCCGTACATTCCCCGCCGCCGCTCTCGCTCCCGAGTCGGCGTCCGGCGCGCCCACCCTCACTTCGATCGAAGAACACTCCGTGAGCGAATCCCCCAGTTCCCCGCCTCGCCCGAACGGCGGACTCCCCGGGCCCGGCCTGCTCGGCCTCGGACTCGTCACCAACTTCTTCGATACATTGGGGGTCGGCTCGTACGCCACCACCACGATCGTGCTCAAACTCGGCAGGATGACCGCGGACGAGATGATCCCCGGCACGATGAACGTCGGGCATCTGATCCCGGTGCTGCTCCAGGCGATCCTCTTCCTCAGCGTGATCGAGGTGGAGATGACCACGCTGGTCTCGATGATCGTCGCGGGAGGCCTCGGCGCCTGGTTCGGCGCCGGCGTGGTGGCGCGATGGCCGCGCCGCACCGTGCAGCGTGCGATGGCGTTGGCCCTGCTCTTCACCGCCGTAGTCATCACGCTGCGTCAGACCGGCGTGTTCCCGCAGGGCGGCGACGCGATCGGCCTTGCCGGGCTCGCGCTCGTCCTCGCGGTGCTCGCGAATGCGCTGTTCGGGGCGCTCGTCTCGCTCGGCATCGGCAACTACGCGCCGTGCATGGCCGTGATCTACTCGCTTGGGATGAGCCCGCGCGTGGCGTTCCCGATCATGGCCGGCTCCGCCGCGCTGATGATGCCGGCGGCCGCGTATCGATTCTGGAAGTCGGGGCGCCTCGACCGGCGCATCGCGCTCGGCCTGACACTGGGCGGCATCCCCGGCGTGCTCATCGCCACCTACCTCGTTAAGGAGCTCCCCGTGGCCTACCTCCTCTGGTTGGTGGTCGTCGTGCTGCTGTACACCGCTGCGATGCTCTGGTCCTCGTCGAAGGCGAGTGCGCCGGAGGCCGCATGAGGATCACCGGCATCCGGATGTTCCAGGTCGACCTCCCCCTCCACGAGGGGAGTTACAAGTGGTCGGGTGGGAACTCAGTTTCGGTGTTCGACTCCACGGTCGTTGCCGTGGATACCGACGCGGGCATCACCGGATGGGGTGAGGTCTGCCCGCTCGGGCCAGCCTATCTGCCCGCATACGCCCGCGGCGCGCGAACTGGCATCGCGGAACTCGCGCCGCAACTGCTCGGCGTCGATCCGCTCGCGCTCGGACTGCTCAACGAGCGGATGGACCGCGCGATGCGAGGCCATCCGTACGTGAAGTCAGCGATCGACATGGCCTGTTGGGACCTGCTCGGCAAGGCGAGTGGATTACCTGTCGCCACGTTGATGGGCGGCCACGTCGGCGACGACTTCGCACTCTATCGTGCGATTTCGCAGGACACACCAGACGCCATGAGGATGCGCACCGACAAAGGCTTCACGCTCATCGAACTGCTCATCGTGCTGTCCCTCATCTCCATCCTGGCGGCGATGGCGGTCGTGCAGTACAGGAACGGCGTGCGCCACGCGCAGGAGAGCGTGCTGCGCACGGACCTCTTCCGGATGCGCGACGCGATCGACCAGTACTACGCCGACAAGAACAAGTATCCGAGCTCGCTCGACACGCTCGTGAGCGACGGCTACATGCGGAAGGTTCCCGAGGATCCGCTCACGCACACGACAGACTCGTGGCAGACCGTGCCGGCAGAGCCCGATCCGAGCAATCCCACGGCCGAGCCGGGGATCTACGACGTGAAGAGCGGCGCCGAGGGCACGGCGCTCGACGGGTCGAACTATGTGGATTGGTGAGCGCCCGCGGCCCGAGCGCGGCGCGAAGTCGCCGCGCGAGAGCGAGCGGGGGTGGGGCCCCGCG
>JANNKK010000197.1:0-1856 GCA_031396245.1 Gemmatimonadaceae bacterium
TCCTGCTCCTGTTCCAGTGGTTCGCGGTGGCGGCGCTCGCGCTCACGATGGCGGGGATCTACGGGATGATGGCGGGACTCGTATCGGAGCGGACGCGCGAACTCGGGTTGCGCGCGGCCGTCGGTGCGACGGCGGCGCAGATCGTTGGGCTCGTGCTCACGTTCGGGGCGCGGGTGACGGGCATCGGGCTGGCGGTAGGAGTCGCGGCGGCCGTGCTCGCGACGCGACTGATGCGCGCGATGCTCTATGGCGTGTCGCACCTGGACGCGGTCACGTATGCGGCCGTGGTGCTGGTGGTCGCCGTCATGGCGACCATCGCCTGCGCCGTGCCGGCGTGGCGTGCAGCGAGGATCGATCCCGCGAGGGCACTTCGAGGGTGAACGAGATCCCGTCACTCGTCGCTACGGCACCGGGTGCCGCTGCAGGTACTCCAGATCGTCGTCATCGATCCGCACGACGTACACCGATCGCGCGCCAAGTCCCACCAGTCGTGTTCGCGGAGGCAGGACGACTCGCGAGGCCAACTGGGCGTTTCGGTCGATTAGGTCGAAGGTCTGTGACTCGCTCGCCGAAGAGGCACGTTGTATCCAGAGCACGCCGTCAGGAGCGAAGCGAATCGCGTTCGGCAAGAAAGGAGGCATTGATGGAGGCCAGGCGTCGGGCTCTTCGTAGCGAGGACGACTGAGGCCGGCTGACATCCCGTTTGGTCCGTAGGTGAGCGTTGGGACGGGTCGCTGGCGCTGTTGTCGCCAATGCTCCTTGTCCGCCGCGGTGAGCGGCGCGAGTGCGTGCGAGAGAGGCGGACCTTCCACCTGACGCCCATCGGCCAGCACGAACCGAACCCGGTATGGCTCCACGGTCACGAGGGCGATTCTCCCATCGGGCGCGACCGCCCACTGATCGACGCTCGAGTAGGGTTTGGGAGCCCCGGCGGATGCTCGGCTCACCTCGGCCGGTCCGCCGTCGGCCGTGGGGCGAGGAGGGCTGAGCAGCGGCGACCGAACGAGTCGGCTGAGTTCACCTAGCGTATCCAGCCTGCCGGTGGCGCGATCGAGGCGCCGGACGCCCGAGAGAGTCGTCCGCATCGGAATCCCGTTCTCCAGCCGAACGCGCGGCACGAGCTCGTAGAGTCGCCCGCGGGCGTCTGATTGCAGCTCGGACGACGAGAAGAGTCGGGCGCCCACAGCGAAACCCGCGGAGCGCAGGGCCGCCGCAGCGACTCCGTCACGTGTGACCACCAGCCCACGACCGCCACCGCTCATGTCGACGGCCAGCGTGGTGTCGGCGCCGAGAGCGACAAGCGCGATAGGCAGGGTGTACTCGCCCGGTCCGCGCCCTGCACGGCCGAGCGACGTCAGCGTGCCCTCGCGCAGGTCGACGCGGACGATACGGGCCTCGATGTCATCGAGCACCACCACGCGGCCGTCAGACTGTTCCCGCAGTCCCGCGACGTGAGAAAAGGGTTGCGGGAAGGTGGCGGCGGGCGCGCCGAGCGCCTTCGTGGGAACCGATTGCGCATTCGCATTGACGGCCAGAGGAATCAATGCGCCGAGTGCGCGCACGACGAGCCGGATCGACGCACTCATTCAGACCTCTTTTCTGTGTGGACGCCCGCCTTCAACACTCGGATGACCGTCACGGCATCGCGTACCGCTGCAGGTACTGAAGATCGTCGTCGTCGCGCACGGACACGTACACCGACCGAGCGCCGAAACCGACGACTCGGCCGCGCGCCGGCACGATCACCCGGCGGGTCAACCGCCCTTCGCGATCGAGCACATCGTAGCTCGGCAGCGCATCGGCGGGTCCCGTTCGAAGGACCCACAGGCTTCCATCCGGCGCGAACTGCGCCGGTC
>JANNKK010000278.1:0-1573 GCA_031396245.1 Gemmatimonadaceae bacterium
AGAGAGAACACGCCGGAGATGAGCGCCTGCGATGCGATGACCGTGGCACACGTGGCGAGGAGCACCACCGGCAGCAGCAGCGACGCGGGGACCATTCGATAGAACACGCTGTGGACGTCCTCGGGGTGCCCGATCAGGAACGCCCCCTGACCCCAGTAGTTCAACAGGAGCGAAGGCAGAACCATCCCATACCACCCGAGCACGATCGGTCGCCGGCCGAAGTGGCCCATGTCGGCGTAGAGCGCCTCACCTCCCGTGACGACCAGGAAGATCGAACCGAGCGACAGGAAGGCCTTCGTGCTCTCGTGGCCGAAGAAGTGGATCGCGTAGTACGGGTTGATCGACTTGATGATCCCCGGCGAATCGGAGATGTGCCACAGGCCGAGCACTGCGATGGTGGCGAACCAGATCATCATCACCGGCCCGAAGACTTTGCCCACCGCGCCTGTCCCTCGCCGCTGTACCCCGAACAGACCGATGAGGATGACGATCGCGATCGGGATCACCCAACGCTCGAACGACGTGGACACCTCTTCCAAGCCCTCGACCGCGCTGAGCACCGAGATCGCCGGAGTGATGATGCCGTCGCCGTACAGCAACGAGGTGCCGAACACACCCAACAAGACCAGGATGCCCGCCTTGGCCACCGTGCGCCCACGCTTCGGCATCACCAGCGCAGTGAGCGCCAAGATCCCGCCCTCACCCTCGTTGTCGGCCCGCATGACGAGCATCAGGTACTTGATCGAGATGATGATGACGAGCGACCAGAAGGCCAACGAACACACTCCGTAGACGTTGATCTCGTCCACCGCGAGCCGGTGCGACTTCTCGGTGAACGCTTCCTTCAACGAGTAGAGCGGACTTGTGCCGATGTCGCCGTAGACCACACCCAGTGCCCCGAGCGCGAGCGCTGTCGCCCCCACCGTGCCGTGCTCCGCGGGCTGGCGAGGCTCACGCTCTTTGGCGAGCGCGACGGCGTTGGCGGCCGCAACGATCCGCTCCGGCGTAACGGTCTTGTCTGCAGTGTGGTCGGACGCCATGACGCGATGCTCTACGCCGCAGATCGCTTCTGGTCTGCGTCGGTCAGCGCTGCCGCCAGCTGGTCCCCGAATTGGAGCAGCATCGTCCGTGCGGCCGTGATCGCTCCCAGGCCCGCCTGCGGCCTGAGGAGCAAGGCACCCCGGCCGTTGGGGAGCAGCAGCGCGGCGCCGGTCTCCGGGATGACCACCTCGTCACCGTCCGAGCCGGTACCCGCTGGCAGGCGGCGACTGATCACCGGCACTTCGCTCGGCGCCGCCGCGAGCAGCGACACGTCGATGGAACCGGCCTGGACGCAGACTGATTGCACCGCCGTCAACCACACGGCCGGTAGTGCGCCGCCGCGCGACAACAGCTCTTGCAGGTCGCGTGTCGCGGCGAGGGATGCATCTGTCCGATGGACCGCGACCTTGGCGCGAAATCTCATCGTTGTAGCGATGCTGACCGATGACCCCAGTAACACCAGCAGGACCACCGTGACGATCTCATCCCCTTCCGTCATTCGAAGCGAATGAACGGGTGTGGTATGGAAGTA
>JANNKK010000292.1:0-1726 GCA_031396245.1 Gemmatimonadaceae bacterium
GCCGGCGGCGGCTCGATGTCCATATCGACATCGCTGTAGCGGTACATCCCGGTGCCCGCCGGGATGAGGTGCCCGATGATGATGTTCTCCTTGAGGCCGAGGAGGTTGTCCTTCGCCCCGCGGATCGCCGCATCGGTGAGCACCCGCGTGGTCTCCTGGAACGACGCCGCGGAGATGAACGACTGCGTCGTGAGCGACGCCTTCGTGATCCCGAGGAGCAGGGGCTCCGACTGCGAGGCCTTCTGCTTCTTCTTCTTCGCCTTGTCGTTCGAGTCGCGGAAGACCGCCTTGTCGACGTTCTCCCCCTCGAGGAACTCGGTGTCCCCCGACTCGACCACCCGGACCTTCTGGAGCATCTGGCGCACGATCACACCGATGTGCTTGTCGTTGATCTTCACGCCCTGGAGGCGGTAGACCTCCTGCACTTCATTGAGGAGGTACTCCTGCACCGCGCGAGGACCCTTGATCCGCAGGATGTCGTGCGGATTCACCGGCCCTTCGCTCAGGCGGTCGCCGGCGCGCACGCGGTCGCCCTCGTGCACCCGGAGATGCTTGCCGGCCTGCACCTCGTAGAGCTGCGGCTGCTGCGAGTCGTCGAGCGAACCAGCGCTGTCCACCGGCTGAACGAAGATCTCGCGCTTGCCGCGCTTGATCTCGCCGAACCGCACGACGCCGTCGATCTCCGAGATGGTCGCCGGATCCTTCGGCTTCCGCGCCTCGAAGAGCTCGGCCACGCGGGGGAGGCCGCCGGTGATGTCGCGCGTCTTGTACGCCTCACGCGAGATCTTGGCGATCGTCTGGCCGGCCGCCACCGCGCTCCCGTCATCGATGATGAGCTGCGCGCCCACCGGGATGACGAAGTCGCGGATCTTCTTCTCCTTCCCGCCCTTGGTGAGCCAGATCTCGATATGCGGGTGGAGCTTCTTCTCGCGATCCTCGATCACGACCCGCTGGCGGAGACCGGTGAGCTCGTCGAGCTCCTCGGAGACCGTCTCGTCCTCGACGAGGTCCACGAAGCGGACCTCACCGGCGACGTCGGCGATGATCGGGTTGGTGTACGGGTCCCACGTGAAGATGACCTGGTCCTTCGCGACCGGGGCCCCATCCTCGACTGCCAGCACGGCGCCGAGCGGCACCGCGAGGCGCGCCATGATCGGCGCGTTCTTGTCGGCGGTGGCGCGGACGTAGAGCTCCCCTTCGTACGAGGTGACCACGTCCTGTCCGTCGGGGTTGGTGACCTTGACGAGCCGGTCGCCGTACTCGACGATGCCGTTGACCTTCGACTTCCGCGCCGTCTGCTCGGCGATGCGTGCCGCCGTGCCGCCGATGTGGAAGGTGCGGAGCGTCAGCTGCGTGCCGGGCTCGCCGATCGACTGCGCGGCGATGATGCCGACCGCTTCGCCCAGGTCCACCATGTGCATCGTGGCCAGGTTGCGGCCGTAGCACATCCGGCAGAGCCCGCGCTTGGCTTCGCAGGTGAGCACCGAGCGGATCTTCACCGTCTCGATCCCCGCCTCCTCGATCGCCGTCGCGGTCTCCTCATCGATCATCTGGCCCGCCTCGACCAGGAGCTGCGGACGTCCCGCCTCGTCGAGCAGCTGCGGATCGACCACGTCCTCCGCCGCCACGATCCCGACGATGCGCTCGGCCAACGGCTCGATGATGTCCTCGCCCTCCTTCAGCGCGCCGATCTCGAGTCCCATCACCGTCCCGCAATCCTCCTCGG
>JANNKK010000284.1:0-7158 GCA_031396245.1 Gemmatimonadaceae bacterium
CCCCTCGGGAACGGCGAAGAGCCGTACGGGCCGACCAAGCGCCTCACCGAGCTTACCCAGGAGTTCGGTCGTCGAGAGGTCCTCACGGTCCGAGATCAGGTAGCGCTTCCCGCGTGTTGCAGGCGCCGCGAGAGAACCAAGGATCGCATCGACGAGATTCGTCACCGAGACCAGACTCCGCCGGTTGTGAAGCCCGCCGAGTGGGAGGGGCACCGTAGCGCCGATCGTCGCGAGCGAGAGCAGGCGCCGGAAGTTGCCGCCGACCTCAGGTCCGTAGACGAGCGGTGGACGAAAGATCGTCCAGCCCAGTGCGGAGGGATCGATGGCGGCGATGCCCGCCTCGGCCGCCGCCTTCGACTCCGCGTACGCTCCGACCGGGGCCAACGGATCGCTCGGCTTGTACGGCTCGGCGCGGCCCTCTCCGTGTACCTTCGCGGTCGAGAGGAACGTGAATCGGCCGACGCCGGCCTCGCGCGCCGAGTCGGCCACTGCGAGCGCGGCCGTGGTATTGATGGCGCGGTATCGGTCCGCCGCCTGACCGCCCTCGTCCCGCATCACGTGGACGCGGGCCGCGCAGTGCACGACGGCATCGGCGCCCTTCACGATCGGAAGCATCTCTTCACGCGAGAACGCGGTGATCCGAGCGACACGGTAGGCGAACGACACCTCGGTTTGGGAGCGCACTACCGCCGTCACGTCGTGCCCCGATTCGGCGGCGCGTCGGACGAGGCATCGCCCGACGAATCCGGTCGCCCCGGTGACGACGATCCTCACTTGAGTCGATACGAGAGCATCAGACCCCCGCGATAGAAGAGCCACTCGCCGCTCTCGTTCCACCCCTCCTCGCCGTCGTAGCGGATGCCGGTGACGTAGGAGTAGCCCTTGTACTTCGACTGGATCGTGCCACCGCCGAGGAAGGCCTCTAGCACCCACCGTTTCCCGACGGGCTGTTGGAGTCCGACCGTCACGCCCCCCACCACACCGACGCCCTCCTGATAGAGGTCGGTCCCTCGGTAATCCCACCGCTGCAGGCGGAAGACCGCGACGCCGGTGTGAATGCCGACGTATGGGCCGTCACCCCGGCGGACGAAGTGGTGCCGCCCCTCGACCAAGAGAATGCCGAGCTGGGCCGGCGCCGAACCCACCGACCGCCAGGGGGAGACGACGAGGTCAAACTGCACCGACCGTCGCTGGCCCCAGGGACGCTCGTAGGCGATCTGCGGGACTCCGACCACCGTCGACAGGAGGTTCGCCTTGATGAGCCGCTGCGCGTGGAGCTGGTGGGCCTGCGCGACCAGGAGGAGGGCGGCGGCGATGGGGATTCGCACGCCGGAAGGTCACCACCCGGCGCCCACTCGCGCTAGCCGCGCCGAAGTGCCCCACGCGCGGCCTGGAACGACTCTCCGGGGCCGAACCCCCGGCGAACGAGCCAAGAGACCAGCCGACGCTCGGCGGCAGCTGGCTCTACCCCTGCGAGCGAACGCGCACGGCGCACCGCAGCCACTTCGACGGCCGCGCCTCCAGCGCGATCGGGAAGGTCGGCGGCCAGTTCAGCCAGCACCTGATCGACGATGCTTGGGTCGACACCCTGCCGAGCGAGCTCAAGCGCAACGCGGCGAGGGCCGAAGCCCCGACCGACGGCACGCGAATGGGCGAAGGCGCGGGCGAACGCCAGGTCGTCGAGGAACCCGCGCTCGACGAGACGGTCAATAGCGCTCGCGACGGACTCAGGCGGAAAGCCGCGCTGCTTGAGCCAACGCTCGAGGCCACGAACCGAGCGCGAGCGCCGGGCCAAGCAGTCCACCGCCTTGGCGTAGCAGGTCGCCGGGTCCAGTGAGATAAAAATCACCGGGGGTGGACCCGAGTGGAACGGCGGGGATTCCGGGCCCCGACGACTCACCACAGATCGCACCCCCGATGAACTACAGAGGGGAGATGGGAGAGGGGAGATGTAAGAGTGTGCCTCTTCATCGCTCGTCTCTGCCGTCTACCGTCTATTCCTCCTCCGGCTCAGCGCTCTGAACGACCTTGGTCATCCCGAGCACCACCTTCACCTTCTCCTCGACCTCGGCCATCACCAGCGGGTTGTCCTTCAGGAAGAGCTTCGCGTTCTCGCGCCCCTGCCCGATCCGCTGGGTGCCGTAGGAATACCAGGCCCCCGACTTCTCGATGATCCCCGACTCGGCGCCGATGTCGACCAGCAGCGACGTGTGCGAGATCCCCTCGGAGTACATGATGTCGAACTCCGCCTGCTTGAACGGCGGCGCCACCTTGTTCTTCACCACCTTCACCCGGACGTGCGACCCGATCACGTCCTCCTTCTCCTTCACCGGGCCGATGCGGCGGATGTCGAGCCGCAGCGACGCGTAGAACTTCAGTGCCTTGCCGCCGGTCGTCGTCTCGGGGTTCCCGAACATCACCCCGATCTTCTCCCGCAGCTGATTGATGAAGATCACCGAGCAGTTCGACCGGGCGATCGCACCGGTGAGCTTGCGGAGGGCCTGGCTCATCAGCCGGGCCTGCAACCCCATGTGCGACTCCCCCATCTCCCCCTCGATCTCGGCCTTCGGCACCAACGCCGCCACCGAGTCGATCACGATCACGTCCACAGCGCCGGAGCGTACGAGGATCTCGCAGATCTCCATCGCCTGCTCCCCAGTGTCCGGCTGCGACACGAGGAGCTTGTCCACATCCACGCCCAGCTTGCCGGCGTAGTCGGTATCCAGTGCATGTTCGGCGTCGATGAAGGCCGCCGTCCCACCCAGCTTCTGCGCATTCGCCACGACGTGCAGACAGAGCGTCGTCTTGCCCGAACTCTCGGGCCCGTAGATCTCCGTCACCCGTCCTCGCGGGATCCCTCCTACCCCAGTCGCCGCATCGAGGTTGATCGCCCCGGTCGGGATCGCATCGACCTTCACCCGCATCCCTTCGGCGCCCAACTTCATGATGGCGCCCTTGCCGAATGCCTTCTCGATCTGTGAAACAGCGAGGCCCAGCGCCTTGCTCTTATCCGCCTGCTGTGCCGCCGTCGTGGCCATCAGAGCCTCAAGGGGGTCCTGCCTGTAGCGTCGGCCTTATTTTGCCGACTCGTGAGAGGGAATCTACCCCTCACCAAGAGAGGGGCTATCCCGAAGGAACTGCGAACAGACGACCTCTTGCCCGCACCGAACAAAATACGAAGAGGGACAGCTCACGCAAGCACACATTCCTGCGCTGGCCGATTACTTCAACAACAACCGCCGACTGCGGACGGCGGACGGCAGCTGGTGGCTCAAGCCATTGCGCTACAACTACTTAACACTGTTTAGACCGTGTGGATCAGTGTTGGTTTCGCGTTGAGAACCGTTGATTTCCCACAGCCAACGGGAGGTCACCCAACCGAAAACGCGTGCTCGACGTGCTTCACCAGCACCCGTTCCCCGTCCACCAGGACCCCCACCACGTCGAACCGGTAGGCCTCCTCGGGACGGCCGTGGCGGTCGATCCAGACGTGCGCGCTCTTGGCGAGTTCGCGTTGCTTCCGGTGGTCGACCGCTTCCACCGGATCGCCGAACTCCGCGCCCTTCCGCGCCTTCACTTCAACGAAAGCGACGAGCGCATCGCGCTGGGCCACGAGGTCGATGTCGCGTCGGCCGTTCTTGAATCGCCGATAGACGATCCTCCACCCCTTCCGCGAGAGCCAGCGCGCCGCGATGTCCTCGCCCAACTGGCCCAACCGCTGATTGTGTGTGGTCATGGAGCGCGAAGCTATCGGCGTGGGTCGCGACCGCCGTCATCTCGATCTCGCAGACCGGTGCGTTCGATCGCCGTTGCCTGCGACGACACGCGCTCGCTGGCGCTCTTTCGGTAATGGCGCCGCCGAGCGTATAGTGCATCGTCGGGCTCCACCCTCCGGAGCCCAGGATGCCCGTCACCGCGAAGCTCTCCAAGCTGTTCTATGACCGCCTTGGGGAGCAGGTCACCAACGAACTGGTGGAGTGGTTCAACCAAGTGGACGCTACCTACCGCTCGGACCTTCGGGAGATCAACGAGTTGAACTTCTCGCGATTCAGCGCGGAGTCCGGTCGAAGCTTCGCGGAAATGGACGCGAAGTGGGAGAAGCGCGTCGCGGCCTTGGACGCGAAGTGGGATAATCGTTTCGCGGAGATGGGCGCGAAGTGGGATAAGCGTTTCGCGGAGATGGACGCGAAGTGGGATAACCGTTTCGCGGAGATGGACGCGAAGTGGGAGAAGCGTTTCGCGGAGATGGACGCGAAGTGGGAGAAGCGTTTCGCGGAGTTGGAGAAGAGGGTGGAGGTAGGCTTCGCCAAGCAGGAATCGAAGATCGAGCACCTCTTCCGCGAGCAGATGCGCTTCCTCTACCTCGCGCTCGCCGCGCAGATGGCGCTGATCGCCGGGCTCTATCTGAGGTGAGACGGCGGAGGGCAGACGGCAGGTCGGAGCGGGTGAAGGGCGGAGCGAATCCTCGCGCGTAGCGAGAGACGCCGCGCCCTTGCGGCGGCTCGACGCGTGTACGCGCGTGGAGTCGCGAAGCCCTCACCCGCCCCGACCGCGCCCACGAGCCGACAGCGCGAGCCGAGAACGTCTCAGGCCGCCGTCCGCTCCCCCGCGACGCGATCCAGGTCCTCTAGCCCGATCAGCACATCCCGCGGCTTCGACCCATCCGGCGGCCCCAGCACGCCGGCAAGGTGCAACTGGTCGATGATCCGCGCCGCCCGCCCATACCCGACCTTGAGCCGCCGCTGGAGCAGAGAGGTCGAGCCCCCCTGATGCTGCACGCAGACCTCAGCCGCCTCGCGGAAGAGCTTGTCGCGATCGCCCTGATCCTCGGCCGACTCCTCCCCGGCGCCCGCCTCCAGCGCCTCCCGCGCGCGCACCGCCTCGAGGACATCCGCCTCCCCTGAGTGCTCCTCGATCGCGATGAGCCCCTTCGCCTCGAGCGCCACCTTCCGGGCCACTTTCCGCTCGGTGTACCAATGCATCAGGCGCTCGGTGTCCTCGTTCGAGAGGAACGCCCCCTGGAGCCGCGCCGGTTCGCTCTTCCCCGGTGGGATGAAGAGCATGTCGCCATTGCCGAGGAGGGACTCGGCGCCCATCCCGTCGATGATCGTGCGGCTGTCGATCTGCGAGGCCACGCGGAAGGCGATCCGGCTCGGGAAGTTCGCCTTGATGAGGCCGGTGATCACGTTCACGCTCGGCCGCTGGGTCGCGAGCAGGAGGTGGATCCCGATCGCGCGCGCCTTCTGCGCCAGCATCGCGAGCGGGGTCTCGACCTCCGCCGCCACCGTCATCATCAGGTCGGCGAGCTCGTCGATCACCACGACGATGTAGGGCAGGACCCCCGCCTTGTACTCCCGATCCTCGAAGCCGACGTTCGGGTCCTTCGGCTTCCTGAGCGCAGCGCCGCCCCGGACCTTCGTATTGAAGTCCTGGATGTTGCGCGCGCCATTCTCGGCCAGCAGGGCATAGCGCTCCTGCATCTCGAATACCGCCCACTTGAGCACCGAGGCGGCGTCGCGGTTGTCCGTCACCACCTTGTGGCGCAGGTGCGGCAGTTCGTTGTAGACCGAGAGCTCCACCATCTTCGGGTCGACCATCAGGAATCGCAGCGTCTTGGGCGTGTGCCGGTACACGAGCGAGGTAATGATCGTGTTGACGCAGACCGACTTTCCCGAGCCGGTGGCGCCGGCGATGAGGAGGTGCGGCATCTTCGCGAGATCGGCGATCACCGCCCGCCCCTCGAGGTCCTTCCCGAGTCCGATCGGGAGGGCCATCGGCTTGTGCTGGTACTCGTGGCTCTCGAGCATGTCGCGGAAGGCGACCATCTCGGGCACCGGGTTCGGCACCTCGATGCCCACCGCGCCCTTCCCGGGGATCGGCGCGACCACGCGGATGCTCGGAGCTCGCATCGCGAGGGCGAGGTCGTTGGCGAGATTCGCGAACTGACGCACCTTCACGCCGGGCGCAGGCTCGATCTCGTACTGGGTCACGGTCGGTCCGGTCGTGCGACCGGTCAGGATCCCCTCGACCTTGAAGGTGCGCAACGAGTCGATGAGTTTCGCGCCCATCAGGTCGAGCTGGGCCTTGCTGGCGTCGAGGTTGCGCTCGACGGCAGGGGTCAGAAGTGTCGGCGAGGGAAGGTCGTCGCTCTCCGAGATGTGGGATGGGAGATGGGAGATGTGAGGTACTGCCACTGCACCTGCGCTCTCCTCCACCTTCCCCTTGCGGGCGCGCTTCGAGCGTGCGGCGGCGAGGTCGGTGACCACCGAGGCGTCATCGAGTTGGAGCGCGAGCTGGGTCTTGGGCGGCACGGTGTCGGCGCTCGCGCCAAGGCCCATCAGCGCGAGATCGAGTGCGGGCATCTCGCGCGCGTCGGGCTCGAGGCTCTCGGCCTTCGTGAGCGCCGCATCGGATGCGGGCTTGGGAGAAGCACCGCCCTTCCCCACCGAGACGAGTGCGCGAAGGGGATTCCAACCGAGCGTGACGGCGGTGAGCACGCTCACCGCGAGGACCACGACGAACCAGGCACCGACGCGGCCAAGGACCTCGGCGATATAGAACGCGGAGAGAGAACCCCAGAGTCCGGCGAGGGCATCGGGCGTTCCGGCGGGGACCGAGCCGAGTCGCGCGAGGCCAGCTGCGACGGGGACGATGAGCACCAACCCCCAGGGAAGGAGGTCGACGTGCGCGCCGCCGGTCCGTTGGAGCCGGCCGAGATACCGCAGGCCGTGCACGGCTGGGATCAGCGGCACGATCGACGCGGCGAGGGCGCCCACGAGTCCGAGGATCGACCACCGCAGGCAGCCGCCGACCGGACCGAAGGAACCACCGGCGACGGTACACGATTCAAGGCCCGTGGGTGTGCGCCCGAAGAGGAGCGCCCCGGCGATGAAGAGGGCGCCGACGAGCAGGACGATCCCCCTGATCTCGGAGCGAAGTGGGGTGGGCGGGGGAGCCGCGTCGACGTGTGCGACCGCGCCGGCGTCGGCCGCGGACTTCGTGGCCGAAGCGCGGGAACGACGCGGAGGTGGTGCGAGGGGAGAATCGAGGAGGAGCGCGTCCTCCTGAGGCTGCTTGCGCGGCATCAGACTCGGGGTGCTGGGGTCACCCCGAATGACGAGTCGGGGGCGGGTGGGGGAACGAAACCCCCCCCCCCCC
>JANNKK010000298.1:0-7937 GCA_031396245.1 Gemmatimonadaceae bacterium
CGGCTTCGTCGTTCCTGCCCTACATACTACGGATTCGTGATCGTTGTCGCCTTCAGTGTGACTGCGGTCTGTGCGTAGGCGCGCCCGAGCATCGTCGAGCCGGTGTTGAAGGAGATGAGCGTCTTCGAGAGAATGATCCCCTTGAAGTTCGCCGTCGTGCCGAGGGTCGCCTGGCCTGCCACCTGCCAGAAGACGTTCCGGGCCAATGCGCCGCCGGACAGCGTCACGATCGCGCCGTTGCCGACGGTGAGGTTCTGGGCGATCTGGAAGATCCAGACATCAGTTGCGCTGCCGCTGAGTGTGACGCCACTCGTGAAGGTGACGCCGGTCCCCCACTTGTAGAGGCCCGCGACAAGGGTCTTGCCAGTGATATTCCCGGCGCCGAGTTCGATGAAGTCGGGCAACGTGCGGCCGGCCGCATCGGTGTAGGCCGTCTGCATGTCGAGCACGGCGGTGGTGAGCGCCGCCGGTGTCGGGGGGTTGTAGTTCGCGGCGAAAACCTGACCGGTCACCTTCGATGAGGTCGTGTAGGTGGTAGGCGGTGCGGTGAGACTGAACCCGGTGATATAGGTCGCGGCAGCCGGGCTCAAACCGATGTTACCAACAACAGCGGTCGTGCCGGTGGTCGAGATGCCCGTCTTCGCCAGGATCACGTAGTTGATCGCCGATCCGAGATTGACGATCGCGGGGCCGTTCGCCGACGCGACGACGACGGTAAAGCTCCAGTTCTTCGGCGCCACCATCTGGTCGCCACCGACATCCTGGGCTGCCACCGAGATCGTGGCGTCATAGACGAGGCTCGGGTTGAGCAGCGCCGTGCTGGTGAAGGTCGCGGTGACGCCCGCGTAGCTCACGGTGCCGGCGACGAGTGCGCCGCCCTGGCGAACCGTGAAGGACGTCGAGTTGATGGTCGCCGGCGCCATCGGCTCGCTGAAGGTCGCGCGAACGGAAGCGTTACGGGCCACGCCCGTCGCCGAGCTGGCCGGGGACGTCGAGAGGACGGTGGGCGCCGCGGGCAGCGGCTGCGGCCCAACGGGGTCATTGTCGCCGCACGCGGACGTCAACAGCACTGCGGACGCGAGGAAGATCGAGAATCGGTTCATATCTGACACTCCTTTTTCTTGGATGATGACGCTCGGGGGCCGACGTCGCGCCGTTGCCGAACCCGCGACACCTAATCCTTCGGAGAGGACCCCCTGAGTGGGATCGCCCGATCGCTTTCGGGATGACGTGCACCCGCAGCCGATTAACAGATGTCGTTCAAGTGATCGGAAGTTGCCGGACGGCTCGAGTCTCGACCATTGCACCATCGGGTGAGCCAGGGAGCCGGCGTCTAGTCCTTTCGGGCTAGTCCGCCGATGACTGCGGGGCGATGGCCCGTCTCCTCTATCGAGTTGTCACCCACTCCGCATCGCGGCACCTTTCATTCGCAACCTGATGCTGCCGTCGGTGCCCGCGACCGGAGGAACGGCTTGGCGAATTCGTTGAAGAGCCGGTCGCACGTGTTCCGGATGCGACGCACGAGCCTCCTCGTGGCGGTGGCGTTGTTTGCCTCCTCCTGCTTCCTCGACGACCTCTTCGGGCCGTCCACGCGCTCGATCAGTGGCCGCGTCACGATGCGGGACTTCGACGCGTATCCAGGCGATCCCGTCAATGGAGTGACGGTGCACCTGCGAGGTGCTCTGGACGCGATCACGACCACCGGCGCCGACGGCACCTATGAGTTCCGCGGCGTGCCGAATGGTCTCTATCAGGTCACCGCTGAACCCGACGAGGGAGGGGTCCGGCCAGCAGGTATCGTTTTCGAGGTGGAGAATAGGGACGTCACCGAGTGGCTCGACTTCACCATCGAACCTGGGGTCGCGCACTCGATCAGCGGCACCGTCATCGGCGCTGCGAAGGGGTTGGTCTCGATCGGCTGGGATCATGTCGCATTCACACTCCTCGACGAGGACGGTGCCTTCTCATTCGACCGGCTTCGGCTGGGGATCCACACGGTACGTCCGAACGCGCCGGGCGTGACCTTCACGCCGAGCGAGGTGCTGGTCCGCCCCGTCATCGCCTTTCAACACTCGCAGACCGGGAGTGGCACGCTCGGTACGGTCACCACGACTAGCATCACGGCGGCTGGGGTGGACGTCTCAGGGTGCTTCGAGGTGCCGGTGAACCCACCGGACGGCGTCGGGACGATCCGGCCGCGAAACGCGGGCGAGCTCGGCGGCGGTCTCTGTCCCGCCTACAACTCGATCTGGGGCTCGCACGCCACCGTCATCGTGACGTTCGACTCGGCGCTCGGACCATCTGAGATCACGCTCCAGCTCGTCTGGTGGCACGAGCTGAGTGCCTCCTCGACATCATTCACACTCACCGAGATGCTCGTTCCGACGGCTCCACTCACGTTCACCGCGAACCCGCCATGAAGCGACGTGCGTTCATCGCAGACAGTGCACGCGCCGGCGCACTTGCCCTCGGCGCACCGGCCCTCCTCGGCATGCGCCGTCCGGCCGCCGATCTCGTGCTCCGCGGCGGCACGGTCGTCGATGGGACCGGGCGCCCTCGATTCGCGGCCGACGTCGTGGTGATGGGCGACCGGATCGTGCGGATCGCGCCCAACGCCGGCGCTGAGCGCGTGCGGGCGATCGACTGCCGCGGCCTGATCGTCGCGCCTGGCTTCGTCGACGTGCACACCCACGCCGATGGCTCCCTCTTCGATGATCCGCTGATGGAGTCCGTGGTCCGCCAAGGCGTGACGACGGTGGTGATCGGCGCCGATGGCTCGTCGCGGGGTCCGCGCATCCGCGACGTGCTCGCGCGGATCGCCGCGCTCCCGCCCGGCGCGAATGTCGCGACGCTCGTCGGACTCGGCACGCTCCGCGGCGAGGTGGTCGGCAACGACGACCGCCCTGCGACCGCTGCCGAGCTGTCCGAGATGACCCGTCGCGTCCAACAAGCGCTGGCCGA
Source organism: Gemmatimonadaceae bacterium (assembly GCA_031396245.1). Lineage (GTDB taxonomy): Bacteria > Gemmatimonadota > Gemmatimonadetes > Gemmatimonadales > Gemmatimonadaceae > Pseudogemmatithrix. Next base: position 2,962 of record JANNKK010000298.1, read on the forward strand.
CGGCGCGCGCGGAGCGTCGAGCGGCCTCGAGTACACGCCCGGCGCCTTCGCGAATCGCGATGAGTTGACCGCCCTCTGCCGTCCGCTCTCCGCCGTCGGTCTGTGCTACCACACCCACCTGCGGAACGAGGATGACCAGCTCCTCGACGCGGTCGATGAAGCGATCGCGGTCGCCACGCGTGCGCGATGTGGGCTCCAGATCTCGCACCTGAAGACGCAGGGACCGCGGAACTGGCCGAAGCTCGACGCCGTCTTCGCGCGGGTCGCTGCGGCGCGCGCAACCGGGGTCGATGCGGCGTTCGACCGCTATCCCTATCTCGCCTATCAGACCGGACTGACGAACCTCTTCCCCGTGTGGAGCCGCGATGGTGGCACGACGCGTTTCCTCGAACGACTCGCGGACTCGACCGTCGCGCCCCGGATCCGCACCGAAGCACTCGGCAAGGTCGACCTGATCGGCGGATGGGGGAACGTCCAGATCACGAGCGTCTCGGCGGCGGAGGACAAACCCGCCGAGGGGAAGCGGCTCGATGTCTGGGCCCGGGAGCGCGGCGTGGAGCCCTACGCGATGGCGACCCTGATGCTCCAGAGGAACCGCGCGAATGTCGGGATGATCGGCTTTGCGATGAGCGAGGAGAACCTGGAACGGATCCTCCAGCACGAGTGGGGGATGGTCGCATCCGACGGCGGGGCGCTCGCGACGAGTGGGCCAGCGCGCCGCGGCGTACCGCACCCGCGCGGGGCGGGGAGTTTCGCTCGCGTGCTCGGACGCTATGTGCGTGAGCGGGGCACGCTGACCCTGGAGCAGGCGGTGCGGAAACTGAGCGCGCTCCCAGCTTCGCGAGTGAAGCTCAGTGGTCGCGGCACGCTCGCTGAGGGGAACTTCGCCGATGTGATGGTCTTCGATCCGCAGACGGTCGCCGACAAGGCCGATTTCGCGAACCCCTTCCAGTACGCCGTCGGCTTCAAGGCGACCGTCGTGAATGGGGGAGTCAGCTTCCTCGACGGGGAGCGGTTCGAGCGCGCGGGGAGAGCGCTCAAAGGCTGAACCGCAGGAGAAAGGTGGAAGGTGAAACGCGAAAGGCGCGCCGGCAGTACCCTGCGCGCCCCTTCCACCTTTCACCTGCAGTTCATCGCCAGATGTCGATCCCCCCCGCCTGCTGTCCCACCTCTACGGTCGCGACGCGCGTCAGAGTCGTCAGGTCGATGATGTCCACCGTCGCCCTCTCGCTCCCGATGCCCTCATTGCTGACGAACGCATAGCGGTCGTCGGCCGTCACGGCCACGCCATGCGTGACGCGCTTCGAAGTGGGGATCCGCGCGAGCTCCTTGCCGCTTAGCGCATCGAACACCGACACCGACTGGCCGCGCTTGTTCGTTGCGAGGAGCCGCTTGCCGTCGTGGGTGACGGCGAGGTTGTAGACGCCCGGCCCCGCCGGCAGTCGGCGAACCAACGACCACGACGCGACGTCGATCTCCACGATCTCACTCGACTTGTTGCACGCGACCCAGACGCGCGCGCCGTCGGCGGAGGGCTGCGCCCACGTCGGGGAACATCCCACGTCGCCCGGCTTCGGGGGTTCCATCCCGTGGCCGGTCGCGGAGTGCTGCGCGGCGTGCTGCGCGGCCGAGGCCCCGCGGAGCGGCGGGGCGCCGATCATCCCCGTCTCCCGCCCTTTCGTGAGGAAGAAGTGGCGCGCGACATTGAACGCGCGCGTGTCGATCTCGACCAGTTCCTCATCCATCATGCACGCGGAGTAGTGACGCCGACCCGTGGGATCCAATCGCGATCCGTGCGGCATCGTGCAGGTGGTGATGCGCGCGACCTCGACCATCTCCCCGGTCGCGACGACCGACACACTCGACGGCTCCATCTCGCCGTGGAGGTTGAAGTTCACGACGTACGCGAACCAACCGTCAGGTGAGACCTGCGCCGTGGCGGGGAAGAGTCCGAGCGTCACACGGCCGACCGGCTCGTCGCTCCCCGTGCGGAACTTCCAGAGGCTCCCACCCGGCAGGCCGTGCGCGGTCGTCACGTAGTAGTTCGCGCCGTCGGGGGCGAGCGCGACGCCGTGGGGGCCGTCGGGATCGATCAGTGACATCCCGACCGCGACGGTCTTCGTGACCGCCGCACCCGCAGGTCCGAACGTGATCAGCGCGATCTCGTCCACCGACTCCGAGACCACATAGGCGCGGTACTCGCGCGGAGTGCCCGCAGGGCCCGCAGTGCCCGGCGCTGACGTACTCTGCGCGCCGAGCCCCGCGGTGACGATCAGGAAGAGCGCCGCTCGCCTCACGGCACCACGGTCGACTTCGGTTCGATCCGCACGATCCAGAGGCCGTTGTACATGTCATTCACGTACGCGAGGCCGTCCCGCACCACCACGCCCCACGTCATCGCGGTGTTCTGCACCCTGCCCGTCATATCGGCGGTGTTGAGGTGGCCGATCTCGCGCCCCTGCGCGCGGAGGTCGCCGCGGAGTTCTCCCGAGACGTCGAACACCCGGAAGCCGCCATTGTAGGCGCCGATGTAGAGCGAATCGCCGGCGACCCACACGTTGTGCACGCCGCCATTCTCGGGCTCATAGAACGCGACCGATCGTGGCTTCTGGAGATCGGAGACATCCACGACCTGCAGCCGACCATACGCGCGGCCCGCCGACGCATCCTTCGCTCCCTTCACGCCGCTCGCCGGGAAGACCTCGTCGGCGATGAAGACGTAGTTCTTGTGGCGCCACGCAGTGTGCGTTCCGCGGATGAAGCCCGGGCCCCCATCGGCCTCGACGTTCCGGTAGAGCGCATTCAAGTCGTACTTGAACTGCGAGATGATGACGGGCTTGGAGGGCGTGCCCCCCTTGATCCCGTTCCCGACGTCGAGGATCACCAGCCCGTCATTCCACCACGAGCCGTAGAGGATCCCGTCCTGGATGTCGATGTCGTGGAGGGTGCGTCCGGCGTCGGGCCGGCTCTCCGTCTTCCACTGGCCGACCTCCCGCGGCGCGGCGGGGTCGTCGATGTTGAGCACGTGCAGCGCGCCCGTACCGTCGTTCGTGATGAAGACGTGCTGGCCGTACTTCGGGTCCTTGTAGATGAAGGACGAATGCACGCCGGCCGTCACGCCCTCCGTGAACTCGCTGATCGGCTTCGGGTGCAGTGGATCCTCGAGCGACGCGAAGACGACGCCGTTCTTCCGGTCGGCGGCGCCCTCACGTGTGAAGACCAGGAACTTCCCATCGGGCGTCGTCATCACGTCGTTCACGCGGCGCGTGTTGGCGATGATCGAGTCGCTCACGACCGGCGCGGAGGGATCGGAGATGTCGATCGTATAGAGCACGTCGCCGCCGCCGCCCGAGCCGAGATACGCGACCTTGCCGTTCGGGTGGATCCAGACTTCTTCGGTCGTGAAGCGCGTGCGCGGGAGACGGCCGACCACTGAGAGGGGCCGGCGTACGTCGCGCGGGGCGAGTGTGACAACGCCCTCGGCGGTGCGATTCCCGAACGACGCCGTGACGGTGTACTCCCCTGCCTCGTAGCCGACGAAGGCGCCGTCGGCGTCGATCATCCCTTGCCCGGGCGTGAAGCTCCAGACCGGCGTGAGACCCGCGATCTCGCGGCCGCTCGCATCTCTGGCGACGGTCTTGAAGCGGATCACATCGCCGGTCCGCGCGTCGGTCACCCCGGGCGTGACGGAGAGTGACGCGACCGCAGTTGGCACGACCTCGACCGCGAGCGCCTGCTTCACCGTGCCGACGCTCGCGTTGATCGTCGCGCGACCCGCCGCGACCGCGGTAACGAGGCCCACCTCACTCACGCGCACCACCGCTGCGTTCGATGAACTCCACGTGACCCTGTCACTGCGCCGGTCATCGAGCTTGGAGTAGACCTCCCCACTCAGTCGGATCCGCTGGCCCGGGGCGAGGCGCGATGGCGCTGGCGTGATCACGATCCGCGTCGCCGGCCCGGGGACCATCTTCACCTCGATCCGTTCGACCTTCGGCTGCTCACCGGGGATGATGCCGACGACCGCGATCGGGAGAGTGCCGGTCGAACCCGAGGTCACGAGTCCGGACGCGGCATCGACCTGTCCCTCGAAGCGGGCGCCGGTGCCCGAGAACCGGAAGACCACGCCGGTGAGCACGTTGTTGTCGGCGTCACGCGCCTCGGCGGAGAGCCTCAGTGTGTCCCCAGCAGCGACGACCCGCTGGACGGGCGAGACGATGATGCGGGCGATCCGCGACGGGGCTTGGGGCGCTTGTGGGACCGGCGCGGGTGGCTGCGCGAGCAGCGCGGCCGGAGCGCAGGCGAGGAGCGCGAAGAGCTTCGTGTGGGTCACGGCTGACGGGAGTGAGAGGAGGGGACGCGGCTTCGGGCGTCGGATATCGGACCGAATCTAGTACCACCGTCCGGCAGTGAGGGTTTCCCGCGCACCGGATGCGGGGAACGCGGATACCGGTCCAACGAGGGCCGGCGAGGATTCACCGGTGAAGTACTGACGCCCGTTCTCACACTCCTCGACCTGGAGTCACCATGCTCAAGAGCAATGAAGGCACCCTCGACCGCGTGATCCGCATCGCACTCGGGATCACCCTGCTGGCGCTGGTCTTCTTCGGACCCAGGACGCCGTGGGGATGGATCGGCCTCCTCCCACTCGCCACCGGCCTGATGGGCTGGTGCCCCCTCTATGCCGCGCTCGGGCTCGACACCCTCGGGAAGAAGCCGGCGACGAGGTAGTGGCAGGCGCCACTTCCGTCAGACGGCGCGGGACGAGAGGTTGCATCGAACCCTGACCCGGCCTTCGATGCGTCCTCTCGCCGCGCTCTCCCTCCTCCTGGCCTCCGCCTGCTCCCTGAGTATCGGCGGCGCCCCATCGACCGACACCCCCGATGCCTACCTCGAGCGGGCGCGCCAGGTGTTGCGCGAGTCTCCGCTGATCGACGGGCACAACGATCTCGCGTGGGCGATCCGGATTGACAGCA
>JANNKK010000302.1:0-9997 GCA_031396245.1 Gemmatimonadaceae bacterium
GGAGCGCGTCCACCCGACGCGTTGAATCAGGCCCCCCTTCCTCGGCCCGGCCGCTCACGGCGATCCAGCGATTCTCCCACGACGCACGGACCTCAGGCGCGAGCAGCGTCTGGCCGCCCGCCGGTCGGAGCCGCACGCCGCCGGAGAATCGTGCCGCTCCGACCCCGAAGCCGGCGGTGGCGACATACTGCGTCCGCGAGCGGGTCGTGTCGGCGCCGGCGGTGGTGTCACCCGATTCGGCGTGCAGCAGTGTCGCGGCGACGACCTGGGCCCAGAAGGCCGTCGTGTCCGGGCTGCCCCACGCCGCGCGGAGGTACGCGCTGAGGTCCCGTCCCTCGAAGGCACCGATCGCCGCTGGTTCGAGTGTTCCGCTGATCACGTTGCGGCGCGTCGCCGACCGCGTGCGACCGAAGCGGGTGGCAACGCCGTCGACCGTCAGCCGGCCGCGCGCCACGCCGAGCCGGAAGAACGCCGCCAGCGCGTCGCCGTCGCCGGCGCTGCGAACGCTCGTCGTCGAGTACTGTTGGGCGGCGACCTGCATCACCGCACCGTTGCCGAGCCGCTTCCCGAAGAAGCCGCGGTAGAGATTGGTATTGTCCGACCCCGTCACGATGTCGGTGCGGGTCTGCGCGGTCGTGAGCTGCACTCGCCACGACCGCAGATACACCCGCAACTCCCCGGCAGCGCGCTCGACGGTCACCTCCTCCAGTGACCAGAGCTGGACCACCGAGAGGTCGCGCACGCCGCCTTCGCGCTCATCCAGCGCGTCGAGCTCGACGCCGTCGAGGAAGACCCGCACCCGGCCCGGCTCGCCGTACCAGCTGGTCGCCGTCGGGGCCGCGATGTAGGAGGCGTGGAAGGTGGTGACTCCCGACACCTGCGCGAGCAGGTCGGGCAGTGTCAGCGCACTGCTCGCGAAGATCGCGGCGCGGTCCCATCGGACGCGACGCCCATCGAGTTCGGGACTCGCCGGCCGCGGCGCCACCGCGATCGGCGACTTCACCGTGTCCTTCGGCGCGAGCGGGGCGGTGTCGGACGGCGCGGGGATCGGCACGCGCGACGTCACCGTGTCGGTCTGGGACTGCGCCAGCGCGGGAGCGGCGAGGAGGACCGCGCCGAGGAGCCAGCGCAGTCTCAGCGCGCTCTCCCGCGCACGAACTCCACGAAGGTCCGCACCGGAGTGCCGGTCGGCCCCTTCGGCATCACCACGAGGTCCGTCTCGCTGTACGCGGTGCCCGCGACATCCAGGTGCACCCACGGCATCCCCTCGGCGAACTCGGCAAGGAAGAGCGCGGCGGTGATCGTCCCCGCCCCGCGACCTCCGATGTTGCGCATGTCCGCCACATCGGACTTGATCAGCTCCTTGTACTCCTCGAACAGGGGGAGTTGCCATCCGACCTCGCCGCCCCGCTGCCCCGCCGCGAGTACCTCGTCGATGACGTCCTGGTCATTCCCCATCACGCCGACGGTGATCGAGCCGAAGGTGACGACGCACGCACCGGTCAGCGTCGCCGCATCCACGACCGCCTGTGGCTTGAACCGCTGGGCGTAGCTGAGCACGTCGGCGAGGACGAGTCGCCCCTCGGCGTCGGTGTTCTGGATCTCGATCGTCTTGCCGTTGCTCGCCCGGACCACGTCCCCCGGCTTCATCGCCTCGCCGCCGAGCATGTTCGTCGTGGAGCCGATGAGCCCGACGACGTTGATCGGGAGGCGCATCCGCGCGATCGCGTCCATCGCGCCGATCACGGCGGCGGCGCCCGACATATCGAACTTCATCATCTCCATCTTGTCGGCCGGCTTGATCGAGATCCCGCCGGAGTCGAAGCAGAGTCCCTTGCCGACGAGCGCCACGGGGGCCGCGCCCTTCTTGCCGCCGTTGTACTCGAGCACGATCAGCTTCGGGTCCTGTGGCGTCGCGGCGGCGACCGCGAGGAAGGACTCCATCCCCATCCGCTTCAGCTCCCGTCGCCCGAAGACCTGTACCCCGAGCTTGTGCTTCTTGGCGACCTCACGCGCGGTGTTCGCGAGGTACTCCGGCGTGCAGATGTTCCCGGGGAGCATCGCGAGGCGGCGCGTGATCCGCTGACCCTCCGCGACCGCGACCCCGGCGGCGAACGCCGCCCGCGCTGCCCGGACGTCCGGCACGACGACCGTCGCGCGCGTGAGCGCCTTCTTGCGCTGCGCCAGAGGAGCAGGCGAATGGAGTTCGCGGAACTCCCAGCTACCGAGCGAAAGACCGATCACCGCTCCCTCGAGCGCATCGCCCGTGAGTTCCCCTGCCCAGAAGGTCATCTGGCCGACGCCGAGTGCGTTCCCCCGCCGGCCGGCAAGGGTTGCCGCGCGCGTGGTGCCCGCCACCCGTTCCGCCTTCCCCGTTCCGACGAGCAGGACCCGCTCCGGCCCTCCGGCGCGGCCCAGGATCAGGAGCGCCTCGTCACGACCGCCCTTGAAGTCGCGCTGCGAGATCGCCCTCGAGATCGCGCCGGCGTATCGGCGGTCGAGTGCGCGAAGCGCGCGCGGGAGCGTCGGCTCTGCCGGCAGCGCGATCGCGAGGAGTGGCGTCGCGATCCGCGACGGATCGCCGGCGCGGAGCCCGAAGGCGAGTGCCATCACCCCATCCCCTTGATGATCGCGTCGCCGAACGCCGAGGTCGAGATCTCGGTCGCGCCGGTCATCTGCCTGGCGAGATCGTAGGTGACGGTCTTCGCCGCGATCGCCTTCTCGAGTCCCTTGATGATCAGCGCGCCGGCGGCGTCCCATCCCATCAGCTCGAACATCATCACGCCGGAGAGGATCACGCTCCCCGGATTGATCTTGTCCTTGCCCGCGTACTTGGGCGCCGTGCCGTGCGTCGCCTCGAACACCGCCGCTTCGTCGCCGACGTTCCCGCCCGGCGCGATCCCGAGTCCACCCACCTCGGCGGCGAGGGCGTCGGAGATGTAGTCGCCGTTGAGGTTCGGGGTCGCGACCACCGAGTACTCGTCGGGGCGCAGGAGGATCTGCTGGAACATCGAGTCCGCGATCCGGTCCTTCAGGATCACCGCGTCGGCGCGGGCCTTGCCCCCCGCCTTCTCGAGGTCCGCCTCCGTGATCACGTGCTCACCGAACTTCTCGCGCGCGAGCTCGTACCCCCAGTCGCGGAACCCGCCCTCGGTGAACTTCATGATGTTCCCCTTGTGCATCATCGTCACCGAGGGGCGGTGATGCTTGAGGGCGTACTTGAGCGCCATCTCGATCAGCCGCTTCGATCCGAACGCCGACATCGGCTTGATACCGATCGCCGACTGGGGCCGGATCTTCTTGTTGAACTCCCGCTCGATGAACTCGCGGAGCTTCTCCGCTTCGGGGCTCCCCGCCTTGAACTCGATCCCCGAGTAGACATCCTCGACGTTCTCACGGAAGATCACGATGTCGACCTTCTCCGGGTGCTTCACCGGGGCGCCGACCCCCTGGAAGTACCGCACCGGACGGATGCAGGCGTACAGGTCGAGTTCCTGGCGCAACGCCACGTTGAGTGAGCGGATGCCGCCGCCGACCGGCGTCGTGAGCGGGCCCTTGATCGCGATCTTGAACTCGCGGATCGCCTGCAGGGTCTCCTCAGGCATCCACTCGCCGGTCCGCGCGTGCGCCTTCTCCCCGGCGAGCACCTCCATCCAGTGGATCCGGCGCTTCCCGCCGAAAGCGCGCTCCACCGCGGCGTCGAAGACTCTGACGCTCGCCCGCCAGATGTCAGGACCGGTGCCGTCCCCTTCGATGAAGGGGATGATCGGTTGGTCCGGGACGCCGAAGACGCCCCCTTTGGCCTCGGTGCGCTCTCCCTTGGCGGGGACCTGTGCGTATTTGTACGGTGTCATTTTACTGATGGTAGTAGGGGCTGGATAAGCTACGGAAGTGTGCGCGACGCGAGCAAGGCGAACCGCCCCTACGGCACGACGTCGGGGGGCTCCCTGCCCGCGAAGAACGCGTCGAGATTGTCGATCGCGCGCATCCCCATCGCCTCGCGGCTCTCCTCGGTGGCACTGCCGAGGTGCGGCAGGAGCACCACGTTCTCCCGTGCGAGAAGGCCGGGGTTCACCCGCGGCTCATCCGAATAAACGTCGAGCCCGGCCCCGCCGATCTCCCCGGAATCGAGGGCCGCGATCAGCGCCTCCTCGTCCACGATCTCACCACGGGCGGTGTTGATCACCACGGCGTCCTTTCGCATCGCCTTGAACTGCGCCGCTCCGATCAGATGCCGGGTCGTCGCAACGAGGGGACAGTGGATACTGACGACGTCGCTCCGTTCGAGCAGCTGCTCCAGTCGAGACACACGCTCGATCGGCGTGCCCGCCTCAGATTGGCGCTTCCTCGACCGGCTCCAAGCCAACACCGACATCCCGAACCCGCGCTCCGCTCGCTGGGCGACCGCGCGGCCGATGCGTCCGAGCCCGACGACGCCGAGCGTCTTCCCGGTGAGTCGGCGTCCGAGCAGGTGGGTGGGCCGCCATCCCGTCCAGTCGCCACGTCGGAGTTCGCGCTCCCCTTCGCCCATCCGGCGCAGCGTCGCCAGCATCAGGGCGATCGTCAGGTCGGCGGTGTCATCAGTGAGCACGTCGGGGGTATTCGTCACGACGACGCTGGCCTCGCGTGCGGCCGCGAGCGCGATGTGGTTGACCCCAACGCCGAAGTTCGTGACGATGCGCGCCCGTCGCTCCGGATCGGTGAAGCACTCGACGCCGACGCGGTCAGTGAGCGTGCAGAGGAGGGCATCATTGGTCCGCATCGCCTCGACCAGTTCGCGCTCGGTGAGCGGCTCGTCAGCGGGCGAGAGCGTGACATCGAACCGAGTGCTGAGCGCGTCCTCCACGGCCGCGGGGAGCCGCCGCGTCACGAGGACGCGCGGCTTCGAGCGCCGCGCGCCACTCCGCCGCTTCTCGCTCATCGCGACTCGTGGTACCAACGCTGGGCGGCGGCGACGCCGGCGCCGTAGGGCACCGCGATCCCGGCGTCGTGGAGGGCGAGCTCGGTGCCGCCGAGCGCGGCGAGGAGCATCAGTTCATTCACGTCGCCGAGGTGGCCGATCCTGAAGACCGTGCCGTTGAGTCGCCCGAGCCCCGATCCCAGTGCGAGGTCCCAGTTCGAGAAGGCGGCCGAGATCACCTGACGAGCGTCCTTCCCGTCAGGGACCACGATCGCGGTGACGCTGTTCGACCTGCGCTCGGGGTCGCGTGCGCAGAGCTTGAGCCCCCACGCCGCCACCGCGCGCCGCACTCCCTCGGCAAGGCGAGCGTGCCGCGCCGTGACGGCATCCATCCCCTCCTCGGCGAGCATATCGAGGGCTTCCCGCAGGCCGAAGAGGTGCGCCAGCGCCGGCGTGTAGGGGAAATATCCCTGGTCGTTGTGCAGCACCTGTGGGCGCAGGTCGAAGTACGCGCGTGGGAAGTGTGACCGCTCGACGCACGCCATCGCCTTCGGCGAGAGGCAGAGCATCCCGAGTCCCGCTGGCATCATGAATCCCTTCTGGGAACCACAGATGGCGACGTCCACCCCCCACGCATCGAACTGGAAGTCGAGCGATCCGATCGAGCTGACGCCGTCGACGATGAGGAGCGCCGGATGTTTGGCGTCGTCGATCGCCTCGCGTACGGCGGCGACGTCGTTGGTCACGCCCGTCGCGGTCTCGTTGTGGACGAGGAGCACCGCTTTGATCGCGAGCGCGCTATCGGCGGCCAGCGCGGCGCCGATCGCGGCCGGGTCCACCGCTTCGCCCCACTCCAGATCCTGTACGTCGACCCGGAGTCCCAGACGTTCGGCGGAATCGATGAAGAGGTGCGAGAACTGGCCGAATCGCGCCGCCAACACGCGATCACCGGGGGAGAGCGTGTTCGTCAGGGCCGCCTCCCACATCCCCGTTCCGGTCGACGCGAAGATGAAGGGGCGACCCTTCTCAGTGCGGAAGACCGGTTTCAGGTCGCGGAGCAGCCCGTGGGTGAGCATCGGGAACGCACTCGACCGATGGTCCTCCTGGGCGCGATGCATCGCGCGAAGGACACGGTCGGGAACGTTGGTGGGCCCAGGAACGAAGAGATGATGACGGCCGGCCATTCGCACGCTTGGTGTGGGTGTTCGTCGAATGTAGCTTGCGACGATGACGACGCGCACCTCTCCTCCCACGGCGTCGCTCCGGATCGCCCGTGCGCTCGTTCTCCACTGCCCGGAGTGCGGCGGGGGTGGCCTCTTCCGCCACTGGCTGCGGCTCAATCCGCGCTGTCCGACCTGTGCGCTGCGGCTCGACCGCGGCACCCCCGATCACTTCGTAGGTGCCTACCTCGTGAACCTCATCATCGCCGAGCTGCTCTTCGCGATGATCCTCGGCGTGTGGTTGTTGGCGGTGTGGCCCGCGGTGCCGTGGGATGCGATCCAGATCGTCGCGGTGGCCGCGATGCTCCTCTCTCCGCTCGTCACATACCCGTTCACCAGGACGGTGTGGCTCGCCGCTGATCTGATCTTCGACCCGGTGCGGCCCTCGGACCGTTCGTAGTTCCGCCGTCCGCCGACCGCTCTCCGCCGTCTTCAGCGAATGCCCAGAGTGGGAATCGAACCCACAAGAGGTTGCCCTCGGGGGATTTTGAGTCCCCTGCGTCTGCCAATTCCGCCATCCGGGCCTTCGGGAGGAACCTAACGCCGCCACCGGGAACGTTGAAGCGACGTTCAAGAGTGACAGTGCCGTTGCTTCGATCGCCGGCGCAGTCGATTCTTCGGGGATGCCGCGCCCACGCTCCCTCTCCGCCCTCGCACCCCTCGCGCTCGCCCTCTCTGTGGTTGGTGCATGCGAGCGCGCAGCACCTCCCGAGTTCCGGCTCGGATTGGTGAGTGTCGTCACCGGACCGATGGGCCCGGTGTCCGGCATCCCGGGACAGAACGGCGCGGCGCTCGCGGTCGAGGAGATCAACGCCGCCGGAGGGGTCGAGATCGGCGGCGTCACCCACCGCGTCGTGCTCATCGAGCGGACGATCGAAGCGCGCGCCGACGCCGCCGCGACCGCCGCGCGGGCCCTCGTGAACGTCGACAGCGTCGACGTCATCATCGGTCCGCAGATCAGCACGCTCGCGGCGGCGGCCGCAACGGTGGCCGAAGTCTCGAAGGTGCCGCTGATCTCGCCAATGGCCTCGAATCCCTCGGTGACCGCAGGTAAGACGGTCGTCTTCCGGCTCGCGTTCCTCGACGAGGTCCAAGGGACGATCCTCGCCGACTTCGCGCACGACTCGCTCGGTCTCCGTCGCGCGGTCGGTCTCTATGACGCGGCGAATCCCTATGGCCGCGACATCTGGGCGCTCTTCCAGACCACCTTCGAGCGCCACGGCGGACGGGTCCTCGGCGAGGAGGTCTTCCACGTCGATGCCGGGAACGACTATCGGCCGCAGCTCCGCCGTCTCATCGCGCTGGATCCCGACGCGATCGTCCTCCCGAACTACGCCGTCTTCGATTCGGTCCAGGTCCGGCAGGCGCGCGAGCTGGGATTTCGCGGCCGCTTCCTCGGTTCGGACAGCTGGGATCCCTTGGCGATGACGCGGATCCCCGCGGCAGAGGGATCGGTGATCGTGGCCAACTGGGACCAGCGGGCTGGCGGGGCCGCCACCCGTGCCTTCGTCGAGAAGTACGTGAAGCGATTCGGGCATGAACCGCGCACCACGGCAGCCGCGACCTACGATGCGATCCGCCTCGCCGTCGACGCGGCGCACCGCGCCGGCACGCGCGACGGAGTGGCCATCGCGACGATGATCGGCGCTACGAACGCGTTCGAGGGTGCGATCACCACCTACTACTTCCGCGGTACCGGCGATCCGATCCGCGGCGGAGTCGTGCTCCAGCTCCGGAATGGCGAGACGCTGCTCCGCTACCGGGACGCGCGCGCACCGTGAACGCTCGCAGTCACGGGCGGCTGCCGCGCTGGGCGACCCTCCTCAGGCGAAGCCTCCCGGCACGGCTGACCGCGGCCTTTCTCGCGCTCAGTGTGTCGACGGTACTGCTCGCGACCTACATCAGCTACCGGTTCGCCGAAGAGGCGCTCCGCGAGCGCCTTCTCGAGCGACTGGACGCCCTCGCCGACCGCAATGTCGACGCCCTTGCCGAATGGCTCGACCGGCAGCGGCTCGCGCTCGAGTTCACGGCGCGCCTTCCGGTGCTCCGCGACGCCGCATTGCGCCTCGGCGCCCGACAGGGTGCGCGGAGGGACACGACGGTCGAGCGGATCCTCGCGCAGACGCAGAGCAAGATCCTCGCCGCGAACACGATCTCCCTGCTCACCGTTCCCGGGGGGCATATCGTTGCCTCGACCGATCGTGCCGCCCTCGGCGCCTTCGCGGTCGATCAGCTCTTCTACGAACACGGGCGCGATTCGACCTACACGCAGAACATCTATCCCGCGGGCGCGGAAGCGCGGCCGACGCTCACGATCTCGACGCCGGTCCGGGTCGGCACCCGCACCGCCGCGGTCCTCGCCGCGCACCTCGACCTGCAGGAGATGGAGCGCGTGCTCCGCGTCTCCGGGCGCGGCGTGCCGATCGACGTGTACCTCGTGACGCAACTCTCCGACTTCGTCTCGTCGGAGCGGTTCGGGCGCGAGGAGTTCCGTCGCGGGATCCACAGCCAGGGGATCGACCGTGCCGTCGCAGGACAGAATGGCGCCGCGCTCTACCGCGACTACAAGGGTCGCCCGGTGCTCGGCGTGTGGCGTTGGATCCCCGAGCAGGAACTCGCCCTTGTGATCGAGGCACCCCAGGCCGCCGCCTTCGCGCCGGCCCGCCGCCTCCTCTTCCTTGCCCTCTTGGGCGGTCTCGTCGCGACCGCTCTCCTGACCTTCGGCGTTGTCGCGATCACCCGGCGTGCCACCCAGCCCGTGCTGGCCACGGCGGCCGCCGCCGAGCGCGTCGCCCGGGGGGATTTCAGCGCGATCGCGCCGGTGCAGTCGGACGACGAGGTGGGCCAGCTGGCGAAGACCTTCAACGCGATGACGGCCCAGCTCCGCACGCTGTACGGCGAGCTGAACGACCAGGTCCATACGACCCGCGACGCCCTCCGTGAGGCCCAGGCCTCCCGCTCGCTCCTCCAGGACGTTGCCGACCACACGACCGCGATCGTGTGCGTCGTGGGGGAGGATGATCGTATCCGGTTGGCGAACAACCGCTTCGCGGCGCTCGTCATGACGGGCGGCGCTCCCCCGGTCGGCCGGCGCCTCTCGGAGGTGCTCACGCCGGGAGCGGCTCGCACGCTCGAGGCGGCGCTCCAGGACTCTCGCCGGAACGACGACGTCGTCGAGCGCGAGGTGGACCTCGCCACGGGCCCCGAGTCGCACACCTGGCACGCCGTCTGTTTCCCGTTGCGCGACGCGCAGGGCCGCGCCTTCGCCCTCGGGCTGATCGCCACCGACCTCACCGAGCGCGCCCGCGTCGAGGAGGAACGGCGGCACCGCGACGCGACCGTCCAGCAGGCCCAGAAGCTCGAGAGCCTCGGCATCATGGCGGGCGGCATCGCGCACGACTTCAACAACATCCTCGGGGCGGTGCTCGGCAATACCGAACTCGCGCTCGACGCCCTGCATGATCAGGAGGCGGTGCGCGAGTCCCTCGAGCAGATCGGCGCGGCCGCCCGCCGCGCCTCCGATCTCACGCGCCAGATGCTGGCGTACGCTGGCAAAGCGAGTTTCAAACGCGAGGTCTGCGACCTGCGCGTCGTGCTCAGCGAGATGGTCGCGCTGGTCCGCGCGGCGCAGCCAAAGAAGGTCGACTTCGTCGTGTCGCCGATGCCGCTGCCGCTCTGGGTCGAGGCCGACGAGGCGCAGCTCGCCCAGGTGGCCCTGAACCTGCTCACCAACGCAGCGGAGGCGATCGGCAGGGATGTCGGCTCCGTGACGCTCGGCGCCGCACCGGCCAGTGGGCGCATCCGGTTCACGATCCAGGATACCGGATCCGGGATGACCCCGGACGTCCAACGACGGATGTTCGAGCCCTTCTTCACG
>JANNKK010000310.1:0-1588 GCA_031396245.1 Gemmatimonadaceae bacterium
CGTCGGGCGCGACCTTGAAGAGGATCGGCAGGGTGATGAAGACGCCACCCAGCAGATACACCCAGTACGAGAAGGCGTTGAGGCGCGGGAAGGCGACGTCGCGCGCGCGCCGATCTGCAGGGGGATCAGGAAGTTGAAGAAGGCGGCCGAGAGCGGCATGATGGCGAGGAACACCATCGTCGTGCCGTGCATCGTGAAGAGCTGGTTATACGTATCGGCCGAGACGAAGCCCATGTTCGGGCGCATCAGTTGGGTGCGGATCAGGACCGCCTCGAGCCCGCCGATGAGGAAGAAGGTGAGCGCGGTCCAGAGATAGAGCGTGCCGATCCGCTTGTGATCGACCGTCGTGATCCAGCTCCAGATGCTGGTGTCTTCACCGGAGGCGTAGGCGCCGGCGGCGGTGGCGCTCGTCGGGGCAGCGATGGATGCCATTGGTCGCGTCTCCGGCTACTTGAGCGCCAGCAGGTACGCGACGACATCAGCGATCTGCTGGTCGGTCAGCGTGCCCTGCGTGGCGGTGCGCTTGAGGATGGGATCGTACTCGCCTCGGCCGACGGTGGTCATCAGGACGCCGGGCTTCATCACGCGGGCGTTCTTGATCCACCGCGCGAGGTGCGGCGCGTCGTTCGGGAAGAGGCCGCTCGCGATCGTGTTGCGCGAACCGATGTGGGTGAGGTTGGGGCCGATCACGCCGATCGCGTTGGGGTTCCCGGCGACCGTATGGCAGGTGTAGCACTGGCCGGCGAGGAAGGCCGTCGCCCCGCGGGTCGCATCCCCCTGCGGGAGGAGGTTGTCATCGAAGGTGAGGCCCGCCGGGATCGGCGTCTGCGGCGCCGCGTGCACCGGGAGGCGCTCGATCGGGAAGGAGTAGCCGGCCGGGGCGGTGTCCGTGGCGGTGTCGGTCGCGGCGGCGGGGAAGACCGCGGCGCGCGCCTGGTGGCGGGCCCAGCTCTCGAACTCGTCGGGCTGCACCGCGTAGAGACGGATCCGCATGTTCGCGTGGCTCGATCCGCAGTACTCGGTGCAGAACCCGTTGTAGACGTTCGAGCCGAGGCTCGAATCGGGGGTGAACCAGATGTAGTTCGTCTTGTTCGTGATCAGGTCGCGCTTCCCGCCCATCTGTGGGATCCAGAAGGAGTGCAGCACGTCCTTCGAGGTGAGCTCGAATCTCGCGGTGCGTCCGACCGGGATGTAGACCTCGTTCGCCGTGGTGATCCCGAGGTCGGGATAGCGGAACTCCCACCACCACTGGTGACCGATCACCTCGATGCGGAGGGCACCGGCGGGGGCCGGCGCCTGAGTGATGAAGATCGTGTGCACCGTGGGGACGGCGATCATCACGAGGATCACCGCGGGAATGGCGGTCCAGGCGATCTCGAGGGCGGCGTTGCCGTGGATGGGGCGCGCCGCCGGGCCACCGGGCCGCTTCCGGAATCGGATGATCGTAACGACCAGCGCGGTCTCGACGAAGACGAAGACGATCGTCCCCCAGAAGAGGAGCTTGTCCCAGAGCTCGTCGGTCGCGGTGTTGAGGTCGGTGTTGCGGATGAACGTGGAGTTCGGATACTCCGTTCCGCCACACGCGGAG